>JAKARW010000082.1 GCA_021819125.1 Pseudomonadota bacterium | reverse complement strand
AGGACCACCGTGCGCGTCAATGCGGTGGCGCCGATGAGGTGCCCGTTGCCGATGGCGATGCGCCGCACCGGGCCCGTGGGGAGCACCCGGATCTGACCGACATAGAGGGTCAGGCGATGAACAACGAGGCCGTGCGCCGCCAACGGCATCACAAGACTCGCGAGAAGGCCGACCACGCGCGTCTTCATGGGACCCCCGCCGTCACCGCGCCCGGCGTCTTACGGAGCAATGCTCGCAGGGTCGAAAGCGCCTTATCGGTCCGGGTGGCGACATGTGCGAGGGCCGCCGCGGGCCCGCTTGCAGGCGCGGTCTTCGAGAGCGGCTCGCCCACCGGTAGAATACGCACGCGATTCCCTTGTTCCCCGCCGACGATGTACTGGACACTCGCCCGCGTACCACCTACCGCCGCCCCCGGAAGGCCATAGAGGCTGGCCAGGGTCAGCCGCGGCAGTCCCGCGCCGGGCCGTTCATGCGCCGGGTCCAGCACCACGCGTAAGCCCCCCACGCGTTCGGCGAGCGTGAGTTCTCCGGCCTCGCGCGGGGTGACGGCAAGTGTGATGGTCCCGAAGTTGGCGCGGGAATAATCGTTTCTTCGTCGTGTTCCGTGCCGCGCGGTGGCGAGGCCGGTAGCGAGGACCCGCACGTGATGAAGGAGCGGAATCTCTTGATGATGTGCCAGGAACAGGATGGCCACCCGATCATCGGGGCGCAGGAGCCCGGCGATGGCGTTGACGGGATTGACCGTGATTGTGACGGCGCGCGTGCCTGCACGCAATTGCGTGGCGAAGTCACCCTTGCGTTCGGGTGTAAAGTCTCTTTTCATGAGGGGTTTGCCTGCGTAGACCGCTCGCGAAAGACGATGTCCATCGAGTCGCGGCCACTGCCCCAGGGTGACCGTTGAAGGATAGATGAGATCGGCGGGCACGGCGCGTGTGGCCATGTCCTGACTCGTGGCAAGCGCACCGGCCGGCAGGTTGCCGCGCGGAACGACCACCGTGATTCGTTTGCCCTGGTATCGGGCCTGCAGGCGCGCCGCCAGGACCTGTTCCCGGCGCTGCAGATAGTGGTTGACAGCGACTGCGGTAATCGTCGCGAACACGAGCGCGCCACCGAGCAGCAAGACCGTGCGCGGGATCCGGGGCAGACGGAAGAGGGGCGATTTCAGGGGCGGTCTCCAGAGTCAGGGTAAGGAAAGCGTGTAAGAGTAACGGGCATAAAACCCCTGCAGGGCGCGGGTGAGCTGCATGATCGGGGAGGCCTGCCCATTCCATGGCACGGTCAGCAGGATCACGCCGACGGCGAGTACAATGACGTACTCGGAGAGGCCCTGGCCGCGCTGCCTAATGGGAGACGAGCGCAATGAGTGCACTGGTAGTCCCTCCGGTAAATGGGGTAAAACTGAGATCTGCGACGGTACTGCCCTTCTGAAAAATCAGATCGCGGGTATCGTTTCCCCGGCGATTCATCTGGGCGGCCCACCCAAGCGCGGTCAGCGTGTGTTGATAGTAAAACGCGGCGTCCACGCCATAAGGGATGAGTGCGACGAGGGTCTGCGCCTGCTTGCCGTGATCTGCGCTTGCCAACGTGAGAAGCAGATGGCTGCCCGCGGGGAACGGGAAATTTACCGGCGATGTGCTGGCAGAGGCAGCCTGGCCCGGTTCACTCAAGCCCACAAAACCATAGGACCCGAGGCCGTGCGCCTTGAACTGGATGGTCTCGAAGCAGCCGCCCCGATAGCGGGCTATGACCTGCCAGTGTGCCACTGGATAGGCGATGGGATGCTGGCCGAAGGCGCGCCAGCGGCGCCAGTACCAATGTTGCAGGCCTTTGGCCGAAAGTGGGCTTGTAAACTGTAAGACCGCAAGTGGTAGGCCATCGACTGTCATGCGCGGGGCCACCCACGTCAGATGCATCCCGGTAGGCCATCCGGGCGAGGGGCACTCAATCGCCGCCGGATCGGCCATCGCGGTGCCCATGGCAAGGCCGACGCCGAGGCATCCGAGAAGAAGGGGGATGATCTTCATGGGGTGCCCCCACCGCCGTTACTGCTTTGCAGTCGGTCGGCCGGCAGTTCCTCGGGGTTTGCGGTCAGGGCTTGCCCCAGGTTGAGGGACCCGAGGTCGTTTACGCCGCCTGTCCTGAAGTCGCTCAAGACCGTCTTTAGAATCGGTTCGGGTCTCGGCAGTGCCGATTGGATCTGGGTGAGCATCGCCGACGGGCCGGCGGCGCTCCAGGCGTCGGTGAGCACTGTGTCGCTCGCTGTAAAGCGCAGGGTAAGGGTGTTGAGCGGGGGTGGATAGGTTACCGGGGCTGCTGTAGCCTGAACGGCGGCTGTCACTAGCCCCTGAAAATCCAGGGTCGGACCGCCCTCGCTCAGGGCGTGGGTCGGCTGCAAGAGGGTCTGCAGGGCCGAGTCCGCGACGTCCGGGCTCTTGGCGTTGGTAAGCGTGGTTTGAATGTCCGAGTACCGAGGCAGCAGGGCATGTCCCGCCTGGTCGACCCAGAGCGGATTGACGGTGTAGTCCGTGGCTTGCGGGGCCTCGCTATTGAGCGCTGCGGTCGGTGCGCCAAAAAACCGCAGCGCCGTGTAGCCACCGATGGTCGTGTTGCTCGCTTGGGTAACGGACGCCCCGTCGCGCTGGCCGCTCGCCGAAAACGCGGTTCGTTCGAACGCCGCATAGCGAGCGGCTTGCAGGGTCTGCGCCTTCAAGTCTATGTATTTCCCAAGAAGCGGGTAGAGTAGGAAGATCGGTACGAGTACGAAGAGTGCGGCAATCAGCGTCTCGACCAGGGCTTGACCTGCGCACGGATGGTGAACGGAAAAGGGCGCGGCCATCATCCGTGACCTGCGACCTGTGCGGCCACCGCCATTGCACGAACCGAGGCCGGGGTAGGCGCGAGGTGGGCCTCCCAGTACGGATTGAAGAGGTTGCCATAGACGATCTTGCCACCCAGACTGCGGCTCGCCTGCGGGCGCGCGAATTGGGCTTGCGCCGTGGCCATCGCCTCGACCTGGCCGCCCGCCTCAGTACCGGGGGTGGCAAGCGTGCCGCTTGCCACCCCTAACTGAGTCGTGGTCATGATGGTCGCCCGGGGACGATCGAGAACGATCGAAAGTGTCGGGGCCGCGAAATCGGCGGCCTGCGTATCACTCACATCCTCGTAGTTTGGCAAGCCGCTATAAGTGGCGATGCTGTTCCCGGCCCCTGCGTTGTTTTGCGTATCGGCGGCCTGCGTGTTGACGGAATAAGAACTCCCGTAGGAGGCCGAGCCCGTCGCCTCCCCAAAGTTGTCAGTTGTAGCCAGATCGGCGGTCTTACCCGCGCTTGCGGCGGCGTGACTTAGAGAGTTCGGCCAAAAGTAAAGCGGTGGGTTGGTCCAGATGGGGATCGGTATCGGGATCGGCACCCCAAAAACACTGATCCACCAGATCGCAAAGCCCGATACCGAGGAGACATCCATCGCGTTCCATGTCTTGAAGCCCGTCTTCCACTCCGTGCCCCCGCTATAACTATTCCAGATCACCGAAAAGGGCTGGTCGTTATAGGGAATCCATGAAGCAGGGTTTAGCAACGGGTATGGCGTCCATTCGTTGCCACCGCGGGCCTTTGAAAACCCGTCCAGACCCTGAGTTACGACCGTGGCCAAGCGCGTCTGGGCGGTCGTGGAGTTCCCGTAGGTCTGAGTAAAACCGCGCAGGTTTTGCACGGCATCGCCGATCAGGATCTTACCGGCCGTGCTGATTTGCGCGCGCGGGTCATTTGCCGTCATCACGCGCGCCAGCAGGCCTTGACCTGCCGCCCCCGCAGCCAAGTCCCCGAGCACCGCGTCGTGAAAACCGATCGCGCCCTTGCCGAGAAGCCCGGTGAGGGTGTTGGCGATATCGGCAATGGCGCCATCACTTGCGCGGTTGGCCTGGAAGGTAGCTTGAGAAAGGCCTTTGTAATATGAAAGCCAGAAACCGTAGATCGAACGGACCTCCGAACGATTGACGACCCCTTGAATTTGGCTCGGAAGATCATTGCCGCTCTGCTGGTTCCCGCACTGATCATTGTAGGTCAAGCAGTAGTAGCGTGCCCACGACCGCAGTCCCACCATCTGCGCGATGGCCACCTGATTTGCCACGATGGCCCGATTGGCATAGGCGGAAAAATTGTAGTCGCGCGCGACAAGCACCGCGCCGCTATAAGCGGTCGATTCGGCGGTATTCTGCAGGTGCATCTTGGTTAGCACCAGGCGACCGCTGT
Organism: Pseudomonadota bacterium; assembly: GCA_021819125.1. Lineage (GTDB taxonomy): Bacteria > Pseudomonadota > Gammaproteobacteria > Acidiferrobacterales > Acidiferrobacteraceae > Acidiferrobacter. The sequence goes on along the minus strand of JAKARW010000082.1, from coordinate 2,259 downwards.
TATAGAGGACCAATCCCCCGGCCAGGACGGAGAGCAAAACGATCACCGCAAAGACCAGGGCTTGGCCGTCCTCGGACGCGCGCACGGCCTTGTACCCTTAACGCGTGCGCCTACTGCCCGGCGCTCGCGTTCGTGTACGAGGACAGGTTCTTGGTCTTACTTCCCTGGCTCTGTGCCTGCTGGGCCGCCGTTTGCGCCTGCGTTATCGCAGTACTCGCGCTTTGCCCTGCCACCTCTTCGCTCAAGCCCCCGATCTGACTGCGAATTGTCTTCCCGAAGAACGCAAATACGGCGATGGCGGCCACTGCGATCAGGGCGGTAATGATGAGATATTCCGTCATGCCCTGCCCGCGTTGCCGATTCTTCATGATTCCATGCGATTTCTATCTAATCATGCCCCCATTATTTCTAGAAAAAGATGGCCTTACGTCACAGTATTGTTTGCCCCTCCACAATTGCGGGCCGGTTACAACACAAAAAAACGCAAGAGGCAACGCGATTTGTCAATGGTGTCGGCAATCGGCAGATATCCATCGTCCCATAAGCGTCTCCCGGCTCACAAATACGCCCATGGGTGTATGAACCTGAGCCCGGACACGGCCCGAATAAGTTTTTCCATTTGCCCGTACAATCAATACCATGCGAAGGGTTGTAAGCGCGTTTTCTCCGTTTGGCATGGCTTGTCGGCAGATCTCCTGGCCGCGCACGACATCCCCTCTGACGTTCCACGAGCCCATGTGGCACGTCTGGCCGGGCTGACGCAACATCGGCGGGTTGGACCCCGTATAGCAAGCGGCATAGGTTGTATTAAGGTACGGGCTATGTACCGTAATGCGCCACCGGCCGTGAGCCAAAACCGCCGCGTGGGCCGACAGGCTTACCGCCACCACTACCATACCAATAGCGCGCATCTATCAACACCTCCGTATATTAAGGGTTTACACAAAGATTTTACGCAAAGACTGACAGTACGTGTATGTAATCGTCAAGTTTGCGCGTTCGTGCAATCATTGACGAGGTTGTGATGGTGGGACAGAATGCTGCGAGATTCGTGATTGAACGAAGTAAAGCGCGAAAGTGTCGCCGAGCGCGCAGAAAGGTGGCGCATATTCCAGGTGCGAGGCGAAAGCAATAGTGGGGCACACGAGACGTGGCCGTGTCTGGCCCTGGAGTGCCGTGTCGGTAAGTCCGAGGAGAACCTGATCGTTCTGCAGGGGTGGACGGCGGCGAAGGCCTATACCCGAGCCCTTGCCTTGCGACCCAATCTGATGATGGTGCGCTACAACCTCGCGCGCGTTCGTCTTCAAGAGGCATATGCGATATTGTCGAACATCGGAAGAAGGCCAAAGGGCGAAACGGACCTTGGCGCGCGTGCGGGCTTTGCGGCATGGGGTTGCGGCGCTGCTTGCGGGCCACGAGCTCGCGCAGAGCACCAAGTCCGCAGCGGGGCGTAGGTCGCCCCCGGTTGTTTCCATTATTCGTCGCGGGAAGGCCCCTCATGATTAAGCATATGACACCCTATAAGATTCCCCGTGTGACCCGAAGGGGCGGCCTTGCGCTCGTGATGCTCGGGGTCTCGCCGCTGGCAGTAGCGGCCCATGGCTTTCGTCCTGGATTGTGGATGGTGACGAGTGTCTCCATGGGGGCCATTCGGGCGACCAGCCGAGGTCCGACGTGCCTGCGTCACTTCAGCCGTGGCGCCCACACGATCGCGACACTTGGGCCGCATATGCCGCTTTCCGGTCCCATGGAGATTCACGTCACCCATACCGCGCTGGGGACGAAGGTGACGTGGCACGACCGGATGCGTCAGGGTTCGGCCGTGATCATGGATCACGGCTGGTATCAATTCCACGCAAAAGGGTCCATGTATGTCATGCAGGGAGGGTGGACCCGCGAAGATCTCGTCGATGGACGAGGGTCCACGATACATGAGGTGCTGCATGGCCATTGGATAGGCGCAAGCTGTCCGGCCGTTTTGCCGGCACCCGTGATGGTATCGCCGACCCTGCAGAAGATTAATGCCGAGGACGCGAAGCTGCAGGCCGCGATCAATCGCGAGCAGGCCACGCTGAAAGCCCTGAAAAAAGCGGGCGAGGTCCCATAAAAATGGGCACGCGGAGATGTTCTAGGGAACGTCTAATCTAGCCAATGATTTCGACAGCCGTATGGTTCAGAATCCAGATTTGGCCAGGGCGGACCGTCCAAACGCACCGTTCTGCGCCCCGATGGCTTCGTTTTGTGGCGCGGGGGGCCTTT
>JAKARW010000081.1 GCA_021819125.1 Pseudomonadota bacterium | reverse complement strand
TAAGGGCGCGCCCAGAGGCCGTGGTGCCACTTTCACCCCGATTGGGTCTGGATACGCTATAGCGGGGAAGAACCCTACCCACCGCCAGATGAGAAGGGGCACGGCCGCCGCGTGTGTGTCGTGCGCCATTATCTGGCGCGCTATGCGCGCCCGCATGGTGCGCCACTTGCCGCCTACGAGACGGGAGGCGCCCGCTAGCGGGCATATTGCAAGAAGTGGGCGCCAAGGAAAAGGCGCGTGAACACGTCATGACACACGGCGGCTCAGGGGGACCGAGGCGCGAGATCGCCGGCGCCAAAGGCCAGTGGCAGGAGTCGCGCGAACGGAATACCGACCGGTTCGGCCTCGCAACCTGCGGCATAGACTATGGCATCCGCCTCCATGAATTCTTGCAAACGCTGGCGGCACCCCCCGCATGGCCACGACGGCACGGGTCGCGCCGTCAACACCAGCGCGGCGCGCAGGCGTTGCGCACCGATCGCCGAAACCATGGCGCCAAGGGCTACTGCCTCGGCGCACAAACCCAGGGGATAGGCCGCGTTTTCCACATTGCAGCCGGCAAAGACCTCGCCCGAGACAGTAAGGATCGCGGCGCCGACCGGAAACCCAGAATACGGCGCGTAAGAGCACGGAATTACCGCGCGCGCAGCGCGTAAGAGCCTTGCGATATCATCCGACATTATAAGGTCACCCATCGCCCACCGTGCCCGAAGCATTTCCCGTTGTCGACTCTCCCATGAGATATCGGCGCGTCGCCCCATACAATAGGGCCGCCGACACGGCCACCACCGTCCGCGAAAACCCAAAGCGCACGGTATACATGAAGGATAGCAACGCAGCGCCCATAAATCCCGGACCCGTCCTGCGCAAAAGCATTCCCCGTCCAGGGGGTCGGTAGACTTCGGCCTTCGGTCTTTACAGGTTATACTAGCGGCGCCCAAAAGGCCGGGCGGCATCTTCTGCGCGGCCACGCTTTCGAAGGAAATTGTTGCTTATGCCAGATCAGCTATCAGGACTCGACGACAAAATGTCGCCGCTCGAGCGGCGCACTGCTTACTCTCTAGCCGCCATCTATGTTGTCCGCATGCTGGGTCTGTTCATGATCCTGCCGGTCTTCACGATGTACGGCATGGAACTTAAAGGCCATACCCCGCTTTTGATCGGGCTTGCCCTCGGCATTTACGGACTGTCTCAGGCGACCTTTCAGATCCCGCTTGGAACACTCTCTGACCGTATCGGCCGCAAGCCTGTGATCCTATTTGCGCTCACGCTTTTCGTGGTGGGCAGCGTTGTCGCCGCGCTCTCCCACACCATCGTCGGAGTCATCGTGGGCCGTGCCCTTCAGGGCGCGGGCGCGATGTCATCCACGGTCATGGCGCTCGCCGCCGATCTGACGCGCGAACAGCATCGCACAAAGATCATGGCGACCATCGGTGTGAGTATCGGCATTGCTTTTACCATCGGCATGGTCCTCGGTCCGGTCCTGAACGCCTGGATCGGCGTCTCGGGCATATTCTGGTCGACCGCAGCGCTGGGTCTGCTGGCCATGGGTGTCGCCATTGGCGTTGTCCCGCACCCGCGATCCCATCTCCATCATCGCGACACCGGCATGGTCGCGGCATCATTTGGCAAGGTGCTCAAAAATCGCGAGCTTTTACGTCTCGATCTCGGCATCTTCATCATGCAGTTCGTGCTGACATCGAACTTTGTAGTCTTGCCGGTGCTGCTCGCGCACATGACCCACCTCCCCATAAACCGCAGCTGGGAACTCTATCTCCCGGTCATGGTACTTGCGTTTCTGCTCATGATCCCCTTCATTATCGTGGCCGAGCAACGGCGCAAGATGCGCCAGATTCTACTCGGGGCAATCGCCGTTCTGGGCCTTGCAAACCTGACCTACGTCTACGCTGATCACTCGTTGTTCGCCATGGCGGCAGGGCTTTTGACCTTCTTCACGGCATTTAGCGTTCTCGAGGCAACCCTCCCCTCGCTTGTCGCCAAAGTGGCGCCGGCCGATCAAAAAGGTACCGCCATGGGTGCTTATTCAACCTCCCAGTTTCTCGGCGTATTCACGGGCGGCACGGTGGGCGGCATGGCCTATGGGGCCTGGGGCATCCATGGCGCGATCGTGACAAGCGCCAGTGCCGTGCTTTTATGGCTACTGGTCGCACTGAGGATGGCCGAGCCTCAATACCTGTCGAGCTATGTCCTGCCAATCAAGGCATCGGACGCGCAAGAGGCAAGCGTCCTTCAGGCCACACTTGCCGCCATCCGTGGTGTAGCGGATGTGGCCGTCGCCGCCGACGAGGGTGTCGCTTATCTCAAAATCGACCGCGCTACGATCGACGAGACCGCGCTACGCGCCTTTGCGCGCGCCACGAGAGAGCCGCAGGCTGAATAGTCTTTAAGCATCGGGGGCAGGCGACGCTGTAGCGATCCGCGCAGGCATCACCTTATGCCTTAAGACGCGCCCACTTATACGCTCCTTGGCCACATGCAAATCTTTGTGCGCGGCGTGGGCGCCTGGTCGCTTTCCATCGAATACTACCCACCCCGAACCATAGATCTCGACCCTCGCTGCCGTCTCAGACTACCTTGACAAGCTTGCGAGGTCTGCCAGACTGGCTTTACATAAAGACCCAGCATGAAGTTTTGACGGAATTTGTGGAAAGATGGTGAAGACCATCCCGGCACGGCGGACTCGGAACCGGGCTTTATGCCTATGGGGAATAGCGGCCTTGCCATGATGCAGCCCTTGACGCATAGACTGTCTCTGCGCATACCCGGGTTCTTTCCGTGTGCCGCCCGGGTCATGTCCCGATTGCTTGGCTCAGCCCGTGAATTTCCATGAAATGGCATAAGGCAAGCCGCTTGGTCGCGCGTTTGGCGCGGGGTAGTGGTGGGGTGGCGTCGGCGGGCGACAGCGCGGCCGCAACGGTGCTTAATGAGATCGATATCGCGCTACTCGGACTTACCGAGACGCTTCGAGTGGCTACCGCGAATGCCGGGGCCGAAAAACTTCTTGGCCAAAGCGCCAGGGAACTCCTCGGGGCGCCGATCGCGGCTATCCTTCCGGGCTATGATCGGAACATGCTGCAATCATCCAATCCCTCCCACCCGGTCCTCAAAATCATGGCCCACGATCAGGCCACGCTTCTGATCGAGGCGCGCGCAAGCCCGTGTCGGGGGGCTGGGGATCTCCGCTATATCCTCGCGCTACGTGACGCGCGCCCGGAACAAGAGGCGGCAGCCAAGGCCGCCCGCCTGGCGTGTCTCTATGAAGCGTTAAGCGCATTGAATGCCGCCATCCGCCACACCCAGGATGAAGCCGTCTTGCTGGCCTTGACCTGCCAGCTCGCGGTGGACCTAGGGGGCATGGCCATGGCATGGATCGGCACGGTCAGCGACGCAAGTGGCGCAATCCGGCCCATAGCCCGCTATGGGTCGCAGATCACCTACCTAGATGACCTTCGGGTCTCATCACACCCAGACATAGCTGAAGGACGCGGGCCGGTGGGTTTCGCTTACCGCGATGGCCGCATAGTTACAGTCGGCGACTATCGCAAGGACGGGTTGGCGGGCTTGTGGCGCGAGCGCGCGATAGCGCACGGCTTTCGGTCCGTTGGCGCCTTTCCGCTGACACGCCAGGGTGTCCCATTCGCGGTTTTGACGGTCTACCATGCCCAGGAACACGCCTTCGACAAGGATATTGTGGCCGTACTGGACGACATGGCATCCGCCGTGTCGTTTGCGCTCGAGGCCCGAGATCGTGAACAGCAGCGCCGTGCGGCGCAAGCGGCGCTCGCCGAACGGGAAAAGCATTTCCGCGCCTACTTCGAGCAAGCGATCATCGGCATGGCGGCGACCAATCTTGAAAAAGATTGGCTCGAGGTCAACGACGCATTATGCGTTATGCTCGGCTATACACGCGATGAGCTGCTGACCAAGACCTGGCTTGACCTTACTCACCCCGAAGATCATGGCGATAACCTAAAGCTGCTGAATCAGATGCGCGCCGGCCAGCTCGATGCCACAACCCTCGACAAGCGTTATATCCACAAGGCCGGCCATGTCGTCCATGCCCACGTCGCCCTGCAAGCGGTGCGCCACGCCGATCACACGCTTCACTACATCGTCCTGCTTGTGGAGGATATAAGCGCAAAGAAACGTCACGAAGACATGCTCGGGCGGCTTGCGAAAATCCTCAATGAGTCCTCCGACGAAATCTACATGATCGACGCCAGAACACATCGCTTTTTATTCGCGAACACCGGGGCTCAGCGCAATCTTGGGTACTCAATAGAGGAACTACGCATCCTTACCCCCACCAATGTCGAACCCGGCCTTACGGCGGACGATTTCGCCAGGCTCGTCGCCCTGCTGCAGACTGCCAGCGGAGACGGCGTCAGACGCGACGGCGAGCATCAGCGAAAAGACGGGACGGTGTATCCCATAGAGGCCCGCCTGCACCTATCGCTCAACGAACAGACGCCCGTGATCGTGGCCATCGTCCAAGACACGACCGAACGCCGCCAGCTAGAGGCGCGGCTGCGTTACCAGGCGACGCATGACGCGCTGACCGGACTTGCCAATCGCGCCTTTTTCCATGAGATTCTGGAAAACGCCATGACCCATGCGCGGCGCCATCATACGCTTATGGCCCTTTTGTTTGTCGATCTTGATGCCTTTAAGAACATCAATGACTCCCTTGGCCATGAATACGGTGACCGGCTCTTACAAAATACCGCGAGACGCCTGACGGCGGTGTTGCGCCGCGAAGACTGGGTAACGCGCCCGGACGATCTCATCGCCCGGCAAGGAGGCGATGAATTCACGATTCTCCTGCAAAATCTGGCGTCGGTCGACGACATCACGCGCATCGTTGACCGGCTGCTTATTGAGATCCGGCAGCCACTATCGCTCGTGGGGACATTCGTACAGGTGACCGCAAGCATCGGCATAACGGTCTTTCCGTTCGATGATGCCGATAGTGAAGGGCTTTTACGCAACGCCGACGTCGCCATGTATAAGGCCAAAGAAGCAGGTGGCAACACCTATGCCTTTTATGCCGTCGCCATGAGCGCCGAGATCGCGGAACGCCGCCTCATTGAGGAGGGTCTGCGCCGCGCCCTGGAAAGCAACCAGCTGCTTCTCTATTACCAGCCCCAAATCGACCTTCATACCAGCCGAATCGTGGGTGTGGAGGCCCTCATTCGCTGGCAACACCCAGAGCGCGGACTTATGGCCCCCGGGGCATTCATAACGATCGCCGAAGAAAGCGGACTTATCGTCGCCTTGGGCGAGTGGGTTCTGAAGAACGCCTGCTTGCAAATGAGCCTCTGGAAAGCCCGAGGCCTTGCCGGCCTTAGAATGGCGGTAAATCTGTCTGGTCGCCAATTCAAGGAACATAACCTTGTGGCTACGGTGGCCCGGATACTGATGGAGACGGGACTCAATCCCGCCACCGATCTGCTCGAACTCGAGGTGACGGAGAGCACGCTCATGGATGACATGAACGCGGCGGCAGCGACCCTGGCGGCTCTTCGGGACATGGGTCTCAAAATCGCCCTGGATGATTTCGGCACCGGTTACTCAAGCCTCAATTATCTCAAGCGCTTTCGTATCAACACACTGAAGATTGATCAATCTTTCATTCGCGACATAACCCGCAATACGGAAGGTGCCGCCATTGCGTCGGTCATCATTACCCTTGGCCACAGCCTGGGTCTTACGGTGATCGCCGAAGGGGTTGAGAGTCGCGAACAGCTGGAGATCCTGCGCGAGGCCGGATGCGACGAAATTCAGGGCTACTACTACAGTAAGCCGCTCCCCGCCCCCGCGTTCGAAAAGTGGCTTACGACCTACAGGCCCGATCTCTAGAAACGACACGCGAGTGCTTGGGCGCCACAAACCGCAAACACAAACGACGCGCGCCACTTCGCAAAACGCGCAGAGACCGCTTGTATTTTTAAGCTACACAATACCCCCCTTCGTTGCCCCCAACAAGGCGTGGACTCATGCATAAACTAAAGATCGCCGGATCGCTGTTTTAGTTCAAGAGCAGCACAATGGCCCGGGCCTCACGACAAGCACCGTAGACATGGTGCCCGCCAATGGCGCGTTTTGAGGGCGCGCCGCACGTCGTCTTTCAGGTTCAAAACCCGATCGCGTGACGGACGCCTTAAAACGCGCTTGAATCGTGCCTTTCAGCCGCCCCCGATCGTACACCACTACCTCCATGTCCATCGGCTTTTTATCCCACTTTATCTGCCGTGGCCGTGGTCCCATGATACAGCCGTGTTCGGCCGCAAAGCTTTCAACGCCAACCTTCGCTTTCCTGGTCGGCAAAAGGCCGCGGATTTCGCAGCAACCGGCCGCATTCCTCGGCGGATACAGGGCGCGAAAAATAATATCCTTGCAGCGCATCGCAATCCATGGCGACAAGCTTGCGCACCTGACTTGCAGTCTCCGCGCCTTCAGCTACGACATGCAACGCGAAGGTATGCGCGATCTGGATGATGGTGGCCGTAACCGCCTCATCCCGCGGGTCGGCCCCCAAGCGTTGCACGAATGACCGGTCGATCTTTA
>JAKARW010000080.1 GCA_021819125.1 Pseudomonadota bacterium | reverse complement strand
GTGATCGGGCTCGATACCAAAAGTGACGTGGCCCTCTTGAAGATTCCCGCGACGCATCTGGCGACCGTGCGTATCGGGCATCCCTCGCGCCTTCAGGTTGGCGACTGGGTGTTGGCCATAGGGGCCCCGTTCGGGTTCGAGAATTCGGCGACGGCCGGGATCGTATCGGCGGTCCGGCGTAATCTCCCGGGTTCCGATTACGTGCCCTTCATTCAAACCGATGTGCCGATCAATCCCGGTAACTCCGGCGGGCCGCTGTTCAATACCCGCGGCCAGGTCGTAGGCATCAATTCCCGGATCTATAGCCGTACCGGCGGTTTCATGGGCCTGTCGTTTGCCATCCCGATCAATCTCGCCATCCGCATAAGTCATGACTTGAAGGTAAGCGGACATGTGCCGTGGAGCTGGCTTGGCGTCACGATCCAAAACGTGACGCGTAGGCTCGCGGTGTCATTCGACCTGCGTAAGCCTTATGGGGCGCTCATCTCCGAGGTCCTGCCCGGCAGCCCGGCGGCCCGCTCGCGCTTGCAGGCGGGCGATATCATCGTGCGCTATGATGGACATCCGATCACGCGCGCCTCGGACCTCCCGCCGCTGGTGGGTTTTACCCCCGCCGGCACACCGGCGTACCTAAAGATCATACGCAATGGTCACCCAGAGACCCTCTCGGTGGTGGTCGGGGCCTTGCCCGCGGCCCTGCCGGCGGCCTATACGCGCCCGCCGCGAAAGCCCCGCGACAACACCTCCCTCGGGCTTGCGTTGCGTGATCTGACCGGCCATGAGCGGCGCGCGCTCGGCGTGACCCAGGGGGTGTTTGTCGAAGCGAGCCATGGTCCGGGCGCGAAGGCCGGTATCGTGCCAGGGGATGTGATTTTAAGCCTCGCCGGGCGGCCCACCGCAAGCGTGCCGGCGTTCATGGCGATATTGGCGCACGTCTTGCCGCAGCACCCGGTCCCGGTACTTATCCACAGAGACGGGCGCTCGATGTTTCTGGCCTTGAGCAAATAGTTGGTGTGACCCACGAAACCCGGTATGATGCCCCGACACGTCGGTGACCGGTGTTCGCGGTAAACGTCCACGCGCCAAGGCCAAGCTTGCAAGATCGCATTAGAAACTTTTCGATCATCGCCCATATCGACCATGGCAAGTCGACGCTCGCCGATCGCTTCATAGAGTGGTGCGGAGGCTTGAGCGCGCGCGAGATGGGAAGCCAGGTGCTCGACTCCATGGACCTCGAGCGCGAGCGCGGGATCACCATCAAGGCCCAGAGCGTGGCGCTGCGCTATGTCGCGCAAGACGGCTTGACCTACGAATTGAATCTCATCGACACCCCCGGGCACGTCGACTTCTCCTACGAGGTTTCGCGGTCGTTGACCGCCTGCGAGGGGGCGCTGCTGGTGGTCGATGCCGCGCAAGGGGTGCAGGCGCAGAGCGTCGCCAACTGCTACACCGCCTCCGAACTCAATCTCGAGATCGTCCCGGTGTTGAACAAGATCGATCTGCCGGCGGCCGATCCCGAGCGCGTAGCCCGCGAGATCGAGGACATCATCGGCGTGCCGGCCGCCGGCGCCATCCGCGCGAGCGCGAAGACCGGCGAGGGCATACGCGACATCCTGGAGGCGATCGTGGCGCTGGTGCCGGCGCCCCAGGGGGATGAATCCGCGCCGTTGAAGGCGTTGATCATCGATTCCTGGTTTGATAGCTACCTTGGCACGGTGGCGCTCGTGCGCGTGGTCGATGGCGTGCTCTCGCGCGGCATGCGCGTACGCATGATGGCCACCGGCCGCGACTACGACGTGGAGCAGGTGGGGGTGTTCACCCCTAAGCGCCAGGCGGTGGACGCGTTGCACACGGGTCAAGTCGGCTATGTCGTGGCGGGCGTCAAGGATGTCAAGGGTGCGCGGGTCGGCGACACCATCACCGAGGCCAGGCGTCCGGCGAGCGCCCCGCTGCCCGGCTTCAAGGAGATCAAGCCGCGGGTATTCGCCGGGCTTTACCCCATCGAGGCCGGAGATTACGATGGGTTTCGTGAGGCGCTCGATAAGCTTAAGTTGAACGACGCATCGTTGCATTTCGAGCCCGAGACCTCGGAGGCCTTAGGCTTTGGTTTCCGTTGCGGGTTTCTCGGCATGCTGCATATGGAGATCATCCAGGAGCGCCTCGAGCGCGAATACGGGCTGAATCTCATCACCACCGCCCCGACCGTGGTCTATGAGGTCGAGACCGTCAAGGGAGAGCGCCTGCGCATCGACAACCCGGCACGCCTGCCCGAGCCAGGCCTTGTGCGTGAGATCCGTGAGCCGATCATTGCCTGCCGCGTGCTGGTGCCGCAGGAGTATCTGGGCGCGGTGATCCAGCTTTGTGTGGAAAAGCGCGGGGTGCAGACCGATCTGCGATTTCTCGGGCGTCAGGCGATGTTGTCTTATGAGTTGCCGATGAACGAGGTGGTCATGGATTTCTTTGACCGGCTGAAATCCTTGAGCCGCGGCTACGCCTCTTTCGAATATGATTTTCGCGAATTTCGCCCTGCGGATCTCGTGCGCGTCGATGTCCTCATCAATGGCGACCGGGTCGACGCCCTGTCGGTCATCGTCCATCGCGCTCAGAGCCAGTACCGGGGGCGCGAACTCATACACCGTTTGCGCGAGCTGATACCGCGCCAGATGTTCGATGTCGCCATCCAGGCGGCGATCGGTGCGCATGTCATTGCCCGCGAGACGGTCAAGGCCCTGCGCAAGAACGTCACGGCCAAGTGCTACGGCGGCGATGTGAGCCGCAAACGCAAGCTTCTCGAACGTCAAAAAGAAGGAAAGAAGCGTATGAAACAACTCGGGTCTGTTGAAATTCCCCAAGAGGCGTTCCTCGCCGTGTTGCGGGTCGATAAATAAGATGCTGCTAGACGACTTTTCTGAGTGGTTGGTCGGGCTGCTGTTTTTGAGCGGCATCCTGTGGGCGGTGGACGCGATGGTGCGCAAGGACAAGACCAAGCCGCCGCCGTTGTATGCCGAATATGCGCGGTCGTTCTTCCCGGTCATCCTCGTGGTGTTGGTGATCCGGTCGTTTGTGGTCGAGCCGTTTCGCATCCCGTCGGGGTCCATGATTCCGACCCTGCATGTCGGTGACTTCATTCTTGTGAACAAATTCGCGTACGGTCTGCGGGTGCCGGTTCTGCACACGAAGATTCTGTCGGTCGGCGAGCCCAAGCGCGGTCAGGTCGTGGTGTTCCGTTATCCGAAGAACCCGTCGATCGACTATATAAAGCGCATAGTGGGCCTTCCGGGCGACCACATCGCCTACATCAAAAAACAACTCTATATCAACGGCAAGCTGATCCCGCACTATAATAAGCGGCCGTATTTGTACACTGAACAAAATGGCCAGGTCCTGGAGGCCTATCGGTATACGGAGAAGCTTGGAAAGATCAAGCATCACATCATCCTGATCCCGGGGCTTACCCAAAAGCCCATGCATTTCGTGGTCCCGCCGCATGAGTATTTCGTCTTGGGCGATAACCGGGATTTGAGCGATGATAGCCGTTATTGGGGCTATGTCCCGCAGAGAAACCTTGTCGGCCGCGCGTTCCTTATCTGGTTTAGCTGGAATACGGCGCATGGCGGCGGCGTGGACTGGAAGCGAATAGGGCGTAGCATCCCTTAACAATAAGGAGAACATCCGCAGGAGGGCTTATGGCGTGGCGAAGGGAGCGCGGTGCGTCGTTATGGAGTGCGCTGATATTCGTGATCGTGGTCGGGTTCTGGGTGTTCGTGGGCTTTAAGATCGGCCCGGCCTACCTGGACAATTGGCAGATCGAAAAGGCGCTGGCAAGCGTCGCGAAAGAGCCGGATGTTGGCGCTTACGGGCGCCCCGGTCTGCGCGAGGCCTTGCGGCGGGAGTTCTCGGTGGGTTATGTAAGCGGCGTGTCGGTGCACAAGGACCTGCATTTCGAACGCGCGGCGCACGGCGGACTCATCATGGTCTTTCGTTACCATGTGCTTATACCGATCCTCGGTAATGTCGCCGCGGATATCCGGTTTGTCGATCGGCATGCGGTGGCCGGCCATTGACCGGGGATGTCCGACTGTTACAGCGCTTGGGTTATGTGTTTCGCGATCCCGAGCGGCTCGTCCAGGCGCTGACCCACAGGAGTCACGGGGCGCACAACAATGAGCGTCTGGAGTTTTTGGGCGACGGGGTGGTGAATCTGGTCATGGCCGACGCCTTGTACGCGCGTTTCCCCGAGCTCGCCGAGGGTGAACTGACGCGTCTGCGCGCGCGCCTGGTGCGCACCGAGACCTTGGCCATGGTGGCACGCGAGATCGGTCTTGGAGGTTTCTTGCGGCTTGGCGGTGGGGAATTGAAGAGCGGCGGCTTTGACCGCGACTCGATCCTGGCGGATGCGCTGGAGGCGGTGGTCGGCGCGGTGTATCAGGATGGCGGTTACGAGGCCGCGCGCGCCCTTTTGCTCGATCTTTTTGCCGGGCGGCTTTCGGGGATCGAGGCCCATGCGCAGGTCAAGGACGCCAAGACCGCCCTTCAGGAGTTCCTGCAGGCGCGGGGCCGCGAGCGGCCGCGTTATGAACTTGTGGGCGTGACCGGACAGGATCACGAACAACACTTCGAGGTTGCCTGCCTTGTGGCGGGCCTTGCGCCGGCGCATGGCGGGGGGGCGACCCGGCGGCACGCCGAACAGGAGGCCGCGCGGCTTGCGTTGAAGCGGTTGGGTGGCCCATGAGCGCCTACCGTAGCGGCACGATCGCGGTCTTCGGGCGCCCCAATGTCGGCAAGTCGACGCTCATAAACCGTCTGCTCGGGCACAAGCTTTTGATCACGTCCCCGAAACCGCAGACCACCCGCCATCGCATCCTCGGGATCAAGACCACCACCGCCGCGCAGTTTTTGTATCTCGATACCCCGGGACTTACGTGGGGTGGCAAGGGGGCTTTGGCGCGGCAGATGGATAGCGCCACGGCCTCGGCGATCGCCGAGGCCGATTGCTTGGTGCTGGTCGCGGCCTGCCCGCGGCTGCAAGACGACGACGAGCGGGCGCTTCTTTTCGTGAAAAGCTTGCGGGAGGACCGCCCGCTCATCCTGGCTTTGAACAAGGTCGACCGCGTGGCGCAAAAGGAGACCTTGCTGCCGCTTATGGCAGCGCTCGCCGAGCGCCGGATCGTAGCGGAGATCGTTCCGCTGTCGGCACGCGACGGCAGCAATGTCGAGGCGTTGGAGACTGTGATCGCGCGTTTCTTGCCCGAGCGCGCGGCGCTCTACCCCGAAGATCAATTGAGCGATCGCAGCGACCGCTTCGTGGCCGCCGAATTCGTGCGCGAGCAGGTGTTCCGGCGGTTTGCGAAGGAAATCCCTTATGTGACGACGGTGGATATCGAATCTTTCCGCGAGGAAAAACGTCTCGTGCGCATAGAGGCGGTGATCTATGTCGAAAAGGAGGGGCAGAAGGCGATTTTGGTCGGGCAGGGCGGGGCCGGGCTCAAGGCGGTGGGGAGCGCTGCGCGGCGGACGCTCGAGCACCACTTTGGGCGCAAGGTCTATCTTGGGCTGTGGGTGAAGGTGCGCCAAGGCTGGTCGGACGATGCGCGTGCCTTGCAAAGTCTCGGTTATGGGGGCGACAATTAATCTATGCACACCGACGGCGAACGCGGGTTTATCCTGCATCGTTACCCCTACAGGGAGACGAGCCTGCTGCTTGAGGCGTTCACCCATGGTTGTGGGCGCGTCGGGCTTGTGGCGCGTGGCGTGCGCCGGCCCGGCAAGACCTTCGCGGGCGCCCACCTGCATCCCTTCCAGCCGTTGCTTCTGAGCTGGTCGGGGCGCGGGGAGCTCGGGACGCTCAACCGCGTCGAGGCCCCGGAGATGGCGATTGGGCTTAAAGGTGACGCCATGTGGTGCGCCTTTTACGTAAACGAACTTGTACTGCGCCTGTTGCATCGCCACGAGGCGCATGCCGATCTTTATGACGCGTATGACGACGTGCTGCGTAAGCTTAGTCAGGACGGCTCTCAGGAACAGGCCCTGAGGATTTTTGAAAAGCGCCTGCTGGCGGGCCTTGGGTATGGCCTTGCCCTTACGCGCGATGCGCGTAGCGGGGAGCCGTTGTACGCCCACCAGACCTACCGCTATCTCCCAGACGAAGGTCCCGTCGCCGCCGATGCGAAATCGCCGGGCCTTGTGGTCGCGGGCGCGACCCTGATCGCTTTGGCTTGCGAGGCACTGCTTGATGCAAAGCAGTTGCGCGAAGCCAAATCGTTGCTGCGCATGGCGCTTAAGCCCTTGCTCGGCGACAAGCCGCTTTACACACGCAGCCTGTTTCGCAGCATGCAGGCGCAGGCGTAAGCGCGCTTGGCGCAGACCGTATGGCGGCCTCTAGGAGGGCGCGACCGCGCCGGCCGGAAGGGTTGCGCGGACGGTCGGCGCGCGGTCCCACGGGTGGGGCCGGCCGCCGCTAGACCTTAAAGAAGCATGGGGTCTGCGATCAGGCGGCGGTTACATCTCAAATGGCCCGCGACAAGGGCGTGGGCGTTTAGGCGAGGTTTCGATGAAGCTTGGTGTCAACATCGACCATGTGGCGACCCTCAGGGCGGCGCGTAAGACGCGTTATCCCGATCCCGTGCAGGCGGCGCTCGTGGCCGAGCAGGCCGGGGCGGA
>JAKARW010000079.1 GCA_021819125.1 Pseudomonadota bacterium | reverse complement strand
GGGGCCGCGCTGCACACCCGCGCCGCCCATACCGTGGTACCGACATCCTCCGTGTGGGCGCGGACCGCCAGACAAAAGGCCTCGCGTCCCGCGCCGATCCCGACAAACGGCCCGCGGTACTCGACCTCCAAGGCCGGCGCGAGCTGCGCCAGGATGCGGCTCAAGCGCACCAAGGCATCATCCAACGCCTCGTCCGCTCGCCGATGCGGGTCGCGGGCCCAGTCGCGCAACACCATGAGAAAAGATTCCACGCCACCCCCTGATGCAGCGCGCCATTATAATCTCTTAGCGGCCGATTGGGGATCGGGCGCCTTTATTCGCTATACTGCCGTTAATGGCAAGACACAACCCCTTACGACTCGACCCGGACCGGGATTCCCTGATCGCCCTCGGCCAGCGGGTGCTCACGCTCGAGGCCGAGACCCTGTCGGCTTTGGCGCATAGTCTCGACGCGTCCTTCGCCGATGCCTGCCGGCTGCTGTTTGCCTGCCAGGGGCGCGTGGTCGTGGTTGGCATGGGTAAATCAGGGCATATCGGCAACAAGATCGCGGCCACCCTCGCAAGCACCGGCACCCCGGCGTTCTTCGTGCACCCCGGGGAGGCAAGCCACGGCGACCTTGGCATGATCACCCCCGAGGATGTGGTGCTGGCGATCTCCCATTCCGGGGAGACCGCCGAGATACTGACCATATTACCTATCATAAAGCGCATGGGTGTCCGGCTCCTCGCGTTGACCGGGACCCCGGGATCGAGCCTTGCCCATCAGGCCGACGTGCACCTCCCCGTGATGGTCGCCAAGGAGGCCTGCCCGCTGGATCTCGCGCCCACCGCCAGCACCACCGCGGCCTTGGCCATGGGTGACGCGCTGGCCATCGCCCTCTACGAGACGCGCGGCTTCACACCCGAGGACTTTGCACGCTCGCACCCGGGTGGCCGTCTCGGCCGGCGCTTGCTCGTCTACATCGCCGACATCATGCACACCGGCGAACGGATACCCAAGGTGTCCATGCATGCGCCCCTGCCCGAGGCCCTCATCGAAATGACGAGCAAGGGGCTTGGCATGACCGCGGTGATCGATGCCGATGAACGACTTTGCGGCATCTTCACCGACGGCGACCTGCGCCGCGCCTTGAATCGCGGCGTGGACGTCTACAAGGCGCGGATCGACGAGGTCATGACCCATAACCCGAAGACCGCGGCCGGCGACCACTTGGCCGCGGAACTCGTCCCCATGCTGCGCGCCCACAACATCAGCGGCCTTTTCGTGGTTGATGGCGACCGCCGGGTCGTCGGGGCACTCAACATGCATGACCTGCTGCGAGCAGGCGTAGTATGACCGGGGAACGCGAACCCAATATCGCCGACACCTTGGCGGTAGCCAAAGCGATCCGCCTTGTGCTTTTGGATGTCGACGGGGTACTTACCGACGGGCGGCTTTTTTTGAGCGACTCCGGCGAGGAGTTTAAGGCCTTTCATAGCCGTGACGGGCACGGCATCAAGATGCTGCTGGCCACCGGGGTCGGCGTGGGCCTGGTCACCGGCCGGCGCTCCCCAGTCGTAGAGCGGCGCGCCGATGATCTTGGCATCACCATCGTCGTGCAGGGCTGCCACGATAAACGCGCCGCGGTCCACCAGCTGCTCGCGGAACAAGGAGTGGCGGCGCACGCGGCGGCCTTCATGGGCGACGATGTCATCGACCTGCCGGCCATGGAGGCCGTGGGGCTCGCGGTGGCCGTGGCCGACGCCCATCCCTTGGTGCGCGCGCGCGCCCAGTGGGTCACGCAGCGCAACGGGGGCGAAGGGGCGGTACGCGAGCTCTGTGAGCTTGTCATGCGCGCCCAAGGCACGTTGGACGCACAAATTGGGTGCGCCTATCAAGGGGAATGTTCATGGGCCGGTGGCTGAGCCGCTTCCTGCTGTTGGCGGGCATCCTGCTGTTTTCGGGGCTGTTCTGGTGGCTCCCGGAGGCGCTCGTCGGTCCCGCCCTGTCCTTGACGCAGGTGGCGCCCGCGCGTCCCGATTACTACATCGATCACGCGACACTGACCGCCATGAACCGCCACGGCCGGCCGCGCTTCATACTGACCGCCGAACGGCTCGTGCACTTCTCGCGCGGCAAGCGCACCCTGCTGATCGAACCGCGCCTCACACAGTTTGGCCGGCATGCGATCACCACCACCATCGCACGCCGGGGTTATGTATCCCCGCACGGACATGTGCTGACCATGCACGGACATGTGCGGGTATTTCGCGGAAAGACCGCGCAACTCGGTCCGACCGTGGTCCACACACACACCCTGACCGTCCACCTCACCACATCATGACAAAATGGCTCGCGGCATTATTCGCGCTCTGCCTCCTCGCCCCTTTAGCCTACGCGCGCCATCACCGACTGGCGCAGCCCTTGAGCGTGCGCGCGGACAATATTCAGGTGAATGAACGCACCGGCATGAGTTTTTATGAAGGCCACGTGCGCATCGTCCAGGATGGGCTCACAATCCACGCCGATCACGTCCGCGTGCACTCACTGCACGGCCACGTCCTGTCGATCCACGCGCGCGGCGCGCCCTTGCACATGGAGGACCAAAAAACCGGCGGATTGCCGCTCTTTGGGACCGCGCTAACCTTGGATTTCGCGGCAGTCCCAGATGAGGTCACGTTGATCGGGCATGTGGTCTTCCGGCAGGGGGTCAACGTGCTCCACGGACATATCGTGCACTACTATGTCCGGTCCCAACGCATAACAGCGCTGCGCGGCCTGCATAAGCGGGTGCGCGCCCGCGTCGTGCCCCACAGCCAACCGCCGCAGGCGAGGAATGGGCATTGAGTACGCTTGCCGCCATGCATCTGTCCAAGGCCTACAAGAAACGTCAGGTCGTGAAGGATGTGAGCCTTACGGTGACGGCCGGCGAGGTGGTCGGACTCCTGGGACCCAATGGCGCGGGCAAAACGACGTGCTTTTACATGATGATCGGCCTGGTCCACAAAGACCAGGGGCGGATCCTCCTCGATGATGCGGATATCGGCGACGCCCCGATGCATAAGCGCGCCAAGCTCGGGGTCGGCTACCTCCCGCAGGAGGCCTCGGTCTTCCGGAAACTGAGCGTCGAGGACAACATCCTCGCGATATTAGAGACCGTCGCAGGGCTCGATGCCGCAGCCCGCAAGGCGCGGCTCGAGGAGTTGCTAACCGAGCTGCACATCGCCGACCGGCGCAAGACCTTGGGCATGAGCCTGTCGGGTGGCGAGCGCCGGCGTGTCGAGATCGCTCGCGCGCTTGCCACCAAGCCGCGCTTCATGCTCCTCGACGAACCGTTCGCGGGCGTCGACCCGATCTCGGTCATCGATATCCAGAAACATATCTCCCACTTACGCCGCTTGGGGATCGGCGTTTTGATCACAGACCACAACGTGCGCGAGACCCTGAAGATCTGCGACCGGGCGTACATCATCAATGACGGGCACGTCCTGGCGTCTGGGGACCCGGCATCGGTGCTCGCCGATCCTGATGTGAGACGCGTCTATCTGGGCGAGAATTTCGTGCTCTAGGCGCGGTTTCTGGAAACAGCGGGAATAGACTAAAATAGGTCTCAAGGATCCTATGAAACAGACACTCGACCTCAGAATCGGGCAACATCTCACCATCACGCCCCAGCTGCAGCAGGCGATCCGTCTGTTGCAGCTGTCGTCGATCGAGCTCGAACAGGAGATACGCGAGGTCTTGGAGAAAAACCCGCTGCTCGAGGAAACCGATCACGCCGACGGCGAAGAGGCGGGGGCGGCCGACGAGTCGGCCGAGGCAGTGACTGCAGATGAGGCCCGCGATGACAGCGAGGGCGATGCCGATCCCGCCGAGCTCGATTGGGAGGGCGATTACGAGGTCCTGTCATCGGGTTCCGGCAGCGGCGAGGATGACAACGACACCAATTTCGAGGCGCGCAACAGCCGCCCGACGAGCCTTAGGGACCATCTCCTCTGGCAACTGCAGATGACACCGTTTTCAGACCGCGACCGGCTGGTCGCCATCGCGATCATCGACGCTATCGACGAAGACGGGTATTTCGTGGGGGGCATAGACGAGATCCTGGCGACACTGCCTGGCATGGACCTTGCGGCCGACGAGATCGAGGCGGTCTTGCATCAGGTCCAGAACTTCGATCCGGTCGGGGTCGCGGCACGCACCCTGGGTGAATGCCTCGATCTGCAACTGCGCCGTCTCGATCCGGCGACCCCCTACCGGGACGCCGCGCGCATGCTCACAGACCCCATCCACCTAAAACTCCTCGGCCAGCGCGATTTCAAGGAGATCAAACGCCTGACGCACCTCGACTCGGAGACCCTGGGGCCGGCCATGGCCCTGCTGAAGGGCCTCAACCCACGACCGGGATCGCACGTCTCAACGGCCCCCGATGCCTATGTCGTGCCAGAGATCCTGGTCAAGAAGCGGCGCGGGAGCTGGCGCGCGGACCTCAATGTAGCGGCCATGCCGAAGCTACGCATCAATAGCCACTATGAACGCCTGATACAACGCGGGCGGGGATCCGCGCAGGACCGCTTTCTGCACGACCATCTCCAGGAGGCGCGGTGGTTCCTAAAGAGCCTGCGAAGCCGCAACGAGACCATGCTCAAGGTGGCGCGCGTCATCGTCGACCGCCAGCGCGGCTTCTTCGATCATGGGCCGGAGGCCATGCGCCCTTTGGTCTTGCATGACGTCGCAGGCGAGGTGGGGATGCACGAGTCCACAGTCTCGCGGGTCACCACCAACAAATACATGATGACGCCGCGCGGCATATTCGAGCTGAAATACTTCTTTTCGAGCCACGTCGGCACCGCCGATGGCGGAACCTGCTCGGCGACCGCCATCCGCTCGCTGATCCGCAAGATCATAGAGGCGGAGCCCCCTGATAGGCCCATAAGTGACAGCAAGATCGCCGATATGCTCTTGGAGCAAGGCATCAATATTGCCCGAAGGACCATCGCAAAATACCGGGAATCGCTCAGCATCCCACCGTCTAGTCAACGAAAATCGCTTGTTTAATCGAGAGAAAAGGGGAATCCTATGGATATCACGGTCAGTGGACAGCAAGTAGAGATCACCCCGCCGTTACGTGATTATGTCCTTGAGAAGGTCGGGCGTATCCAACGCCACTTCGACCACGCGATCACCGCGGATGTCGTGTTACATGTGGAGAAAAAACGTTACACCGCGGAGGCCAATGTGCACGCCAAGGGCGCAGTCATCCATGCCGATGCCACCGGTCAGGACATGTACGCCGCAGTCGATCTGCTCGCCGACAAACTGGACCGGCAGATTCTCCGCCACAAGGAGAAGGTCATGGACCAGCATCGCTCGGGATGAGCCGGGCTTAAGGCCCGGTCCTTAAGGACCGGCCTTAAGCGTCTCGCCGATGCCAACGCGAGGTTATATACTGGCCGCACGGATACCCGCCCCGGCCTTATGCGGCGTGGCGCGGCAAGGCGGCGGAGCGGATGGACGATTGGGTGCGATGAGTACCATACTGACGGCACAAAACGTGTACGAGGCCCAGCGCGAGACCTTGAAGCTCGCCTGGCAGTCTGGGAAGGCCGGCGCCAACCGCCTGCTGGAGCTTGCGACGGCGCGATTTCCCGGGATGGCGCTCGTGGGCCACTTGAATTTCGTCCACCCCAACCGCGTGCAGGTGATCGGCGCCAACGAGACCGCCTACCTCTATGAGCACATCACCCCGGAGGCGCGTCAACTGGCGCTGACCGAGATCTTCGGGTCGCCGTCGTCGGCCATCGTGATCGTCGCCAACGGCCAAGAGATCCCAGACGAGATGCATAAAGCGGCGGATGCCGCGTCCATGCCGCTTTTTAGCTCCGCGCTGCCAAGCCCGCGCGTCATCCACGACCTCCAATACTACCTGGCACGCGCGCTCGCCGAGCGCGAGATCCTGCACGGGGTGTTCATGGAGGTCATGGGTCTTGGGGTGTTTCTCACGGGCGAAAGCGGGATCGGAAAGAGCGAACTTGCGCTCGAGCTTTTGAGCCGCGGCCACCGATTGATCGCCGATGACGCCTGCGAGTTCTTTCGCATCGGCCCCGATGCCCTTCAGGGCCGTTGCCCGGACATGTTGTGCGATTTCCTGGAGGTCCGCGGGCTTGGCATCCTAAACGTCCGCGCCATGTTTGGCGAGACTGCGGTGCGCCACGAGAAGACCCTGCACCTCATCGTCCGCCTGAAAGATTACGCATCCAATCCGCAATCCGGGATAGACCGGCTGCAGGCGGAACAGAAGACCCGATCGATCCTCGGCATCGAGGTCGCCGAGGTTGCGTTATTCGTGGCCCCCGGCCGTAATCTCGCGGTTTTAGTCGAGGTCGCGACCCGCGGCCATATCCTGCGGCGCCGGGGCATCAATGCCCTCGAGGATTTCATGCACCGGCAGAGCCTCGCCATGAAGTCCTCATGAGTTTCATCATCATAAGCGGCCTGTCCGGGTCCGGAAAGAGTATTGCGCTCCAGGCGCTGGAGGACATCGGCTTTTATTGCATCGATAACCTTCCGGCGGCGCTGCTGCCGCATTTTGCTCATGAAATGGACGACATGCGTTCTGAGTTCTCCGACATCGCAGTCGGCATCGATGCCCGCAATCGCCTGTTTCTCGATGCCGCCCCCATGAATCTCGAAAAGCTCCGCGCGCTGGGCGTGGATTACCGAATCATCTTCCTCGAGGCCGACGAGGCGGTGCTCATGAAGCGCTTCAAGGAGACGCGCCGCAGGCACCCATTGACGGACACCAAGACCCCGCTTCTTGAAAGCATACGACTTGAGAAGGCGCGACTTGAGCCCTTGTCGTTATCCTGCACGCGGCGCATCGACACCACCCATACCACCGCCCAGCAGCTTCGGCAGCTCATCTACGAATACGCGCGCGGCGCAAGCACGCGCGGCATTACATTGCTGTTCGA
>JAKARW010000078.1 GCA_021819125.1 Pseudomonadota bacterium | reverse complement strand
GCGATCTCCAAGGATCCGCTCATCGCCGTGAAGCTCACCCACGCGGCGGCAGGTGATCTTGTCACCGTCGACTGGATCGATAACGAGGGCATGACCGGGCACGCCCAGACTCATGTGAGTTAGGGGAAACCCCCGCGAGGACGAATTCATGAAAACATCCGCCACCCTGGTATTAGCCGCGGCGTTGCTCGCGCCGCTCGTGGCGCAGGCCACGCCGCAATCGGCCATGCACAAGTTCCAGGCCTACTTCCACAAGCGTTTTCCGAACGTACCATTCAAGGATTACGCCAACGGCGTCTACGCGATGCCGGCCGCCAAGAATCTGCGCGCGCAATGGGAACAGATCATGGAGTTCCCGTCCTATACCTTCGCGCTGGACCGCGGCAAACGGCTTTGGAATACGCCCTTCAGGGACGGCAACACCTATGCGAGCTGCTTTAAGAATGACGGCGTCGGCATCGCCACACATTACCCCTACTGGGATCCCGCGACCAAGGAGGTCCGGACGCTTGTCATGGACATCAATACCTGCCGGGTGCGAAACGGCGCGGCGCCTTACAAAAATGTCACGACCGGCCCCATGGCCGACATCGACGCTTATGTAAAGCACCTATCCTATGGCAAGCCGGTGGCAATCCAGATCGATTCGCCGGGCGCCGTCAAGGCCTTCTATGCGGGCGAACATTTCTTCTGGGCGCGCCGCGGCCAGCTCAACTTCTCATGCGCGACCTGCCATGTGTGGAACGCGGGTAAGAGGCTTCGCGGCAACGTGATCAGCGCGGCCTTAGGCCAGGGTGTCGACTTCCCGGCCTACCGGTCGGCATGGGGCACGCTCGGAACGTTGGCCAAGCGCTACCAAGGTTGCAACAAGAAGGTGGGGGCCGCCCCCTTTAAGCCAGAAAGCGTTCAGTATCGGGACCTCGAGTTCTACCAGATGTACATGAACACGGGTCTTCCCGAGAGCGCCCCAAGCCAACGCCCCTAAAGGATCGCCCTGCACCCCGGCAAGGCCGCCTGCGGGCGGCCTTGCCGTGTCGGGAATAGAATCTTACCCGTCCGCGTCTCCCAGGAGACCATGTCGCTTTACCCAGACCTAAGGTCCGTTACGGTAGTCCCCCACAAGGCACTGCCCATCACCAGACTTTTGAACAAGCGCGAGGAGTAATGCTATGAGCTTGTCACGACGAGAATTCTTGCAGATGTTGGCGGTGGCCGGAGCGGCCGGCACCGGACTGGCAGGGTGCAGCATGGATCGCATGCACCGCGGCGACGGCACGACGGCCGCCGCAAACCATCTCTACGACATGCCGGTCTACGGCAATGTGAGCCTCCTGCACATGACCGATTGCCATGCGCAGCTGCTGCCCGTCTATTTCCGCGAACCCAATATCAACATCGGCGTCGGCCACGCCTGGGGGCGTCCGCCACACCTCGTAGGTGAGCACTATCTGCGTTATTTCAAGGTGCCGTTCGGGGGACGCCGGGCCAATGCCTTTACCTATCTGGATTTTACCGAGGCCTCGCGGCGCTTTGGCAAGATCGGGGGCTTTGCCCACCTCGCGACGCTTTTGAAGAAAGTGCGCGGCGAGCGTGCCGGGCGCAATTTGCTGCTCGATGGCGGCGACACATGGCAAGGATCGGCGACCTCGATGTGGACCGAGGGACGCGACATGATTGGGGCGCAAAAACTCCTCGGAGTCGACGCCATGACCGCCCATTGGGAGTTCACCTATGGGGCCAAACGCGTCATGGAGGCGATCAACACGGAGCTCAAAGGCCACATCGAATTTCTCGCCCAGAACGTCAATAACTCCACCTGGGGCTCGCTCGTCTTCCCCCCCTACATGATGCGCGAGGTCAACGGCGTGCCGGTCGCCGTCATCGGCCAGGCCTTCCCCTACACGCCGATCGCCAATCCCGCATACATGGTCCCGGACTGGGAGTTCGGCATCGACCAGTCGCATATGCAAAAGACCGTGGATGAGGTGCGCGCCAAGGGCGCGCAGGTCGTGGCCGTCTTGTCGCACAATGGCATGGACGTGGACCTGAAGATGGCGCGCCAGGTCCATGGGATCGATGTCATCCTCGGCGGCCATACTCACGATGCCGAAGCCGAGCCAGTGCCGGTACGCAATAGTGGCGGGACGACGCTCGTCTTTAACTCCGGTTCCAATACCAAATTCTTGCTCGTTTTGGATCTTGATGTGCGCGGCGGCCGTGTCCAGGGCTACCGGTCGCGCCTCATGCCGGTGTTCGCCGACCTGTTGCCGGCGGACCCGGAAATGGCCGCTTACATCGAGAAGGTGCGCGCACCCTACAAGGACAAGCTCACAGAAAAGCTCGGCGTAACCGAAGGACTGCTGTTTCGCCGCGGAAACTTCAACGGCACCTTCGATCAGCTGATCATCGACGCGCAGCTCGCCGTATCGGGCGCGCAGCTTGCCCTGTCGCCTGGCTTTCGCTGGGGCACGAGCCTTTTGCCTGGCGAGCCGATCACGCTCGAAGACGTCATGAACCAGACGGCGATCACCTACCCGGCGACGACCCTTGACGTCTACACGGGCAAAGAGCTTAAGAGCGCCCTCGAACAGATTGCCGACAACCTTTTCAACAAGGATCCCTACTATCAGCAGGGCGGCGACATGGTACGCGTGGGAGGCTTTACCTACACCATGGCCCCGATGCGTAACATTGGGCACAGGATCTCTGATATGCGGCTTTTGAACGGCAAGCCCATAGAGGCCAACAAGCGCTATACGGTATCAGGCTGGGCGGATGTCTATCGCCCCAAGCATCCCGGCAAAAAGATCTGGGACGTGGTCACTGAATATCTGCGCGATCAGAAGACTGTGCGTGTCGGCGTACCCTACACGCCACGACTTACGGGCATCGCGAACAACCCCGGCTATGCGCCGTGGCCTACCCCCCAAAAGACCATGACCGGCACCTAAGATCTATCCCCTTCCCCCTTACCAAGGACCGCCCAGTGCGGTCCTTTTTTCGGCATGGCAGACCCGTCGGGCGCGCGAGCGTGACCCTGACCTTTATCGCCCTATGCGCCCTTCGTGCGCGGCATTCGCCCCGGTTCCCGGTAAACGGCGAGGATCGCGCCCAGAAACGCCTGGTGCGCCTTGTCGACGGCCCGCCAACCGGCGTCATCGATTCGCGCGCGACTGCCGCCCGAGAGACCTTGCCCGATCCGCCCCAGGGATTCATGGTAACGCGCGTGCAGGGCTTGCAGATCGTGCCGCGACGCAAAGCCCAGACGTTCCAGGTCGGCGCTGATCGGGCAGGTGCCGACCCCCAGACTCTCGGGTCGCATGGGCAAAAGCGGCCAGCCTCGGATATGGCGGCGGACCCCTTGATCATATTCCCGGTGGCGCGCATAGACGCCAAGGAGACTCATCGGCCGCCGACTGTCGGCGATACCGCGCTTGCCGAGAACCACGGCAAGATCCTTAAAGCTCATGGGCACCGCCAAGGCGTAGCCTTGCAAGAGCGGTACATCCAGTACCGAGACCACGTCACGGATATCCTCGGTCTCCACGCCTTCGGCCACCATATCGACACCGAGGTTGAGCGCAAGATCGCGCATGGCGGCCGTGAACACGATCCCTTCCGGATGCTCTTCGAGGGTCCGCACGAACGCCTGATCGAGCTTGATCTCATCGATCGGAAGGTCTTTTAGACACAGCAGGGACGAATAGAGGCTACCCACGTCGTCGAGGGACAAGCGCACCCCCATGGCCCGTAAATCGCGCAACAGGTCGTGCGTATCATCGCGCTTGAGGAGATCGCCGCCGTGCTGGATCTCCAGGGTCAGCCACATCGCCCCCGTAGATCCCTCGGCGCAGGCCTCACGGAAGAACATCACAAGCTCATGATCGACGGTCGTGGCGTCGACATTGACGGACATGGCGACGGATAGACCGAGGGCCTTGAGCCGCTTTCTGTCGTCCAGACACTGGCGCAGCACACGCCATGCCAAGTGACGCAGATCATCGCCGTTTAGATCCTGAAGAAATTGCGCGGGCGCGAGATGGCCTCCGAATCCATCACGAAAATGCGGGAATGCCTCGACGCGCGCCACCGTGGCCAGACGACGATCGAAAATCGGCTGATAGAGGGTGACGAAGTCATCGTCGCGCACGAGCGTCTGCGCCCTATTGAGGCGCGTGGGCAAAGGCTCGCCATGGCAGGCCCAAAACCGGAGCCGGTCTTTGCGGCGTTCCTTACTCTCATAGAGGGCGCGGTCGGCATGACGCACCAGGATATCGGGATGCGCGACCCGGCCTGGGGCCTCGATGCACACACCGGCGCTGAGATCGAGACGGGCGGGCGGTATCCCGGCGATCTCCACCGGCTCGCGCACGATATCGCCAAGCTTCTTGAGAACGGCCGCCACGTCATCATTGCAGCTGCAATTATCCAAAAGCACGACGAACTCGTCGCCGCCCCAGCGCGCCACGAAATCGCCCTGCCGTAGGCTTGTGCGCAGGCGGTCGGCTATGACCGTCAGGATGGCGTCGCCAGCCCCATGTCCATAGGCATCGTTGATAAGCTTAAAGCCGTCCAGATCAATCATAACGACCGCGAGCTTGCGTCTGCCGTCGCTATCGGCAAACGCCTGCTCCATCCGCTCATCGAGGGCGCGACGGTTGGGAAGACCGGTCAGGGCGTCGGTACGCGCCGAGCGCGACTCCTCGGCCTGCATATCCTGTATGCGCGTCTTTACGTCGAGCTCGTCTAGACCGTAACTTAGCAACGAGACGATGCGATGACAGAGATCCACGGTTTGTTCGTCAAATGTATGGCGGCGGGGCGAGGCCAGTGCCAAAACCGCCCACAGCTCACCTGCGCGCATCACAGGGAGGGCGATAAGGCTGCGCCATCCATTTCTGGCGAAGGTCGCATGCCACGGTGCAAGGCTACTCTCGGCCAGGGTATCGTTACATGCCGCCGCCACACCGCAGCGCCACACCTGAACGACAAGGGACGCGTTTCGGTCTTGGGTCAGACGGGGCCGCGCCTCCTCGATTTGCATAGCCCCCGAGCCTGCGATCGCCAGGACTTCAAAGAGGCCGTCGGCGCCCGGGCGCCCTATCCAGGCGGTGTGAAATACCGTGCGCGATAACTCGTCACAGAGATTTTGCAACATCTCGTGCTCGCGATCGCCCTGAATAAGGACGTCCGCGGATACGACCAGCGCCCGATAAAGATTTTGAAGATCGGTAAGGCGTCGACGCTGGCGCGAGAAATTGTAGGTCCGCTCGCCGAGCGCGTCCGCCAACTGCGTGACCGCTGTCATGAGCATGTCACGGACATTTTGCGGCGCGCCCTCATTGACCACAGCCTGCCCGGACTGTGCCGCGCAGATCTGCCCCACCATGCGCCGGTCGACCTCAAGGGCATGATGCAAAAGCCATTGCGCCAGGAAAAACAACGTATCCGCGATAGTATCCGCGGGCTCGCTCGCGGCCAATGCGCGGGCCCGTCCAAGAAAGGTGGTAAAGCTGCGATGGGCGGCAAGATGCATCAGCTTGTGGTCGGGATCGACGGGCCCGCGCTCCATGAGCGCCTGCTCTTCCAGAAACTGGGGGCGCGTACAGGCCTCGAGCTCGTCTAGGATCCCGCGCAGATCCTTGCTTGAAACCCCGTGTGCAAAACTCCCCGCCAAGGCGCCACATAGCGCGAAGAGCCGCTTGTGGTGATCATCGACCGTGTCCATTCCCGTACTAAGGGAGGGGGACCATGTGATCGTGGAAAGTAACGGGATGTTCACGGTAGCTTTAAGAAAAGGACGCGCCCCAAGTTCTTCTTGCCCGACATCTTTCTGCAAGACCCTGGTATCCGCTTCGGGTGCGCGGTGCATGCCCCGCACGGCGACATGACTGGGCGACAAACACTTACGGAGTGTACGGATTTTCCCTGGGGCTGGCAAGAAAAGCCGCCGCGCAAAGGGATCGAATCCATGGCTATTGCCGCCGATCGATGCCGCCGGGGCGTGGACCCCGCCGTGCGCCCCGCCCTTTACGCGGAGTGGCTCGTGACCTGCAAGGGGCTAGGCGGCATGGCCTCTTCATCGACCAGCGCCAGGACTCCGCGGATCAAGCGATACACCCACCATATGCTCACAACAATGAGCACCGCATAACCAAGCAGCGCAAAGAACAAGAAAAGGCCGGCGGCGGCCCACAAAACCCCCCACCAGAAGGTCCGTATCATCCAGCGGTGATGACTCCCATAGCAGCTTCCACTGCGATCACGCCGCCAGTAATTGAGTCCTAGCGCCAGAACACTCGGCGCCAACATACCGAAAAAGCCCACGACATACAGGGCGTAGGCGACCACTACCAGCTCGCGCTCGCGATTTGCGTCGAATGGCCGGTTGTCCACCAAGACCTCCTCTCAAGGGCCGTGCAAAAGCCCCACGCGAATACCGGTCAGGACATACTGGACCGCGAGAGCGGTCAACAGTACCCCCAACAAACGGGTCACCACATTGGCCCCGGTCTCGCCCATCAACGCCAGTATTCGCGAGGAGGACAGGAGTACCGTAAGGGTGATGATTAATACCAGCGCCAGTATACCAAGGAGCAGCCCAATCGCGGCAAGGCGACCATGGGCGGCTGACAGCATGAGCAAAAGGCTCGTCAAAGCCCCGGGGCCTGCAATCAGTGGGATACCGAGCGGGAATACCGAGATATCATTGCGCCCCCGCGCCTCCTCGGTCTCACGCGCAGTCGTCGAGCGCAACCCGGATTGGCGGGCAAAGACCATATCGATGGCAAGCAAAAACAAGAGGATACCGCCCGCGATCCGGAACGCCGAAAGCCCTATCCCCAAGACTCGCAACAGGGCAAAACCGCTTATGGCGAAAAATAGCAGCACGAAAGCGGCGATCAGGACGCCTTTCACGGCCATCCGTCGGCGGTATTCACGACTCGCGCCCACCGTGAGCGCCCCAAAGAGCGGCACAAGCCCAATGGGGTCGACCACGACGAAAAACGTCAAAAAGATGTCATACACCTTCATGAAAGCGGCCATCCCGCCAAGAC
>JAKARW010000021.1 GCA_021819125.1 Pseudomonadota bacterium | reverse complement strand
ACCCAAGCACCGTGGCCCCCATATCTCCCATGAATAACCGCGCTGGCGGAAAGTTGGCCGCGGTAAACCCAAAGGCCGCGGACGCCACCGCAGCCGCGATCCCGGCAAAGGCCGGATCGTGGGCCCGATAGCCAAGCGCCGCCAGGGCGCCAAAACCAAATACCGCCATGCCGCCCGCAAAGCCATCCATGCCGTCCATGAAATTGTAGAGATTGATCCACCACACGAGAAAAAGCGTAGTGACAAGCACGGTAAGCGGGGTACCAAGGGTGATCGCTACCCCCGGTAGCCATATGACCGGCAGCCGGATCGCGGCGATCGCCACCGCCAGGGCGGCTACGCCATGCACGGCCAGACGCAGGCGTGGACTGAGCCCCTTACGGTCGTCGTACCAAGACAACAGGGCTACGGCAAGGATCGCCCCGGCCATGATAAGACCGCCACGCGCCACTTCCCACTTAAGCCCAAAGGCCGCCACCACTGCTCCGCAGAAGATCGCAAGCCCTCCGGTGCGCGGCACCGGCCGATCATGCAGCGAGCGCTCATTCGGCCAGTCGAGCACCTGCCAGGGATTACGCGGATGAACGAGCAGCCAACAGGCAAGCCACGCGACCCACGCACCGATGGCGTCCATAAGCCACGGCCGGATGCTCACGAGGGCCGTGCCCGGCGTGCGCGCAGCTGCCGGTAGGCCGCCGACCGGAAGAATCGTAACGCGCTTTGGACGTGCCACAGGAAATAGCGCGGGCGACGGTGGGAGGCGCGCTGACCGTCATGAATGACCGTGACGTCCGACGCCATCGCCAAGCGCAGGCCTGCGAGATTAAGCCTGCAGCACAGATCGCAATCCTCGTAATAGAGGTGGTAACCGGGATCGAAGCCGCCGACGGCCTGAAAGGTCGCAGTCCTAAAGACCATGAACATCCCCGCCGCCCAGTCGCTACCCCGATCCGTCGCGCGCGCCCCCATGACGGCCCGACGCACCACGCCAAACGGTGTCGGCCATGATCGCAGGCTGTCTTGCTCGTCGCCTGCGCTTCCCACCACGCGCGGCGCGGCTACCCCTACGCCGGGGCTCTCGAGGAGTGCCACCAAAGACGGAAATGGGTCGCGCGTCAGGCGCACATCAGGGTTCACGACACAAAAGATATCGGAGGGCACGGCGCGGGCGGCGGCGTTGTGGTTGGCGGCAAAACCACGCGCAATGGCATTGTGCACGACCGTCACAGGAAACGGCAGCGTAAGGTCCGGAAGGATCTCGGGCCGGTTGACGGTCAACACGACATGGACGGGCATGCGGCAAACGGCCGCGATATCCGACAAAAGATTCGCGATAAGCGCGCCTTGCCCGTGACTTACCACCGACACCACGATACGCGATCGGTCGCCGGCCTTCATCGAATTGACCTCCACGCCTTGTGCCCGCCGCGCGCCGCCACCATTTCGGCAATCCCGGACGCCAGCGTGTGACCGGGGGCCATTCCCAGATCATCCCACACACGCCGGTCGTCGCTTGCGCACGACTCGAGGAGTGGCGCAAGCCTCTCACTGTTCCATGGGCATGCATGACCTGTCCAGTGCGTCACGCGATCGCCGAATCTCGCCACCGCCGGGACCACGCCTTCGGGCAGGGCGTGACGACTCGCGGGGCGGCCAAGCGCGGCCCTCATGAGGTCGTAGATGTCACGCATGGTATAGGAAGCGCCATCAGTCACGGTATACGTCACGTCGCGCGCGCGATGCGCCAACAATGCCACCAACACACGCACGAGGTCGTCTCTGTGCACGAGACTGCGGCGGGCCCCCCCGCGCGGGATCGGCAACGGCCACAACAGATCCGCCACTTGCAGCAACCGGCCAAGATTACCGCGCACGCCGGCGTCATAAACGAGCGCCGGCCGCACAATCGCGACCGATGGCAAACCGCACGCGCGCACCATGTCTTCGGCCATGCGGCGGCTCTTGGCATAGGCGTCGCGCGCGCATTCCACCTTGATGCTGCTCACAAATAGGAATTGCGCGACCTTGGCCTCGCGCGCCTGGGCAAGCAGCGCTCGGGTGCCGGCGACCGTGACTGCCTCGTGCTCTTTACTATCGGCGCGAGTGTGCGCAACCCCCGCCAGATGGATGACCGCCTCGCAGGCATCGCACACGCCCGCAAGCGAGTCTGGCGCGGCGAAATCCGCTTGGCGCCAATCCTTCACGGATCCCGCGCCGCGCCCCAGGCCACGCACCGTGTAACCGGCGGCCTCAAGGGCCACAACCAGGGCGCTGCCGATGAAGCCGCGAGCCCCGGTCACGAGCACACGCATGCCATCTCCCTCACGCCGCCGGTGTCGCGGCAAGCGGCCCGCGCTCCTGAAAAAAGGCATACTGGCGCGCGAGCTCCGCAAATGCGCCGCGCGCCATGACCCGCCCATCCTCGAGCAGCACGACCTGATCGCAACACGCGACCGTACTCAGGCGGTGGGCGATGACGATCAGGGTTTTGTGCCCGGCGAGCGCCGTGATCGCCGCGGTGAGATCGGCCTCGGTGGGCCCGTCGAGGGCCGAAGTCGCCTCATCCAGGACGAGGATGGCCGGATCGTGGTATAAGGCACGGGCAATCCCCAGCCGCTGGCGCTGGCCGCCCGACAATCGTGCGCCTTGATCGCCGACCTCGGTATCGATGCCGGCTGGAAGTTCGGCCACGAAATGCATGAGCTGCGCGGTCTTCAAGGCACGCGCCACCGCGGCGCGATCGATCTCGTCTTTGGCTACGCCGAACGCGACATTGGCAGCGACCGTATCGTCTGCGAGGTAGACCTGCTGCGGCACGTAGCCGATCTGCCGCCGCCACGCCTTTATGGCCCCTGCATCGAGCGGCTTGCCATCCACCAGCACGTCACCGTTACCCCGCAAAAGCCCAAGCAGGACATCGGCAAGCGTGCTCTTGCCCGCCCCAGACGGCCCCACGAATGCCACGGACGAACCCTTGGTAATCGTAAGATCGACGCCGTCTAGCGCCTGTCGAATACTCCCTGGGTAGGAATAACTAAAGTCGCGCAGCGTGATCTCGCGATTGAAGGGTAAGGCCGCGGCATCACCACCCCCATCATCATCCATAGCCGGCGCTATCTCGGCCAGCGCTTGCGCGACAACGGCGATGGTCGCGCGGTTAAAACGTATCGACATCGCTGCGTTTAGCATTTTGGTAAGCGACGGCATGAGCCGGAACACCGCCATCGCGTACATGGCCATGAGCGGGATCGCGTCCTGCGGCTGGCGCAGGATCCACTCCGCATACAGTAAAATGCCGATCAAGCCCGCGAACGCCAGGCCTTCTATGGCAAGCCGCGGCATGTGCACGGTCACCATCTGTGCCGCGCTCGCCTCACTGTAGCGGGAAGTGGCTTGCTCGTGCTGCGACAAGAGCCGGTCCTGCCGGTCGAGGACCGTGAGATCCTTGATCGCCGACAGTCCCATCGCGGCATGCCGGAACATCGACGTAAGCGCCTCCTGGCGGGCACGCCCGAGATGCTCGCTGCGTACGCGTGTGGCGCGGAACACGGCCGCGAATGCGGCGCCGAGGACCACGCCGATACCAAGCGTAAGGCCCGGACTTACCGCCATCAAAAGCCCGAACACCGCGATCGACACCGCAAGCTCACTCACAATCTGCAGGCCTGGCAATAAGACGCCATCGGTCAGAATCGGGATCTCGCCGCGCACATTCTTCAAAAGATCCGTGCTGTTACGGGTCAAATGAAAGGCATAAGGCGCGGCGATGTAGCCTGCCAGCAGCCGGTCGGCGAGGTCCTTTTGCAGCCGGTAGAGGAAGCTGAACTGGCGGCGATAACCGCGTGAGACGACCACCGCCTTCATGCCGATGACCGCAAGCAGCATGAGCGCGAGTGCCACCGCAAACTCCCGTCCCGACGAGATTCCGAGAACCCGCTCCACGGCACGCACGGCGGGTATGGCCATGACGTGGTGCGGATTCACAAGAAACATCGCCACCGGCAGGACCACGCCCACGCCCAGCATCTCAAAGCCCGAGGTAATCACCATCCAGATGAAAATCCTGATCGCCTCGCGGCGCTCACCTGGTTGCAAAATCCGCCACAATGTCCTCATTATCGCCTCCTTTACTCAGGCGATCCCTGCCCGCGGCCCCTTGGCGTCACCACGCGCCACGGGCCCGGTACCGCTCGCCGATCGACGGCTTTAGCGTCGGTCAATGTCCTACAACGTCATGTCGTCTGCGTTCAGATCGACCCCGCCATGGCGCGCCCTCATCTCACCTAAAACGGGTTCTCTTTTAAGCCCGTCGCGCCCCTGCGGTCAAAGTCGACCAGCCTCCAGGGCGACGGCATGCAATGTCGCGGCGAGGTCTCTCAACCGGCCCGGGCGCGGCTTAACAGCCATTCCACATAGCGACTTGCGCCCTGCGCGACATCATAAGTGGAGGCGGTGTAGCCCGTCTCACGCAACGCATCGACATTGGCCTGCGTGTAGCTTTGATACTTGCCGACGAGAGCCTCGGGAAATGGGATATAGGTGATGATCTCGCGCTTCACAAGCTCCGCCGTCGTCAGTGGCTCCTTGCCATCATGGCGCCGCAGGGCATTGACCGTGGCCGTCGCCACATCGTTGAAGGTCTGCGCGCGCCCCGTGCCCACATTGTAAATACCGCTCAAATTTTTGTGCCAAAGAAAATGCAGGTTGATATTGACCACGTCTTCGACCGATACGAAATCGCGGCGCTGTTCACCTGCGGCATAGCCACCGCTTGCGCCGAATAACCGAACCTGACCGGTCTCCCGGTACTGATGAAAGAAATGATAGGCGACCGATGCCATGCGCCCCTTGTGCTGCTCCCGCGGCCCGTAGACGTTGAAATACCGAAAACCGACAACCTGGCAGGCGCCCGTGGCGTAGCGTCGGACATACTGGTCGAACAGAAATTTCGAGTAACCATAGACATTCAGCGGCGCTTCCACCGCGCGCTCCTCACGAAACACGCGTCCGGCGCCATAGACCGAGGCCGAAGACGCATACAAAAATTGCGTGCCCTCGCGCTCGCAAAATGCGAGCAATGCCTTCGAGAACTCGTAATTGTTGTGCATCATGTACAGGCCATCGTGATTCATGGTGTCGGAACACGCGCCCTCGTGAAATATCGCCTCGACGCGGCCGGCGTAGAGACCTTTGTCAATATCCGCAAGGAAATCTCGCTTATCCCGATAATCGGCGATTTCGCAGTCCGTCAAATTCAGGAACTTGTCGCCGTGCTCGAGGTTGTCGACCACTATAATGTCGTCACGCCCGCGCTCATTGAGTCCCTTGACGATATTCGCGCCTATGAATCCCGCCCCACCCGTGACAATGATCATGACCCGTCCTCTTTGGCCAAAGCCTTCACTAATTCATCGCGCGGCACCGCGACCGCCCCCAGATGCCCTACCACGATGCCGGCGGCGGCGTTGGCAATATGTATGGCCTCGAGAAGACTTGCCCCGACCGCGAGCGCGGCGCCTATCATCGCGATCACCGTATCGCCAGCGCCCGTCACATCGTAGACCTCGTGGGCCTGGGCCGGCACGTGCGTGCGCCGGCCGTCTTTCTCGAACAAAGTCATGCCCTCTTCGCTACGCGTGATAAGCAGCGCATCGAGCGCGAGCTCCGCGATGAGGGCGCGCGCCTTGCGCTCGAGTTCCTGTTCGTCGCAAAACCGTCCCGCGACCTGCTCGAACTCCTTGCGGTTTGGCGTAATGAGCGTGGCCCCGTGATACGGCCGATAGTCATCGCCCTTGGGATCCACCACTACCGGCAAACCCGCTTTACGCCCGAAAGCGACGATGTCGCGCACATGATTTAAGCCGCCCTTGCCGTAGTCCGACACGATTACCGCACCGGACTCCGCCAAGCCCTCCTTGTAGGCGGCCACGAGATCACGGCAGCCGTCAGGGGTCGCCTGGGTCTCGAAATCGATCCGTATGAGTTGCTGATTGCGCGACACCACCCGCAGCTTTACGGTGGTATTGACCAAAGGGTCGCGGATCAGCCGCAGACCTACCCCGGAGCCGGCAAGCAGCGCGGCCAGTGAATCAGCGGCATCATCGGCCCCGCACAACCCGACTAATGCGCAGTGTGCGCCGATACCGGTGATATTTTGGGCGACATTGGCCGCACCCCCCGGTCGCTCCTCGACGCGCCCCACCGCCACCACCGGCACCGGCGCCTCGGGCGATATGCGCTCCACCCCACCGTACCAGTAGCGGTCGAGCATCACGTCACCGACCACCGTGACCCGCGCCCGGGCCATACGTTCCAATACCCTGGAAAGCTGATCTGTCACCGCTACCCTCTCTCTGTGCCCAAAATTGTCGGCCGGCGCGCGGCCCGCGCCTCGGTAAGGCACGCCGCAAGCGCCGCCGCCGGGTCCGGCGCACGGGTCACGGGCCGACCCACGACCAGATAGTCGGCGCCCCCTGCCAAGGCCGCGCCGATCGTTTGTGTGCGCCGTTGATCGTCCGGCACCGCGCCTTCGGGGCGGATACCTGGGGTAACGAGCGCAAGGCCGGCCCGACGCAGGTCTTGCAGCATGGGGGCCTCGCGCGGCGAGCATACCACGCCATCCAGACCCGCCTCGCGGCACAATCGCGCCAGGCCGCGCACACGTTCACCGCTATCGCCAAGCCCGAGCGCCGCCAAGTCCTCCGGGCCATGGCTCGTCAAGATGGTGACGCCGACAAGTCGCGGGCCGCCTTCGGGAATCGCGGCTCGCGCCGCCGCGAGCATTCGCGGCCCGCCCAGAGCATGCACATTCACCATCCACACACCAAGGTCGGCCGCGCGCGCGCAGGCGCCAGCGACCGTGTTTGGAATATCATGGAACTTGAGATCCAGAAACACCGCAAACTTGAGCTCATGCAGGGCCCGCACCACATCCGGGCCCCCGGCGCAAAAGAGCTCGAGCCCGACCTTGACCCGGCATTGCGCGGGATCGAGCCGGCGCGCCAGATCAAGCGCGGCCGATGCCTCCGGAAAATCCAGGGCCACGATGATGATCGGGTCCTCACACGGCATCGTCCTCTCCTGACGGCATGACCGTATTCCATCGGTGGCAGCCGGGGCACTGCCAATGCAAGGACTGCCCCGAAAACCCGCACTGGTGACACAGATAGCGGTGACGGCCCTCGACAATTCTCTCAATAATCCCCTTCAGGATTGCGAGATCCTCGCGCGACTCCCCGGATGCCTGCGCCATATGCAACCCTATGAGGCGATTGAGGCCACGCACCGAGGGTTGGCGGCGCAGCCCCGACACAATAAATGCCTCGGCGGCACGCAGCCCCTCGCGCCGCTCGATCACATCGGCCAGGACCAGCATAAGTGCGATGTCGTGATTGCGCCCCAGGGCCTCCTGGAAAAACTGGTAAAGCCCCTCCTCATCTCCCACCGCCTGATAGCTCTTGGCAAGCGACTGCGCCACCTCGCCGAGATACAACGGGTTTTGAGTCTCCACCCGCCGCCACGCCTTTATGGCCTCCTTGTGGCGACCGAGATCGGCCTCGATATTACCAAGAACCATACTTGCCCGCACACACGCCTTGTCGCTCTGAAGCGCCCGTCTGGCCTGCTCGCGCGCCACATCATGCTCGTTACGCTTATAGGCCTCCTCGGCCAATTCGCAATAGTATTGCGCGATGATATCGTTCAGACCTGGGCCGCCCGCGCGTCCGAGCCTGCGGCACACGCTGATCGCCTTCTCCCAGTCACGCTCCTGCTGATAGATGTGCATCAATAACCGCAAGGCCTCCTCATTATGGAGGCGGATCTCGGCTAGCTCCAGGAACAGGTTTTCGGCGCGGTCTAAGAGCCCCGCCTTCAGGTAATCCTGCCCAAGCTCGAGCAGCGCCCGGGCGCGCTGATGACGATCCAGGGCCGGGCGGGCGATAATGTTTTGGTGAACGCGTATCGCGCGCTCCACCTCTCCGCGTCGCCGGAAAAGGCTCCCGAGCGCAAGGTGGGTCTCGACGGTCTCGGAGTTGACCTCCAAGACCTTGATGAAGATCTCGATGGCCTTGTCGGCCTGCTCATTCAACAGAAAATTCAGGCCCTTGAAATAGGCCGTCGGCAGATCCTTGCGTGCCCCATGACGCTTTTGGTCGTAGCGGGCAACGGCCCACCCGGACCCGGCCGCCAACGGGAGCAGTAACCAAATGAGAAGCGAGGCGTGTTCAAAGAACATCTTTTATGGGCAAAGCCCGCAGGTTTGCGACCTCCTGCTCCATCTGGCGGACTTGTTTACGCGCAGCCGCCAGCTGGCGACGCACGCGCACGAGCCGGTTCATGCCCGCCAGAAACCCCAGGATGATCCCTACCACGAGCACCGCGACCAGCACGAGAGCAAGCGGGGCCCGCCATGCGAGCCCCCCGTAGTAGCGCACAGTCACATCGGCGGCATTCTTGTAGGCGAAACCAAGGCCTATGAAGACGACAAGAACCGTGATCGACCCATAAAGGATCCGTTTCATGGAAGCCGCTACCCCCTTCAAAAAAAACGGCACGGGCGCCGACCCATGCCGCTCTTTTCCCATGATGTCCGGGCGATCGGCCTTACTGGTCGACCCGCTCCCGCAACTCCTTCCCGGGCTTGAAGTGCGGGACATGCCGCTCCGGGACCTGCACGCTCGCCCCGGTCTTCGGATTGCGCCCAAGCCGTGCCGGACGATGGTGCAGGCAGAAACTGCCGAACCCTCGCACCTCGATGCGCTCACCCACCTGCAAGGCACGGCACATCCGTTCCAGTAGCCCCTTCACCGCAAGCTCGACATCGCGCTGATCCAACTGCGGCTGGCTCGCCACGAGGCTTTGAATGAGTTCTGACTTCGTCATCGCCCTAAAACCCCGTCACTCCTTTTGCCCGAGCTTTTCTTTCAGCTTGTCGCCCAAAGACGAGGTGGCAAGCGGCGCCTTGCGCGTGTACTCCTGCACGGCCTCGTTTTCGCGCTCCATATCCTTGGCGCGTACCGACAGCGTGATCTTGCGGTTCTTGCGGTCGATGGTCATGACCTTGGCCTCGACCTTGTCTCCTTCCTTCAATACCGCGCGTGCATCCTCGATGCGCTCGCGCGCCGCCTCCGCCGCCCGCAGATAACCCTCGACGTCATCGCCAAGCTTAATAGTCGCGCCCTTGGCATCCACCGCCGTCACCACCCCCGTCACCACCGCGCCCTTGCCATGCTCCGCGCAGTAGTTGTTGAATGGATCGCCTTCCATCTGTTTTACCCCAAGCGAGATTCGCTCGCGCTCGGGATCGACCGCCAACACCACGGCCTCAAGCTCGTCACCCTTCTTCAGGTCGCGGACCGCCTCTTCCCCGGCACGGCTCCACGACAGATCCGTCAAGTGAATCAACCCGTCGATACCACCCTCGAGCCCGACAAACACCCCAAAGTCGGTGATCGACTTGATCTGACCCTTCACAAGATCGCCCTTGTTGTGCGTGGCCGCGAACTCCTCCCACGGATTGGCCTGGCACTGCTTGATGCCAAGCGAGATGCGCCGGCGCTCCTCGTCGATGTCGAGGATCATGGCCTCGACCTCGTCGCCTAGCTGCACAACCTTGGTCGGATGCACATTCTTGTTGGTCCAATCCATCTCCGAGACGTGCACCAGGCCCTCGACCCCTTCCTCGATCTCCACAAACGCGCCGTAATCGGTGATATTGGTGACCTTGCCAAAGATCCGGGTACCGATCGGATAGCGCCGGGCAAGATCGACCCAAGGATCGTCACCCAATTGCTTTAGGCCCAGCGACACACGGTTGCGTTCGCGGTCGAACCGCAGAACCTTGGCCTCGACCTCATCGCCGATATTGAGCATCTCCGACGGATGCTTCACGCGCTTCCATGCAAGATCGGTGATATGCAAAAGACCATCGACCCCGCCCAGATCAACGAACGCGCCGTAATCCGTGAGATTCTTCACGATACCCTTCACGACCTGGCCTTCCTCGAGATTCGCAAGCAACTGATCGCGCTCGGCCGAAATCTCGTTTTCCACGACCGCGCGCCGCGAGACCACCACGTTGTTGCGCTTGCGGTCGAGCTTGATGACCTTGAATTCGAGCTCCTTGCCTTCGAGGTAGGATGGGTCGCGTACCGGACGCACATCCACCAACGACCCGGGCAGGAACGCGCGAATGGTGTCGATCGCGATGGTAAAGCCACCCTTCACCTTGCCGGTCATGATGCCGGTCACGACCGTCTGCTTCTCGAACGCCTCCTCCAGCACATCCCAGGCCTTGACGCGACAGGCCTTCTCGCGTGACAGGCGGGTCTGGCCGAAGCCATCCTCCATGTATTCGATGACGACTTCGATCCGGTCGCCCACCTTGACGCCGATCTCGCCATTGGCGTTGCGGAACTGTTCCGTCGGAATCACGCCCTCCGACTTGAGGCCGGCGTTGACCACCACGACCTCGTCATCGACATGCACGACCTCGCCTACGATGAGGCTCCCGGGGCGCATCTGGCAGGACTGCATGCTCTCTTCAAACAATTCGGCGAAGCTTTGGCTCATGTATCTCTCTGGTCTCAAGGCCCCGAAGGGGCGGCTGGGCCGGCGGTAAACGCCAAGCCGTTGGTCTTCGATCCGGTGCGTGGACGCTAGGGTGAATCGCCCACCATGGCGAGCACCCGGTCGATAACGTCCTGAAGCCCGAGGGCCGACGAGTCGAACACGACGGCGCCCTGGGCGGGCTTGAGTGGGGCTACCGCGCGATTGGCGTCGCGTTCGTCCCGCTCCCGAATCTCCTGTATAAGCTGCGGAAGGTTAACACTGAACCCCTTTGCCTTCAACTGACTATAGCGACGCTCGGCGCGCACCTCGGGGCTTGCGGTAAGAAAGACCTTCAAAAAGGCATCGGGAAAGACGTGGCTGCCCATATCCCGGCCGTCAGCCACAAGCCCTGGGGGGCGGCGGGCGGCGCGCTGGCGGTCCAGGAGCGCTTGGCGCACGCCTGGGAGCGCCGCCACCCGAGAGGCCGCATCCGCGGCCTCGGGACCCCGTAGGGCCGTGGCGCACTCGCGACCGTTCACATAAACCGACGGTTCGGCCGCCCCCGCCTCCCGGACGAACCGCAGATCGAGCGCGGCGGCGAGCGCGCACAGCCGGGGCTCGTCGTCACAGGGCACCTGCGCCCACAAGGCCGCAAGTCCCAGGGCGCGATAGACCGCGCCGCTGTCGAGGTAATGCCAGCCGAGCCGCTCGGCCACCCCCATACCGACCGCGCCCTTGCCGGAGCCCGATGGACCGTCGATCGCGAGCACCGGGATCATGGCGCCTTGACCTCAAGGTTAAACCCGGCGGCACAAGCGCAGGCCACGAACCCCGGAAACGAGGTCGCGACATTGCCGCAATCGCGCACCTCTATCGCATCGGCGGCCCTGAGACCCGCGACCGTAAATGCCATCGCCACCCGATGATCGCCGCCGGAATCGATCACTCCGCCCTTAAGCGGCGTTCCCTTGATATCAAGCCCGTCTGGGTATTCCTCCACCGCCACCCCGAGGCTTGCAAGGCCCCGCGCCATGATCGCTAACCGGTCGCTCTCCTTGACCCGCAACTCCTCGGCGCCGCGCAGCACCGTCGTCCCCTCGGCGCAGGCGGCCGCGATAAATAAGGCCGGAAATTCGTCGATGGCAAGCGGCACGAGCTCGCGCGGTATGACGATACCGCGCAACGGGGCGGATCGCACCACAAGATCAGCCACCGGTTCGCCGCTTGCCGTGGTTTCGTTTTGGGCCTCGATCTGCGCGCCCATGGCGCGCAGAATGTCGATGACGCCGCGCCGGGTGGGATTCATGCCCACCCGTGGCAGGCGTAGGCATGACCCCGGCACTATGCTTGCCGCCACCAGGAAAAACGCCGCCGACGAGAGATCCGCAGGGACATCGAGGCGCACCGGATGCAAAGGTCCGGCGCCGCCTGTAAGCGTGATCGTGGCGCCCTCGCGATGCACGGGATAACCAAAACCCGCCAGCATGCGCTCAGTGTGGTCGCGGCTCGGGGCCGGCTCGATCACCACCGTGCGCCCCTTTGCGTACAGGGCCGCCAGCAGGATCGCCGACTTCACCTGGGCACTCGCCACCGGCATGCGATACTCGATCGCGCGCAAGGCCCGCCCACCGACGATGTAAAGTGGCGGCCGCCCGCCTTCCCCGGTCTCGATCACCGCCCCCATCGATCGCAACGGGACCGCCACCCGCTCCATGGGCCGGCGCATGAGTGATTCATCGCCCACAAGACGCGTCCCGAACGGCTGCGCCGCCAAGAGTCCCGCCAGCAGGCGCATGCTGGTGCCGGAATTACCGAGATCGAGCACCCCCACCGGGGCCTTGAGACCATAGAGTCCGACGCCATCGACCATCAACCGACCTTCTCGCGGACCCTCCATGGCCACGCCCAATGCGCGCAACGCCGCCACCGTCCCCAGGACATCCTGACCTTCCAGGAGGCCCGTAATTTCACTGCGTCCCTCGGCGAGCGCGCTTAGGATGACGGCGCGATGCGAGATCGACTTATCGCCGGCTACGGTAATCGTCCCCGCAAGCGGCCCGCCGCTCCTGACTATGTAATCAATGCTTGCCATGGGCGCTTTCCTGCATCAAATCGGCGCGAAACGCCTGGGCCATCGCGAAGTGGCTCAAAAGCCCCTCGAAATCCCCGCGCGCCAGCCGCTCGCTGTAGCCCGTCAATCGCTCGGCATAGGCGGCAAGCGCAGGGGCGAGGGACGGGGCATTGGCCGCACAGATGTCCCGCCACATGACGGGATCGCTGCCGGCGATGCGTAGAAAATCCTTGAGCCCGGCGCCGGTAAACGGCGCCAGCGCCTCGGCCGGCGCGTAGCCTGCGAGCAGCTCGGCGCACGCGAACGCGAGCAGGTGCGGGAGATGGCTTGTGTAGGCCACGAACCGATCATGGGTTGCGGCGTCGGCCAACACCACCTGCCCCCCAACCGCGGTCCACATCGCGTGCACGGCGCGTACCGCGCCGTCGTCGGTGATCTCGGTCGGCGTGAGGATGACGTTGCGCCCCGCGAACAGGTCAGCGCGCGCGGCCGCGGGTCCCGAACACTCGCCGCCGGCCATGGGGTGGCCTGGGACGAACCGGGTGAGACCGAGCGCGCGCGCGGCCTCGGCCACGGACTGCTTGGCGCTCCCCATGTCGGTCACCACGGCATGCGCCGGCAGACACCGGGACAGTCTCGCGAGCAGCTCAGGCACCACCCCAAGCGGGGTCGCCAACACCACGAGGTCGGCCTCGGCCACCGCCGCCTCGAGATCTTGCGCGGCATCGATCAAACCACGCGCGCGCGCCGCCTCCAGCGATCGCGGGTCCTCATCCACCCCCACGATGTGACCCACGAACCGGGCCTTACGCAAGGCCGCAGCGAGCGACCCGCCCATAAGCCCCACGCCCACGATCGCAAGTCGGGGTGTGTCGGTCATGATGGCGTGCGCCGCGCGTCTCACGCAACCCTCGCGATATCGGTCAGGGCGCGCATGAGGCGCGCGTTCTCCTCGGGCCGCCCGACTGTGATACGCAGATGCGCGATCATGCCATAGGGCTTGAGCGGCCGGACGATGACGCCCTGGCGCAACAGCGCCTCATAGAGGCGCGCGGCCTCACCTACTTCGACGCACAGAAAATTACCCACCGACGGCAGGACACCAAGACCGCGATCCCCAAGGGCATCGGCCAGGGCCGCGCGATCCGCGGCATTCACGGCACGCATCCGCTCCATGTAGGCCTCATCGGTCAAGGCCGCCGCGGCCGCTGCCTGGGCCACGATATTCACGTTGAACGGCTGGCGCAGGCGATTCATGAGGTCTGCGAGCGCCGGGTCGGATACGGCGTAGCCCACCCTAAGACCCGCGAGCCCATGAATCTTGGAGAAGGTGCGCACGACCACGAGATTGGGGTGGCGGGCCAGAAACGCGCAGCCATCCGGGTAATCCGGCTCGGTCACATACTCGAGATAGGCCTCATCCAAGACCACGATCGTCGACGTCGGCACGGCCGCGAGAAAGCCCGCGAGCTCATCTTTGCCAAACCATGTGCCGGTCGGATTGTTGGGGTTGGCGAGAAACACCATGCGCACGCTCGGACTCAAGGCGTGCGCCATGGCATCGAGGTCGTGGGCATAGGAACGCGATGGCACCTGGACCATATAAGCGCCTAGGCCGCGCACGCTGATCGGGTAGGCGGCGAAGGCATACTGGTCGCAGAGCGCGGTCTCGCCCGGACTCAAAAAAGTGCGGGCTACAAGTTC
Source organism: Pseudomonadota bacterium (assembly GCA_021819125.1). Taxonomy (GTDB): domain Bacteria; phylum Pseudomonadota; class Gammaproteobacteria; order Acidiferrobacterales; family Acidiferrobacteraceae; genus Acidiferrobacter. The sequence goes on along the minus strand of JAKARW010000021.1, from coordinate 17,131 downwards.
CAGGACATCATTGGATCCGTTGCCAAGCGTGATCTGGCGCTCCGATACCCCGAGGCGTTGCGCCAAGGCGCGCTTCAACGCAAAGCCTCCGCCATCAGGATACCGCTCCATTTGGGTAAGGGCCGCCGCCGCCGCTGCCCGCGCCTTGGGTCCCGGACCGTAAGGGTTCTCATTTGATGCAAGCTTGACCGCCCCGGTCACACCCAATTCGCGTTCCAGCTCCTCTATGGGCTTACCCGGCTGGTAGGGCACCAGGCCGCGAACGCCAGGAGCTGCCAGGATCACGGGATCACATGCCATCGCCATCACACTCTCCGTTCTCGTCAGGGTAGCGCCCCCGCTAGAGCGCCTGGGGATAGGAGCCAAGACGCCGCACGACGCCCCCGCGGCGCTCGAGCTCGGCTAGCGCCTCCTCGATCACCGGGTCCTTCTCATGGCCTGCGATATCCACGAAAAACACATACTCCCACAAGGCGCGCTGCGCGGGGCGCGATTCGATACGCAACAGGCTTATACCACGCCGCGCGAACGGCTCAAGCAGCGCATGTAACGAACCTGGGGTATGGGGGGCGGTCAGCAACAGGCTGGTCTTGTCCTGCCCGCTCGGCCCCACGGCATGCCGGCCGATCACAAAAAACCGCGTGGCGTTGTCGGGGGCATCCTCGATGTTCGCCGCCAGGATCGGCAAGCCCCAGTGAGCGGCGGCCTCGCGCGAGGCGATCGCCGCCAGGCGCGGTTCCGAGGCCGCGCGCCGCGCCGCCTCGGCGTTGTTTGATACCGCCACCTGTTCACAATCACGGAGATGACGCTCTATCCACGCGCGGCACTGGGCCAGGGCCTGGGGGTGGGCGGCCACGCGTTCGATCTCATCGAGTCCTGGCGCGCGCGACAGCAATTGATGGTGGATCCGCAACACCACCTCGCCTACGATCACAAGCGGCGATCGCATGAGCAGGTCGTGCGTATGATTGACGATCCCCTCGGCCGAATTCTCCACCGGGACGACACCGAAGTCGGCGGTCTTGGCGGTGACCGCGCGGAACACCTCGGCGATGGTCGCCTGCGGCAGTGCCGCCACCGCGCCCCCGAAATGCTTGCGTAAAGCGCCTTCCGTAAAGCTTCCCTCAGGCCCGAAATATGCCACCGTCAAGGCCTGCTCGAGCGCAAGACAAGCCCCCATGATCTCCCGGAAGATACGCAGCACATCGTCTTCAGACAGCGGTCCCTGGTGGCGCGCGCGCACCCGGGCGAGCACCTGCCGCTCGCGCTCCGGACGGTAGAACACCGGATCGCCGCAGGCCTCCTTGACTCGCGCGATCGCCTGCGCGGCCCGCGCGCGATCCGCGATCAAGGCCTGGATCTGCTCGTCCAAGGCGTCTATCTGGGCGCGGTACTCATGCAATCGCCATTCGGGATCGTCGGGACGCTCGGACATGACTTCAGGCCAGGATTTTGCGGGCCGACATCACGCCCGGGATGGCCGCGATCTCGTCATACACCCTATCAGGAAGCGCGCTGTCGAGATCGACGAGGGTATAGGCAAGATCGCCGCGCGATTTATTGACGAGATTATGGATATTGAGTCCGGCACGCGCCACGGCCGTCGAGATCTGCCCGACCATATTGGGCACGTTGGCATTGGCTACCACCAGGCGACAGGTCCCCTCCCGCGTCACAATCACCTCGGGAAAGTTCACCGCATTGCGGATATTGCCATTCTCCAGAAAGTCGCACAGCTCTTCGGCCACCATGATCGCGCAATTGTCCTCGGCCTCGCGCGTCGACGCTCCGAGGTGCGGCAGCGCCACCACCTTCGGGTGATTCTTTACGCGGTTGGTCGGAAAATCGCACAGATAGGCGTGCAGACGCCCGGCGTCCAGGGCCGCCACCACCGCGTCATCATCGACGACCCCCTCGCGCGCGAAATTGAGTACCGTTGCCGTGGGTTTGAGCAGCCCCACGGTGTCGGCATTGACCATATTCCGCGTGGCATCCACCAGCGGCACATGGAAACTCACGAAATCCGCCTCGCGCAAAAGCGCGTTTACGCTGCCGGCCTTCTGGACCTCCGCCGACAGCTGCCATGCCCCTTCCACGGTCAGTTCGGGATCGAACCCTATAACCTTCATGCCAAGCAGCAAGCCGGCATGCGCGACCAGCCGGCCGATCGCGCCCAGACCCACGACCCCCAGGACCCGGCCTGGCAGCTCGAACCCGGCATAGGCCTTCTTACCGGCCTCCACCGCGCGGCTGATCTCGGCATCGGTCCCCTCGAGCGTCGCCGCGAACTCCCACGCCCCACGCAGATTGCGCGCGGCCATCAGAAGCCCGGCCACCACCAGTTCCTTCACGGCATTGGCATTGGCCCCGGGGGCATTGAAGACCGGCACGCCGCGCCGGCTCAACGCCGCCACCGGGATGTTGTTCACCCCGGCCCCCGCACGCCCCACCGCCTTGAGTCGCGCCGGCAGGGGCATATCGTGCATCTTGAACGACCGCAGCATGATGGCATCCGGGTCATCCACATCGGCGCCCACCTGAAAGCGCTTCGCATCGAAACGCGCAAGGCCCAGCGGCGAAATCTGATTGAGCGTCTGGACCTTGAACATCAGCCGTGTCTCCGCGCGAAATCCCGCATGAAGTCGACAAGCGCCACCACCCCGTCTTCTGGCATCGCGTTGTAAATGCTCGCGCGCATGCCGCCCACGGACCGATGCCCCTTCAGCTGAAGGAGACCCGCGGCCTTGGATTCCTTAAGAAACGCCTCATCGAGACCAGCGGTCCTCAGGGTGAACGGGACATTCATCCATGATCGGCAAGTCTTCGCCACGGGGCATACGTAAAAGCCGCCCGAGCCCTCGATGGCGTCATACAGGATCCGTGCCTTACGTTCATTAATGCGCGCCATGCCGGCAAGACCGCCTTGCTCCTTTAGCCAGTCAAAGACCAGGCCCGCCATGTAAATGGGGAAGGTCGGCGGGGTGTTGTACATCGAATCATTGTCGGCGTGGATTTTATAATCAAGCATGACCGGCATACCCGGGAGCGCCTCGCCTACGAGGTCCTCGCGCACGATCACCACGGTCAGACCTGATGGCCCGATGTTTTTTTGCGCGCCCGCATAGATCAGACCGAAACGGCTTACATCGATCGGTCGCGACAGAATCGTCGAAGACATGTCGGCCACAAGTGGTACCGTGCCCGAATCGGGAATGAAGGGAAACTCCACCCCGCCTATGGTCTCGTTAGGGGTGTAGTGAAGGTAGGCGGCCTGCGGGTCGAGCCGCCAGTCGCCGACTGCGGGAATATCCGTAAAGCCGCTGGCCTCGCCGCTTGCCACGACATTCACCTCGCCAAAGCGCCGTGCCTCGGCAATGGCCTTCTTGGACCATTCACCGGTATGGAGGTAATCGGCGCGATTTTTGCCGCGCAACAGGTTGATGGGCACCATGGCAAACTGCAAAGACGCGCCCCCCTGAAGGAATAAGACCTTGTAGGAGCTCGGGATGCCCATGAGCGTACGCAAAGACGCCTCGGCGCGCGCGGCGATATCCAGAAACTCCTTGCCCCGGTGGCTCATCTCCATGACCGACATGCCGCTGCCATGCCAGTCGACGAGCTCCTCCTGGGCCTTGCGTAGAACCGCCTGCGGCATGACCGCAGGTCCCGCCCCGAAATTAAAGATCCGCGCCATCATCATCCCCCGCATCCATCGCCTGCGTTTCCGCCTCGACCTCGCCGTTTGCAAGAACGGCGCTTTCCTCGATCTTCTCCACGCTCACCAGACGCTCGTTGGCGTCAAGCCCCATCAGGCGCACCCCCTGGGTGTTGCGGCTTTGCAGAGATATCTCCCGGGCGCACATGCGAATCAGGCTCCCCGTGTCCGTGATCATCATGACCTCGTCCTCATCACCCGCCAACACCGCCCCGACGATCGCGCCGTTACGCTCGGTCACCTGCATCGATATGACACCCTGACCGCCACGATTATGGCGCGGGAACTCGGAGAACAATGTGCGCTTACCATAGCCGTTGGCGCTTGCAACCAGCACCACCTGATCCCCCGCCGCCGGATCGGCGATCATCAACGACACTACCCGCTGGCCCTCGCGCAGACTCAAGCCCCGCACCCCGCGGGCGTTACGGCCCATGGAGCGTACGTCGGTTTCCTGAAAACGCACCGCCTTGCCAGCATCGCTGAAAAGCAGAATATCACTATTGCCGTTGGCGATGCCCGCACCTACCAGTACGTTGCCATCGACTAAGTCTATGGCAGCGATCCCGCTCGTGCGTGGGCGTGAAAAATCAGCGAGCGGCGTCTTCTTCACGGTCCCATCGGAGGTCGCCATGAACACCGACTTCCCTTCCTCGAAGGCCGCAAGCGGCAAAATGGCGGTCAGTTTCTCGCCTTCTGCAAGCGGCAGGAAATTCACGATCGGCCGCCCCTGGGCCCCGTGCCCACTCTGCGGCAGGTCATAGACCTTGAGCCAATAGGCCTTTCCTCGGTTCGAGAAACACAATACCGTGTCATGGGTGTTGGCGACCACCAGGCGGTCAACGAAATCCTCCTCGCGCATGCGCCCGAAACTGCGCCCCTTGCCCCCGCGGCGCTGCGCCCGGTAATCGGCCAGCGGCTGGCACTTCGCATAGCCGGCATGCGACAGGGTGACGACCACCGTCTCTTGGGCAATCAAATCCTCTCGACTGAGATCGAGCCGCCCGGCGAGGATCTCGGTGCGCCGCCCATCCCCATACTGAGCCTTGATCGCGGCAAGTTCCTCGGCGATGACCTCCATGAGCCGCACCTCACTGCGTACGATCTCGGAGAGACCCTCGATCCTTCGAAGGATCTCCTGATACTCCTCGTGGATCTTATCCTGCTCGAGGCCCGTCAAGCGGTGGAGCCGCAGATCGAGGATCGCTTGGGCCTGGGTCTCGGTCAGCACATAGCGGTCTTCAAGCAGGCCTACGTCGGCCGGCAGGCCCTCCAGACGCGAGTGCGGGCCCGCATGGCGTAATAGATCGGCGACGAACCGCGCCGGCCAGGGGCGTTCGAGCAGCGCCTGGCGGGCGGCCGCCGGGTCCGACGCGGCCTTGATCAGGGCGATGATGGCGTCGATATTCTCGAGCGCGACCGCAAGCCCCTCCAGAATATGGGCGCGTTCACGCGATTTGCGCAATTCATAGAGCGTGCGCCGGGTGACGACCTCGCGGCGGTGGCTTAAGAAGGCCTTCAGGATCTGCGGGAGACTCAAAAGCCGCGGCTGCCCGTCCTCGAGGGCGACCATATTGATGCCAAACACGGTCTGCAGGGCGGTCTGCTGGTAGAGGTTGTTCAGAATGACCTCGGCATTCTCGCCGCGCTTTAACTCGATCACCATGCGCATGCCCGACTTATCGGACTCATCGCGCAATTCAGCTATACCTTCGAGCCGCCCTTCCTTGACGAGCTCGGCGATCTTCTCCAAGAGACGGGCCTTGTTCACCTGGTAGGGGAGTTCGGTGACGATCAAGGCCTGGCGGTGTCCGGGGCGCTCCTCCTCGATCTCCACGCGCGAACGCACGTAGATCTTGCCGCGCCCGGTGACATAGGCCTCACGAATCCCGGCGTTACCGTTGATAATGGCCGCCGTCGGAAAGTCAGGGCCCGGGATATAGGTCATCAGGGCCTCAACCGAGAGGTCGGGCTTTTCGATCAACGCAAGCAGGGCGTTTATGACCTCGGAAAGATTGTGCGGCGGGATGTTGGTCGCCATGCCGACCGCGATCCCCGAGGAGCCGTTTACCAGCAGATTTGGGATGGCCGTGGGCAGCACCGACGGCTCGTGTTCCGACCCGTCGTAGTTCGGTGTGAAGTCGACCGTTTCCTTGTCGAGATCGGCGAGCAGCTCGTGGGCCACGCGCGCCATGCGAATCTCGGTGTAACGCATGGCCGCCGGGGCATCGCCGTCCACCGACCCGAAATTCCCCTGGCCATCGACCAGCGGGTAACGCATCGAGAAGGTCTGCGCCATGCGGACGATGGTGTCGTAGACGGCCGTGTCCCCGTGCGGATGGTATTTACCGATGACATCACCCACCACGCGCGCCGACTTCTTGTAAGGGCGATTCCAATCATTGCCCAGTTCGCGCATGGCAAACAACACGCGCCGATGGACGGGCTTTAGGCCGTCGCGCACGTCCGGAAGGGCGCGCCCCACAATCACGCTCATGGCGTAATCCAGGTACGACTGACGCATCTCCTCTTCGAGATTGACCGGAATGGTTTCTTTGGCGAATTGATCCATCGGGTTTGGGCCGCGTTACGGCCTTAGGACCTCTATTAAAGGAGCACTCAAAAGTAGTCGCCCAGCATACCATAAAGGGCCTTTGCGCCAAACACTGGCGGGGCATGGACCGCCAGTGATTCTCGGCATGCAGCAATAAGCCCGGCGGGTAGGGTGGAAAAGCCCGGAACACTGGGGTGACGGCGTCAACGAGAACATCCAAGCGCCTAGCCGAACGTGGGGCTTACCCGCGCACGCCAAGCGACTGGACACTCATGCGGTTGCCACACGGAGAACGGCTGATGGACCACCGCACTATTGCAATCCACCAAGGACACCACGCCCTTCCGGGTCGGCGGAAGCTTTGCCGCCCTCTGGGGCGCCATGGCTTTAAGGGCCCGTGCCGCCTCGGAGAATGGGAATGCGCGAACAAATGAAACGCCAAGCGTTGCCGGCAAACGGCAAAAAGCGCAAGCCGCCTTATCCTTGATAGGGGTCTTGGACCGCTGCGGCAAGCGGGTCTCGAGAGCCTTCGTGCGGCACCGGTAAGTATGGCCGTGAAGTATGGCCGTCTGCGGTACGCATGATCGCGTCGTGATTTAACGCAGGCCCGCGGATTTGCGCCAACGCCTGAGGGTGGCGAGACGCCAGTGCATATAGAGGCGAATGAGCGCCGGGGCCTTGCGGTTTTTCAACAAGCCCTGCACTCGCGCCCGCATCTCGGCAAGCCCCATCTCCTTTACGAACGACTTCCCATCATGGCAATAGCTGCAATAGTCACTACCCGGCCGGTATTTTTTGTCGTAGATGACTGGCATACCACAACTCTGACAACGCGTACGTTCCGCTACCCACTGCTTCTTTAGTGCTGCCGCTAATACCTTAAAGCTCATTCTCATATCCGTACTCAGCCTGACACCCATCACAAGAAGACCGCGCGCCATGGACGACGCGATATCGGTATGCCCTTAACGCCTAGGATAACAGCCCGGGCGGTCGGCCGGCCAGACACGACCTCGAACCCGCCGTAGCCGCGTCGTTGCTTTGCGCCCGCCTTACCCGGCCCCGTCGATGGGCCGCCACTTTCTTTGAAGGACGTGCGCAACGTAAGTCAGGTGCAAAACCGCGACCGCCCCGGCTGTGTCATGGCCCCCGTCATTGGCACAAATTTGCTAGACTGCGGTCCAACAAAACGATGGCTTAAAGAACGGGGACACCGCGCAAGGGGGGGGGGAGGTGGATCACACGGATGATGGGGGTGGATCGCGACCGGATCCCAAGACGCCCGGTAACGACAACCACCCCGATCGCCTCGCGAAACAAGCGGTGCGGGCGGCAAGCCTTGGTATGTTCCTCGATGGCTTTGACCTCAGCATCATGGCCATCGCCCTGCTGCCTTTACGCGCCCAATGGCGGTTGGGGGCGGGGGCGATCGGGAATCTCATGGCCGCCGCGCTCATCGGATCGCTTTTGGGCGGCCTCGTCGGCGGCCGCCTGGTCGATCGCTTTGGGCGCCGCGCGCTCCTTTTACCCAATGTCGCGTTGTACGCGCTCGGCGCCATCGTAAGTGCGCTCAGTCCCGACCTTACGGCCCTATGGATCGGCCGCTTCGTGGTGGGATTCGCAGTCGGCATGGATTACCCGTTGGTGGCCACGGTCGTCGCCGAATACAGTGCCGAGGGCGACCGCGGGCGGGGCTTTGCCGGCATCAACGTCGCTTGGTATTTGGGGGCCTTCGCCTCCACCCTCTTGGGGCTTGCGTTGCTGCGCTTCGGACCGGACTCCTGGCGTCTCATGCTCGGGGCGGCGCTGCTGCCGGCCCTGGTCTTGCTATGGCTGCGCCGTAGTATCCCCGAATCGCCACGCTGGCTCATGCGTCACGGATCGCATACGGCGGCGCGCGAGGCCATGCAGAAGCTGCACCCGGCGTGGGGTGAATCGAAAATGACGGACACCCTGGCGAGTTTCTCTGGAACCGTGCGACGTACCGCTATCCTTTTCCAGCGCCCCTGGCGCAAACGGCTGGTGCTGGGTCTTGTCCCCTGGACCTGTCTTGATATCGTGGGCCTGGGGATTGGTCTCTACTTCCCACTCGTTTTGCGTATGCAGGGACTGGCCGCCGACAACACCGCCGCAGCCGGCATCAACGCCGCGTTCCTGCTCATTTCGACAGTCGGCATCCTGTTCATTTACCGGCGGCTCGACCGCTGGGGCCGCATTCCTCTGCAGATCGCCGGGTTCGCGCTCATGGTCGCAGGCCTGCTCCTGTTTGCCTTCGGTATCACGACTCATGAGGTCGTGGGCGTCTACACGGGAGCTGCGGTTTATTCCCTGGGGACCGGTATCGGTCCCGGAGTCACCGCCATGGCCCTTTCCGTCGAGATATTCCCCACGGAACTGCGCGCCAGCGCAGGGGGGCTTGCGACCGCCGTCTCACGGCTGGGCGCGGCGTTCTCAGCGATCGTGTTCCCGCGGCTCGAGACCGCCTGGGGTCTACCCGTCGTTCTCGTCCTCATGGCCGGCGTCTCGCTCATCGGCGCCGGGGTGACGCGCGCCTGTCCGATCGAGCCCGCCGGACACACCCTCGAGGCCCTCGAGGACCATGGGCGCTGACCATAGAGCGCAAGGCGGCGCCCGATGCAGACGAGTGATGGCCTGTCGCGCCAATCGTATCGCGGCGCTGCTCATCCTTGCCGGTTGCGCCCGGCCCCCGGCCTCGGCGTCCGCCACACCGAGACCCCTTATCACACCAGGACCGGCCTTGGGCGTCGTGCGCGAAGGCTGGCATACAGGTCTGATCGTGCCCGAAGCCGAGTTGACCGGCACCCTCAAACTTTTGCGGGCGCAGCTCCCCCCCGCGCCTTTCGTGGTCATCGGTTGGGGCCAACGCCGCTATTACATGGCCCGCGATCCCGGCCTCCTGACCGGCCTTGCGGCTTTGTTTCCGTCGGCGAGCGTCCTTCACGTTCGGGCCTGGCGGCCGCGAACAGACCTTCGCCCGTCGCGACACCGCACATGGCTGCACCTGCCGGCGGGCGGCTGGTCGGGCCTGCGGACCTTTCTCGATCGGGCCTTTGCGCAGGGCCCTCGCGGCCACCTCGAGGCCTTGGGGGCACACGACCGCCGCGGACTGTTTTTCGCGTCGACCGCGACTTATGACGCCCTCCACACCTGCAACACCTGGACTATGCAGGCCCTGCGCGCCGCGCAACTGCCGGCCGCCAGCACCGGTGTCCTCTTCGCAGGTCAAGTGCGCCATGCCTTGCGTGTCAATCCTTTGCGCCGCTTCCGGACCGCGCCTCCCGCCCCTTCAAAACGCGGGCCGTAGCCTTGACAGCGACCGATCCATTGCCTATTGGAAAGACGATGCGCTTGTGGCCGCCGGGCTATGGCTATGTGCGCGATTTGAAGGCCGTCTTCCAAGACACCGGCGACGGCAACCCGCCTGAGCGGCCGGGACGTGATGTTGTGAGGGTGCGCGAGGGCGCGAATCGGGGGCATGCATGACGTCTCATGACGCGTACGGGCCGCGCGCGGCCAAATCCCTTACCTTGATACGCCCCCATGCAGACCTTCTGACCCGCGAAATCTGCGCGATGTTTCATGATGACCTTTTGACGCATGCAGGCCGCGATGACATCCTCGCGCAACTGAATGCGGAAGAGTTCTGGGCAAGCCAAGAAGGCCACCCCTTGGGGCGACTGCTCGATCCCGACCTCAAGCACCACGCCTTGCGGCAATCAGCCCAGGACATGGGGCGCACGCTCGCTTACCTCGGCGTGGAGAACACATGGCTCGTCGACACTTTCGACACCCTCATTATCGGGCTGCGACGACACCCCCTGATGCAATCGCTTCCCCATGCCAAGCAGACCCACATTCAGGATATTCTCGTGTCGCGCCTCATGGCCTCGCTGAGCGGGATCGTAGCCGGGCAACGCCAGATCATTCGCGGTCAACTGCGGGTTACGAGTGCCGTGGCCCGACTCGCGAAGACCTGTACGACATTAAATGACCTTGCGCGCGCCTTGCTCGAAACCTTGCTGACCCTGGAGGGAATGGTCGCCGGAACGTTTGCCAAGCCTGACAAGAATGGCACACTGCAATACGAGATCGTCGCCGGCGCCACCGTCGAGCGCCATGCCTCGACGTTTGCCGACTACCAAAGCCTCCCTAATATTTACGCCGACAACCCCTTGGGCTGCGGGCCTTCGGGCTGCGCGTGGCGGTCGGGGAAACCCCAACGCAGCCTGATCATTACCCGCGAACCATCCCTTGCCCCCTGGCACCGGATCGCACGCGAACTTGGTTACGTCTCCCATGCCACGATCCCCATCCTCGACGCCAACCGCGAGCCCCATGCCATATTGTCCCTCTATCATGCGGCGCCGGGTTATTTCTCGACTGCGGACCGTACCAACCTGGTGGACAGACTACACGCGGTCTTGTCGGCTGCCGTGACACGCCTTGGCCGTGACACACCGGCTGTTCATTACACCATTCGCGCCGACTATCGCGAGCGTCTCGCCCAAGGCGCGCTCACCATGCTTTATCAACCCATCATCGACCTCAAAACCGGGCGCCTCGCCAAGGTCGAGGCGCTCGCGAGACTGCGTAATCCTGACGGGACCCATATACCACCCCTGCAGTTTCTGCCGGCATTCGGCGCCCACGATCTGCGCCGTCTCTTCGCGCTTGGCCTTAACCAAGCCATGGCCGATCTCCACGAATGGGAACATCGCGGCCTTTACACGGCAATATCCGTGAACCTGCCGGCGCAAGCACTCTCCGATCCGGAATACCTGAGCATCGCGCAGGCCGCGCTCCATGATAGGCCTATCGAACCTCATCGCCTTACCTTCGAGCTCTTGGAGACCGGCGACATCAGTCCGCAGGAAACCGCCGTCCGGCGACTGACCAACCGCTGGCGGCGACTGGGCGTGCGTCTTGCGCAAGATGATCTGGGCTCAGGCTACAGCTCGCTTTTACGCATGGAACGGCTCGGCGTAGACGAAGTGAAGATCGATCAGGAATTCGTCCGGACCGTCGCCCGTTCGCCGCGCAAAGCCCTGCAATTCATCCACCATCTGACGCGCCTTGTGCATGACATTGGCCTTTCGGTGGTGGTCGAAGGTCTCGAAAGCCGCGGCCTCGTGGAGGCGGCCACCATCCTTGGCGCCGATGCCGGCCAAGGGTATGCGATCAGTCGACCCATAACCGCCAACGCCCTCTCTATCTGGCATCGCGATTTCGATCTCGCGATCGTGCCCGAGAGCCCCACAACGGCGCTCGGGGCCTATGCCACTTTGCTTTTGCGCGGTGTTCTTCTTAATCTCGCGCGATCGCGCCCCGCGCTCTTGCGCCATGTGATCTCCGAGCCCTGCGCGATCGCCGCTTACATGGAGAATGCCGCCATTCCCAAGAACAGCGTCCTCAAAGACGTCTACAGGAAACTCGCGGATGTCATTCGCGCGGGCGCCGATCCGCAGCGCTACGAAAAGACCCACAAAAGACTCGAGCGGCTTTTGCGCATGGAGATCCGCCGCGAGGAAGATGTGATGGCAGACAGCCGCCACGGCATGGGTGGGGCAAGCCGCATACCACTGCCATACGCCCCTTGAGAACCTCGCGGCTTCACAGCCCACTCGCAAGACGCGCAAGCCGGTTTCTTGGCTTTGGCTTGACAAAGGCCCCGTGATCGCCGAGGTTTATAGTTTGGCCCCGGTGTTTTTACAAATTCGGGGCCGCACCGGCATGGTCCCCGTGCCCACGCGGACCCTCGTCACGGGAGTCCTTCCTTATGAGCGAAGACCTCGATCCCTTCGGGCCGCGCGCCGCCGCTCTTCTGAGCACAGCACGCGAGTACGTATCGGATATCAGTGAGCAACTGGTATCCGCCTTTCATCGGGGGCTCTTTCGGCATGCGGGCCCCGGGGATGTCATAGCCCTTCTGCCCCCCGAGCAATTTGCGCACGCGTGGGCAAAACCGCTTGCGCAGTTGCGCCGCCTCCTCGATCCTGACATCGACCGCGATGCCCACGAACGCGAGGCGATCGCGATCGGGCAGATCAACAGCTTCCTCGGCATCAAAACGAGCTGGCTCGTCGACTCCTACGCACTCTATCTGGAGCTTCTCCTACAGCACCTCGGCCCCTGGATCGGCGCGCCCGAGGAACGCGCATCCATTCGCTCGGCGGTGACGATGCGAGTCATGGCCAACCTCAGTGCCCAGGTGCGCGGCCAGGAAATGCTCGCGCGCGCGGAACAAGAGACAGTCTCGCGGATAGTCGGCCTGTCCCAAGGCGCCACGACTTTCAATGACCTCGTCCGGCAGACCCTGGACCTATTGGTGACCCTGCCTGGCATGGTCGCGGGCACCTTCGCGCGGCCCGATAATCGCGGTGACATTCAATATGAGATCGTGGTCGGAGAGACGATGGAGCGCCATGTGGCCTCGCTGATTGCCCACAACGTCGTCCCGACTATCCGCGAGGACGATCCACGCGGCCATGGTCCCTCGGGCCGCGCCTGGCGTTCCAATGAGATTCAGCAGGCGCTCGTCATCGCCTCCGATTCCACGCTCACCCCCTGGCGCGAATACGCGCACAAGCTTGGCTATGTCTCTCAGGCCACCATTCCGCTGGCAGATCGCGCCGGCTGCCCGCGCGCGCTCCTGACCTTGTATCACAGCTGGCCCGGATATTTCGCGGTGCCGCGCCGGATCAATCTCCTTAACCACATACGCGCCGGACTCGAGACGGTGATCGCCCAGGGCGCGGCCTCGGGATACGTCATAAGCTATCCCGCGCGTACCGCCTACCGCGAGGCGCTAAGCCGTGGCGACCTCGTAATGCTCTATCAACCCGTGGTTGATCTGCGGTCCGGCGAGCTTGTGAAAGTCGAAGCCCTGGCGCGTCTCGACAAACACGACGGAACCTATGCCACCCCCGGCGACTTCCTTCCGGCGTTCGGCGAACACGACCTGCGCCAGCTGTTCGCGCTTGGTCTTCGTCAGGCACTGCGCGACCTGCGCGATTGGCAGGATCAAGGTCTTGGCACCTCGGTGGCCGTGAATCTGCCGACGCAGGCATTCGCCGATGACGAATATCTGCGTATTGCCCGCGACATCCTGCGCGACTCATCCATCGAGCCCGAACGCATTACGCTCGAGCTTCTCGAAAACGGTGAAATCGACAGCGCACAGGCGCACGCCAAACTGCTCCCGGAATGGAAGATGCTAGGCGTGCGCCTGGCGCAAGACGATCTCGGGTCCGGATACAGTTCGCTCATCCGCATGGAACAACTCGGGGTGGACGATGTCAAGATCGACCACGGCCTTGTGCGCACCGCGACGCAAGCGCCACACAAGGCCCTGCGCTTCATCTATCACCTCACGCATCTCGCGCATGACGTCGGCATTCGTGTTACGGTCGAGGGCCTGGAGACCGCAGGCCTCGTAGAGGCCGCCGCCATCCTCGGCGCCGACTTCGGACAGGGCTACGCAATCGCGCGCCCCATGACCGCTTTCGATATCAGCCGTTGGCGTCATGCGCCACTTGCCATAGAACCCCGTCGTCCGCGTACCGCGCTCGGCGCCTACGCCACCATGATCCTGCGTAATGCGCTCGTCATCCTGGCCGGAACACGGTCTGATTTCTTGCACGCCATTCTCTCCGAGCCGTGCGGACTCGCCTATTATCTGCGCGCCCACAACCTCACAGACACCGCCCTCGGCCATGCGCACGCGCGGCTTTTTAACTGTGCGCAGGCCGGCGCTCATTCCCTGGGCTATGAGGATGCGCGCCAGGTGGTGGAGACGCTGCTACACGCCCATATCCTCTCGGAGGCATCGGCCGCATTCGTCTTAGACTCCCGCCGCCCCAAGCGCCGGCCGCCGGCCGGCCGTGCGCAAAGCGCGCGACGAGACGTCGCGCGCCGACCCAATCCCCGGTGACACGGGCGCTGGCGGGGCCTCAAGGCCGCCGTGACCGGCACATCGGCGCAAGACGGGGACTTTCGTGGCCGCAACATCTCTCCGGCCGGCAACGGCCCGGGATACATGACCCCATCGACAAGGCGGCTTTGATTGGACTGCCGCTTTGGACATGCCGCCCGTTTTGTCAGGCCATCCTATAGGGGCCGCCGACACACCCCCGCCCTATTTCAGGCGGATAGCCGGCCTACCCCTTGAAATCGCCGCCTTTGCGCCGATTACGGTGACCACGGTCTTACCATCGATGAACATGACACGAAAGCGTCACAAGACTTTAACGCCCGCGCAAAGCCGCGGGCGCACGATTACAGCGTCCTGGACTACCGCGGGCATGCGAGCCGACGCCAGGACCGAGGTGCCAAGGAACGGCTACAAGGCGCAGGGATGCGCGTTTATTGGATCTTTGCGCCCACCCCGTCGTGCGTGAGCCCACGTCCTGCACCCATGACCTTTCCGCCGGCCTTGAAGTCACGCGTGATAAACGCCCTGCCAGAAAGCGCCGCAATCACGCCCCAGCCTCCGCAATACGAAAACCCACATATTCCCCGGCCCGGAAGGGGACGAGGCTATCGGCAATACCGGCCGGCATGAGATCGATCTCGGGCGGCACCAGCCATGATTCCTCGACAAGCGTGATGCGCGCGCGGTTTTGTGCCAGCCCATAGAAAGCAGGACCGTGAAGGCTTGCGAAACCCTCGAGTCTCGCGAGCGCGTCCGCCTCCTTAAAGACCTCGGCGTAAAGTTCGATGCCCGCATGGGCGGTATAAAGGCCCGCGCAGCCGCACGCAGCCTCTTTCGTGCGACGCGCATGGGGTGCACTGTCGGTGCCAAGGAAGAACTTGGGATTCCCCGAGATCGCAGCTGCCACCAGGGCCTCGCGATGGCGCTCGCGCTTTAGGACCGGCAGGCAATAGGCGTGCGGGCGTAGGCCGCCGCGGAACATGGCGTTGCGGTTCAAGAGCAGATGATGGGCGGTAAGGGTCGCGGCGATCGTGGCCGGCGCGGCACCCACGAATTCCACCCCATCACGGGTGGTCACGTGCTCAAGAACGATCTTGAGACGCGGGAAGCGCGCGACGATTCTCTGAAGTATGCGATCGATAAAGACCGCCTCGCGATCGAAGATGTCGACCGCAGAATCGGTGACCTCGCCATGCACGAGCAATGGCAGACTCAAAGCCTCCATGGCGGCGAGCGCGTCATAACACCGCTCGATGTCGGTTACGCCGAAATCCGAATGGGTCGTGGCGCCCGCCGGATAATACTTCACGGCATGAACATAGCCACTGGCCTTGGCACGCTCAATCTCAACGATCGGCGTATTGTCGGTCAGGTACAGCGTCATCAGCGGTTCGAAGGCCGACTGCATGGGCCGCGCCGCCAGTATCCGTTCGCGATAGGACAAAGCCTCGGCAGTGGTCCGCACCGGCAATTTCAAATTGGGCATCACGATTGCGCGCGCGAAACGCCGCGCGGTATCCGGTAGGACTGCATGCAGCATCGCATTATCCCGCAAATGGACATGCCAATCGTCAGGACGTATCAGCGTAATCGACACAAGTTTTCCCTAAAAAGTTCATGTTATACATCCGCGCCGAGCACGACATTGCGTCTAGCCAGACCCCGCCTTCCGTTTCCCCAAGGCTCGGCGGTCATGGACGCGAGCTGACATCTTAGGCACGTCGGCCGCCACGCAACACGCGCATCAGGATCTTACACTGAGGTAGCCCATGGAAGGCCAGACGGCCGCCTACGCAGCTTGCCATAAAAAATAGTAATGGTCATGGCCGTCATGCCGCATAGGGGCAACCCCCACAGAAACTTTTGAGCCATGAAATCTTTAAGTTATGCGCCATGAGGCCGCCTTTGGGATCTGTCGGAACCGCGCTTAACCCCGTTTCTCTCGGTGACGATGTCGCCATGAGGGGGCGGTTTGCCTACAACGGGACCTTCTCCGGTTTATCTATACCCTTTCGGTCGGTGAACGAGGCCTCGAAATTGCGTACAATCAGCGCAAAGTAAGCCATGGAGGGGCGAATCGCGCGAGGCCTCGAGGACGGGCCGCGAGGGGGGGTACCGTGTCTGCTAACGGATCGATTGCCACAAACGAGGGAGCCTAAGGCCTATGGAGTATACATGGATATTGGTTGCTGACCGGGCACGCGCGCGAATTGTGACGAAACCCAACGCTGTGCCCAGCAATGGCCGCGACTGGGAAGAGCTCGAGACTCTGGTGTATCCGGAGGCACGCATACCTGAGCGGGCTGTGTTGACGGACAAACCAGGACGCACCTTCGACCGCAAGGGCTCCGGGCGCCACGCCATGACCGTCGAGATATCGGCCAAGGAAGAGGCGGCCGCACGCTTCGCGAAGACCCTGGCCCGAGTCTTGGATAAGGGACGGACCAATCACCTCTATGAATCCCTCATTCTGGTCGCCGAACCCGGTTTCCTTGGCACTCTGCAAGCCAACCTGTCGGCACAGACCGCCAAAAAGGTTATTGACAGGATCCCCAAAGACCTCACGACACGACCACACAAGGAACTCACCCAAGACTTGCGCGCACTGCTGCGTCCGCGCGGATAACGGGTGCCCAAAGCACTGAACCGCTACTTTTCCCTATAGCGGTCAGGAATGACCGGTCACGCCGACCCTGCGTGGACCACGCCGCCCCCTATGGGTGGGCAAGCGCATTGCGTATAATGCGCCGGTTCGCCCCGGTAGCTCAGTGGATAGAGCGGCCGCCTCCTAAGCGGCAGGTCGCCGGTTCAACTCCGGCCCGGGGCACCAACAGAAACAATAGCGGTTAGCAGGCAAAAAACGGCCCGCACCTTTCAATCAGACACACCTGTATCACATCCGTCTTCGCAA
>JAKARW010000020.1 GCA_021819125.1 Pseudomonadota bacterium | reverse complement strand
TTGGCGGCGGGGCTTGTGGTCAGTACCGCGGCCGTGGCCCATATGCGCTATAAACCCTTTATCCTGGGCCATCAGGCCGCGGGTTCGGAGGCCATGACGCAGGTCGTGACGGCCACACGCACGGCCTTGATGGCCAATGGCTTTCATGTCGTGGGGCAGTATGTGCCGTTTCGGCGCACGACGATCGTGTGCGCCACCTATCCGGAGATGCTGAACGCCGCGGCGCATGCCAAGAATGGCAGCTTCGGGGCGGTCGAGCGGATATCGATCACGAAGGTGCACGGTAAGTGGCAGGTATCGTATGTGAACCCGGATTATCTCGCGGTCGCCTATGGCCTGCGCCCCTTGCCCGCGACCGATGCCGCCTTGAAGGCCGCGCTCGGGGCCAAGACAGTGTTCGGGTCGCGGCGCGGGCTTACGCGCGATGAATTGAAGCCCGGCAATTACCATTACGCGCTCTTCATGCCGTACTTCAATAACGTAGACCACGTGCGCCGCTTCCCGAATCATGCGGCGGCGGTGAACACGATCCGCGCGAATCTCATGAAACACGTGGGGACATCGTCGTTCGTCTACGAGGTGAACGTCCCGGGGACGCCCAAGCCGACCACGGTCTTCGGTTTTGGGATCAAGAGCGGCAAGGGCGGCGACTACCACATCCAGCATATCGTCGATGTCGGCCGCTACCGCGGCTACGCCTACCTTCCCTATGAGATGATGGTCGTGGGGCGGCGGGTCATCGCCTTGCGTCCCCGCTACCGCATCGCGGTCAATTTTCCGGATACCTCGATGATGGGTTCGCACGGCTTCATGAACATCATGAGTGCCCCGGGCGCGATCCGTAAGGTCATGAAAGAGATTGTAGGCCGCAAAGGCTAAGATTCGTCAGAGGTGTATCAAAAGCGGCAGGCGCCTGCCTGCCGCTTCCCCTGTCCTGGTGCCCGGACTTATGATAGGCGCTTTGGCGGGGTGCGCATGAAGTCGATCAAGGTTACCGACGTAGGTCAGATCAAAAACGAGCTCAACAAGTACCGCCGGGGTAAGAAGCTCGAGATCCGCCAGTTCAATCAGGCCGCGCGTCTTGCATGGCTTGGCAAGGTCACCCTGATGCCCCTCGACCCCGAGGACCCCGAGACCCGGTCGTACCTTCTCTATCTCGATTATCCGGAGGGTCTGAGCGCGCGCATCGTGGATGTCGACGAGGACCTGGTCGGGCGTATCTTCGTCTTGGATGGCGAGCAGGCGACGTTCCTGGCCGAGATCGTCGAGCAGGGGGTGCGCGAGCGCGCGGCGCTCTACGAGGATCTGAACCGCCGCGATTTCTATTTCGGGAAGTTCTATACGCCTGGCGTGGATGAGGACGAGGCAGGCGGCTAGCCGATGGCACGTCCGACCATTGCCGCGCGCCTTAAGCGGCGGTTCCTGCTCATGACGACCGATGGGGCCTTGCGCGAGCGGCTTATGGCCCAGGTCCCAGCCGATTGGGAGATGGTGGTGATCACCTCGCTGGAGGAGGCCGGTGGCTGGGACGAGATCCTGCTCTATCGCTTCCTGCTGCTCGATCTCGATGAGGTCGAGGCCTTCGACCCGATCGATGTGATCAGGACTCTGCGGATGGAGTATCTCTTGCAGATCGCGGTGTTGTGTTTCGGCGGGGATGCCGATACCCAAGACGAGATGCGGCTGTCACGAGCCGATCGCTTCTATACGCGCGAGGAGATCGTGACTGTTTTGCCGCAGTTTCTCGCCCAGTACGCCTGGTAGCTCAGCCGATCCAGGCGTGCTCCAGGACATCGAGCCGCAGGTTCTGCCGAAAGGACTCGCCGCCCTTTTCGATGATCAGCGTGGCCATCCGGCTACCGGCGGTGTCGAAGGCGACCTCGCAGGTAAAGGTGTTCGGCAGTGTGATCTGCTGATCGCAGCGCGCCTGGGCCTCACCATCGACCACCACCTGCGCGTGGGCGCGCCCCTCGCCCTCGAGCAGGGCCTGAATACGGAAGGGTTCCTTGGGGACGCGACGATAGACCTGCGGATCGCGATTGGTGTTATAGATGAGATTGTTCAGACGCACGAGCTTCACAAGCTTTTTCATGGGCCTCCCGGACGCCGCCCGTCAGGAGGGCGGTGTGATAAGATGGGCGGATTCTACGGAATGTGCGACAAGAGGTCTAGCGCGCCATGACAGTCTCGGGGCTTGAGGCCATGATGCACGAGGTGGATGGCGAGATCCGCGTCCTCGAGGGGGCGCTGCGCGAGGGGCGCCTGGAGCTTGCGCCCGCGGTGGAGCACGCACTGCGGCTTGTCAATCGCTTGATGCTGGCATTTGCCGGGGCCGCCGATCATCCGCTGTCCGGTGTGGATGAGCAGGCCGATCCCCTCGAGGTGTTCAAGGTCTTCGTCAAGGGTGACCCTTCACTGAACGCGGTGCGCGACAACCTGCGCGAGCTCGTGTATTACCGTAATTGCTTGGCCGGCGGGCGCGAGGACGCGCTGCCGCCACACCCGCTCGCGATGACGGTGCGGACCCTCCGGCACATTTATCTTTACATGCGCACGCGCGCCATCAAGGACTTTGGACTGACAGAGGCATGACCGGAACGCAGCCGGGGAGTACGCGCCGCGCGGTATTCGTGGGTGGCTCCCATTACCGCCGCCCGAGCTACGGCCATAACCACCCGCTCGCCATCCCGCGTGTATCCCTGACATACGATGTGATCACCGCCTATGGGGCTCTCGATCCCTCCGAGTTCGTGCGCTCGCGTCCGGCGAGCGTAGATGAGCTGACTTGGTTTCATACCCGCGACTATGTCAACGCCTTGAAGCGCGCCGAGGCCTTTGGGCGCGTGCGCGCCCTGGATCGCGCCCGCCACGAATTGGGGACCATCGAGAATCCGTACTTTCCGGGTATGTTTTACACGCCGGCCCTTGCCACCGGCGGGAGCTTGCAAGCCGCTGAGGCGGTCCTTAACGGATGTCACGCCTTCAGTCCGGCCGGCGGCATGCATCACGCGGTGGCCGATGGGGCGCGCGGTTTTTGTTATTTCAATGATGTGGTGCTTGCCATCCTGCGGCTGCGCGCCGAGGGTCTGCGGGTCTTGTACCTTGATATCGACGCGCACCATGGTGACGGGGTGGAGCAGGCCTTTTGGGATGACGCCTCGGTCATGACGGTCTCGCTGCACATGGATACGGCCTACGCCTATCCCTTCAAGGGTGGGCATCTCCAGGATCAGGGGGGACCCAAGGCCTTGGGTTTTGCCCTCAATGTCCCGCTGCCCCGCGAGACGCACGACCGGGAATATCGCGAGGTCTTTTTGCGCGTGTGGCAACCGGTCGTGGAGCGCTTTAGGCCGGATGCCATTGTCTTGCAGGCCGGGACCGATGCGCTGTTTGCAGACCCCCTGGGCCGGTTTCGGCTATCGACCGCGGGCTTTTTGGATATCGTAAGGCGGGTCCTTTCCACTGAGGTGCCGGTGCTTGCCACCGGGGGCGGGGGTTATCATCCATTGCTTTTGGCGCGCGCCTGGACCGGGGTGTGGGGACTGCTGTCGGGACGTGCGCTCCCGGTGGCGCTCCCGGAGGCCGCGCGCCGCGCGCTGCGCGCCGTCGGCTGGGACGAGGACGAAGACGAGCCGTATTACGAGGATCTCTTTTGCAACCGCCTGGAATACGCAGAGGAGCGCGCGGTGCGCCCCGAGATTCATGAACTCATGACCGCGTTGTCCGGTCACCCCGCCCTGAGGAGACATCTATGGGCCTCCTAGACCGGCGCGACACGCGCCTCATCCCCGGGAAGGCGACTGCGGAGGCATCGCGCGCCTATAGCCGCGCGTGCGGCCTTGATCCCGGCCACTACAGCGATTTTCAGGGGCGCGTGAAGCTGAGCGCCATCGGTCTCGGGACCTTCCCGGGGGCCGCCGATGACGTCACCGATCAGGCCATTGCCGATATCGTTCACAAAGGACTCGTGAGCGGTCTGAATGTCGTTGATACCGCCGCCCATTATCGTTATGGGCGGTCGCTTGCGGCCATCGCCGCGGGTCTGCGCCGGGCATTAAACGATGGCGTGGATCGCAAGGCCTTATGGCTCATGTCCAAGGGGGGATTCGTGACCTTCCCTGGAGAGACGCCGGCCGACCCCCAGGCCTACATCGAGGCGGAGATCATCGCTAAGGGGCTTGGCCGACGGGAGGACTGCGCCGGGGCGCATGTCTTGAGTCCCAGCCATATCCGCGCCCAGATCGAGCAGAGTCGCATGGCCCTGGGGGTCGAGACTCTGGATGCATTTCTCGTGGATCAGCCGGAGGTCCATATCCCGGTGTCGGGCAAGGCGGCCTTGATCGATAAGCTTGCCACGGTGTTTGTGACGCTCGAGGAGGCAGTGCGCGACGGCGCGATCGCCCACTACGGGGTGTCGAGCTTTCAGGCGTTTCGCGTGGCGACCGACGATGCCTCGTTCCTGTCGCTGGCCTCGCTCGTGGCGCTTGCGGGCAAGGCTGCAAAGATCGTGACGGGGTCGGAGCGAGACCACCACTTCGCAGTGATTGAATTGCCGTTTAATGCCGTTATGTTGGAGGGTTTCTCGCGCTTCAATCAGATCACCGGCGAGGGGAGCGAGGCCTCGACCCTGCAGGCGGCCTTGGCTCTCAACCTCTATACCGTGGCAAGTCATGGGCTGTTCAAGGGGCATCTCGCCCGGCAGCCGGTCGACATCCTCGTGCAGGCCATGCCCGGTTTTGCCAACGACGCTCGGCGCGCCCTGCAATTCAATCGTTCGACGCCGGGGCTTGGCACCACCCTTGTGGGTCTCAGTACCCCCGCGCATCTGGAGGACGTGCTGGCGGTCGCGCGTACGCCGCTCTTGAGCCATTCCGCCTATATGGCGCTCTACCATCGCACGGAGAATTGATTCCTCGCCTGTGAGGTGGAATCCGCGATGCGCTCGCGGATGTCGGCAGACTGCTTGATGGCCTCAAAAACCGGCGCCGCCCACTCCTTCGCACATTATTCCAGTCCCCACACAAGTTGCGCCGCCGCGGCCCCCAGGCCGTTCCCTGACCCGGCGCGGGGGCCAAAACCAAACCATATTGACGACAGAAGAACAGAGTAGTAACGTTTATACACAAATGATGTATCGATGCAAACAGGAGGGCCACCCATGGCGATCACCACTCTATCCAGCCGGGAGTTCAATCAGGACACCAGCCGCGCCAAGAAAGCGGCCTCAAAGGGACCGGTATTCATTACCGACCGGGGCAAGCCCGCCCACGTACTGCTCAGCATCGAGGACTATCAGCGCATCACGGGTGGGCATCGCAAGATTGCCGACGTATTGGCGATGCCCGGCCTTGCCGACATCGAGCTTGATCCGCCCCGTGTCCGCATCGGCATCCGGCCGGCTGATTTTTCCTGATGTTTATCCTCGACACCAACGTCGTGTCCGAGCTACGCAAGATCCGCTCAGGGAAGGCCGACCCCCATGTCGAGCAGTGGGCCGACCGTGTCGATGCAGGCCGCCTGCACCTATCGGCCATCACCGTCCTTGAGCTGGAAATCGGTATTGTGCAGCTCGAACGTAAAGATCCCCGACAAGGCGCGGTCATGCGCGCATGGCTCGATACGCGCGTTTTGCCCGAGTTCAATGACCGGATTCTTCCGGTTGATACGGCGGTTGCGCAACGTTGCGCGCGCCTGCACGTACCCGACCCGCGCGCTGAACGCGATGCCTTGATCGCGGCGACCGCACTGATCCATGGCATGACGGTCGTGACCCGCAACCTCATCGATTTCGAGGCCACCGGTGTGCCGCTTCTGAACCCGTGGGAGGCTTCCCCATTATAGAAGGCGTTGCGAGCCGTCGAGTGTAAACGAGCGTGCAAAGCATCTCAAAATGGGTGTAAATGGGTGTAGTATTGGTTCATGCTACGAACCGACGCCATCCAGATCACTCCGGAGATTCTGAACCTCATCGCCCGGATCGACGAGTTCAAAGGCGCATGGCGCGCCCTGGGGACGCTTGCGCCCGATCGCCTGTCGGCCCTGCGCCGCGTGGCCACCATCGAGAGCATCGGCTCCTCCACGCGCATCGAGGGCAGCCAGCTGTCCGATAGGGAGGTGGAACGGCTCCTGTCGAACCTGGAGATCCAATCCTTCGCTACCCGTGACGAGCAGGAAGTGGCGGGGTATGCCGAGCTCATGGACTTGGTGTTCTCGTCGTGGCAGGACATCCCGTTTACCGAGAACCACATCAAGCAGTTGCATCAGATCCTGCTGCGCCACAGCGAGAAGGACACCTGGCATCGCGGCAACTACAAAACCCACTCGAATAGTGTCGCCGCCTTCGACGAGACGGGCGCGCAGATTGGCGTCGTGTTCCAGACCGCCTCACCCTTAGATACGCCTCGTCTGATGACGGAACTGGTGGCCTTAGTGAATCAGGAGCGCGACACTGCCCGTCTGCATCCGCTGTTGATCATCGCCCTCTCCATCGTCGTGTTCCTGGAGATCCATCCTTTTCAGGACGGCAACGGGCGGCTCTCCCGCGTGCTGACCACGCTCCTGCTGCTGCAGGCCGGGTATGCCTACGCGCCTTACAGCTCGCTGGAGAGCGTCGTCGAGCAGAGCAAGGAGGCCTACTACCTGGCGCTGAGGCAGACCCAGGGCACGATCCGCACCGAGGCACCCAACTGGCAGCCGTGGCTGGTGTTCTTCCTGCGCTCCCTGGCCGAGCAGGTTCGGCGCCTGGAGAAAAAGGTTGAACGCGAGAAGATCGTGCGGGCGGCCATGCCGGAACTGCAGCTACAGATCGTCGAGTGTGCCCGCGAGCACGGACGCGTCACCATCGGCGAGGCCATGAAGCTGACCGGGGCCAGCCGCAACACGCTCAAGCAACATTTCCGGGCGTTGGTGGAGCGTGGCACGCTGAACCAGCATGGCCGCGGCCGTGGTGTCTGGTATGACATCCACTGAGATCGCTATTGTTACCTTGGCGCGTATGTCGGTCTAATATCGACATTGACGATACTACGGGTATCACCATGCGGACCATCGTGAAGAAGTGGGGCAACAGTGCCTCTGTACGCATCCCCGCGGCCATTATGGAGGCTGCAAGCCTGCGATTGGATGATACCGTCGATGTGCGGGAAGACGGGGGACGGATCGTCACAGAGCCTGTGCGCAAGGGCGGCTACGATCTCAGGCGTTTATTAAGTGGCATAAAACCCGATAACGTACATGGCGAAGCGGGCTTTGGTGAGGCAGTCGGCAAAGAGATGTTTTGATGGCACGCCGTTACGTGCCCGAGGCCGGTGAGGTAGTGTGGTTGCACTTCGACCCGCAAGCCGGTCACGAGCAGGCCGGGCGGCGGCCCGCGTTTGTCCTGGCGTCCAGGAATCTCGCGGCTTGATCAACTCGGCAGATCGTTCACTCTGATGAGACGAGTTCTGAACCATTGCTAGCTTAGCTAAGCTTAGCCTAGCTAGGGTCGGTGTCAAGAGGGGGCCGCGTCCGATCCGTGTCGCGGGCGCACTCTTCGTCGTCGCTCGCGTCTCGGTGCCGGATGACGACCCGACCTCGGGTGCGTGGGCCGACCCACCACCGCGTGCCCTTGCATTCCCTGCGCCCCTGCTACAATGAGGCTCTATGGAGAGCCCGATTGCCGCCACACCGAGCGAGCCGCTCGAGTGGTTGAGCCAAGTCCTGGCCGAGGCCACCCGTTATGGGGCCTCGGATGTGCATCTGCGCGCCCGTAACCACCCGATACTGCGTGTGGATGGCGCATTGCGCGCGCTCGACGACCGGCCGCGGATGACGGTGGAGCGCGTCACCGAGATCGGTGAGGCGATGATGGACGCCCGGCAACGCGCCCTCTTCGCACGTGACCATCAGGTTGATCTATCGCGCGGATTCAAGGGGATAGGGCGCGTGCGCGCCAACATCTTTCGGCAACGCGGCACGGTCGCCCTGGTGTTGCGCGTTATCCATAGCGTGGTGCCGCCGCTTGCGAGTCTTGGGCTGCCGGACATCGTGGCCAAGCTGACGCAGTTGGAGCGTGGACTCGTGTTGGTCACCGGGGCCAGCGGTTCTGGCAAGACGACCACGCTTGCCGCGCTCGTCAATGAGATCAACCTGACCCAGACCAAGCATGTCTTGACGATCGAAGACCCCATCGAATTCCTGTTTGCCGAACAGAAATCGCTCATCACTCAGCGCGAGATGGGGGTCGACGCCCAGACCTTTCAGGAGGCCATGCGCGCGGCACTGCGTGAGGATCCAGACGTCATCCTGCTCGGGGAGATGCGCGATATCGAGACCATAGAAACCGCCCTCCAAGCGGCGGAGACCGGCCATTTCGTGCTGGCCACGGCGCATGCGCCGGCGGCCGCCGAGGCGGTCAATCGCCTCATTACGGCGTTTCCCGCCGAGGCCCAGGCCGGGGTGCGCGTGAAGGTCGCGCAAAACCTGCGGGCCGTGGTGAGTCAGCGCCTGCTACCGCGGGCCGATGGTCAGGGGCGGGCGGTGGCCTGTGAGGTCTTGACGATCTCGGCGCTCGCCCGCGAACTGATCGCCGATCCGGCGCGCCTGAAGGATCTGCCGGAGCTTGTAAAGCGCGGCAACATACAAGACGGCATGCTGGGCTTTGATGCCTGCCTGCTTGCGCTCGTCAAGGCCAAGCGCATCGCGCCGGCCGTGGCGCTTCAGTACGCCTCGAGCGCAAACGACCTGCGTCTCAAGATCGAGGGGTTTTGACGGACTTACGGTCTTTGGCGTGGGCCCGCAAGGCCGCCTCTTGTTGCTGGAAGGACTGGCTCGCGCCGACGCTTCGGGCGGCGGGCGTGGATTTGGCCGAATGGCCGGCGCGCTCCTGCTCTTTAACGGCCACGTAGTCATGGATATCCGCGTCGTGATCGGTGTAATGACCGCGAAAGCCCGGCGGGGGCGTAGCCCCCTTGCGGAGCGACAGGTGAAGGCGTAAGGCCTTGTTGTAGGCCGTGAGGCGCCGTTCCAGGGTCGCGAGGTCGGCGAGCGCCACCGCCAGGTACAAAACCCCGAGCCCGGCCGTAACCGGCCATGGTCCCCGCAACGCGACGACTGTGAGCGTAAGGCTTGCTGTCAGATAGCCGAACGCGCGCGGCCGTTCATGGAGGTAAAAGGCATGAAGACCGAGCGCGAAACCGACCCATAGGCCGAAGGCCACACGGGGCTTGCGTAGGCGTTTGGTGAGCTCGAGATTGAGCGACTGGAGCCCGGCGCCGGAGAAATCCCATTGTTTCCAGGCATTAGACATTAAATCATTGTATACTATAAAACCCGACGGGCGCAGTGATCGAGGGGTGGGAAAGGGACATGGCTGACCGGCGACTTCAGGTATTCCATACAGTAGCAAAGCTCCTCAGTTTCACTAAGGCCGCCGAGACCTTGCATATGACACAGCCGGCCGTCACTTTTCAGGTGCGCCAGCTCGAGGAATTTTTCAACACCCGCCTGTTCGATCGCACCCACAATCGCATCAATCTGACGGCCGCAGGCGAGCGCGTCTTTGAGTACGCCGATCGGATCATAGGTCTCTATAACGAGATGAATATCCGGGTCCGCGACATTACCGGGGACGTCTCGGGCGTCTTGATCATCGGCGCCAGCACCACCATCGCCGAATATGTGTTGCCGGCACTCCTGGGCGAGTTTCAGGGGCGTCACCCGGACGTGCGTATCCGTCTTAGCGTGTCCAACTCCCTTGGCATCGTCCATATGGTGGAGAGCAATACCGTCGACATCGGCATCGTCGAGTCGCCGGTCGCGAACAAGAACCTCGTGGTAGAGGTCTGTTGGCAGGACCAGCTGGTGTTCATTTGCCGACCCGATCACCCCTTGGCGAAAGCCGACAAGGTCCCGGTGCGCGAACTCCTGGATCTCCCCTTCCTGGCACGCGAGGAGGGCTCGGGGACCCGCGAGGTGATCAGCGATTACCTGGAACATAACGCCCTGCAGTGGCACGACCTCAATCTCAGCATGGAGTTCGGTAGCCCCGAATCGGTCAAGAGTTCCGTGGAGGCCGGATTGGGCGTATCGATCGTCTCCAAGGCCACGGTGGCGAAGGAGCTGCGACTGGGTACCTTAGTCGCTCTGCCTCTGGACCCGCCCATCGATCGCCCATTCTCTTTTGTCTACCAGCGCCAGAAGTTTCGTCTGAGGGCGGTCGAGGAGTTCATGCGCTTTGCGCATGCGCATTGCGAGCGGCAAGGGGGCGCCGAGGCGGCGGCGAAGGCGCGGGCCCTATGAAGCAATTCGCGGTCGTCCAGCACACCTATTCGGAATTCCTGGGGCTGATCGAGAATCAGCTTGAGAAGCGCGACATCGGCTTTGCCTATTTCCGTCCGTTCGTCGGGCAGGATCTGCCGGGCAGCGCCGGCCAATTCGATGCCTTGTTCGTGCTCGGAGGCCAGGCCCCGCCCAGCGACCAGGACATGAACCCTTGGCATGACGATGAGTTG
The DNA here is from genome assembly GCA_021819125.1 of Pseudomonadota bacterium. Taxonomy (GTDB): domain Bacteria; phylum Pseudomonadota; class Gammaproteobacteria; order Acidiferrobacterales; family Acidiferrobacteraceae; genus Acidiferrobacter. The sequence goes on along the minus strand of JAKARW010000020.1, from coordinate 21,230 downwards.
CGACTGATCGGGATTTTTCGCGACGCGCGCCGGCCGATGGTGGGGCTCGGCTATGGGGCGCTTTTGCTCGCCGAGCACGAGGGCGCCCTTTTGAGTCCGGAGCCCTTTCATAACGCCTACTGGACGACCGCCCACAAGACCCCGGCGGGGGAGGCCGATGCCCTGGCCCAGGCGGTCGATGGCCGGGCGGTGCTGGTGATGGCCAATGGCGCAGCCGTTCTGCCCACTGGCATGGAGCCGATCGTGGTCGACGATGACGGCCGCTGGATCGCGATCCGCCCCGACCCCTTGGCCTACGGTCTGTTGTTTCGTCCAGAACTCAAACCCGGGATGATCGAGGACATGATCATGGAGGCCAAGCGCAAGACGCCGCCTGATATCGGCGAGCTGTTGGCCGATGCGCGCCGACATTGGGGGGATATGCAGCGCACGACAGATCAGGTGATCGTGGCGCTCGTGAAGGAACTCGATTTGATGATGGAACGGCGCAAGATGCCAGTCTTTCGATTGAATATCGGTGGGTAGCGGTGGACCGTTTCGAGAAACGCCTGCTGGCGGTGGTGCGCGATCTTCCGGACGAGGGCCAAGAGCAGGTCCTGGCCTTTGCCGAATTTCTGCATGTGCGGCTTGGTGGCATAAAGCCCCCGGCGCCGTCCGAGCCCCTGCCGATTCCGCGGCCCGAGGAGGAGAATGTGGTGCGCGCCATCAAGCGGCTCGCGGCAAGCTACCCTATGCTAGATCGCGGGAAGATGCTCAACGAGACCTCGACCCTGATGGCCCAGAATGTCATCGGGGGCCGGCCGAATGCGGAGGTGATCGACGATCTAGAGGCGTTGTTTCGGACGCATTTCGAGGCCTATCAGGCGTCTAAGACTTAAGTCGGGGGCCATGCCTCTGATACACTCCAACGCCCTATGCCGACGCGTGTGAAGATTTGCGGGATTACGAGGCCCACGGACGCCGCGGCCGCGGCCGCGGCCGGCGCCGATGCCATCGGTCTTGTGTTTTATCGGCCGAGTCCGCGTCATGTCGATATCGATACCGCGCGGGCCATCCTGGACGCCGTGCCCCCGTTTGTGACACGGGTCGGGCTTTTTGTTGATGCCGCGGCCGATGAGATCGAGGCGGTGCTGGCCTCTGTGGCGCTGGATGTCTTGCAGTTTCATGGCCGGGAGACGCCGGAGGAGTGCCGGCGTTATGGCCGCCCGTATCTGAAAGCGATATCCATGGGTGAGGGAGTGGATGTGCGTGCGGCCGAGGCTCATTATGCATCCGCCCAGGGCCTGCTGCTGGATACCCATCAAAAAGGGCGCCCCGGCGGGACCGGGCAGATCTTTGATTGGGGACGGATACCCGCCGGTCTCGGCAAGCCTGTGATTCTGGCAGGTGGCCTGTCGGTGGCCAACGTGGCGGCGGCCATCGACCAGGTCCGGCCCTATGCGGTGGATGTCAGCGGCGGGGTTGAAAGCGCCCCTGGGATCAAGGATGAGCGGCGCATGCGCGAGTTCTGCCGCCATGTACGAGGAGAATCATGAGTTACGAGCAGCCGGATGAGCGCGGGCACTTCGGGCCTTATGGGGGGCGCTTCGTGGCCGAGACCTTGATGGGGCCGCTTGTCGATCTCGAGCGTGCCTACCACGAGGCGCGTCGCGATCCGGCCTTCCAGGCGGAGCTCGCCGCCGATTTGCGGGATTATGTGGGGCGGCCATCGCCGCTCTACCTCGCAGAGCGCCTGACCGCTCATGCAGGCGGCGCGCGCATCTATTTAAAGCGCGAGGACTTGAATCATACCGGCGCCCATAAGGTGAACAATACGATAGGCCAGGGCTTGCTCGCCCGTCGCATGGGTAAGAAGCGCCTGATCGCCGAGACCGGGGCGGGCCAGCACGGTGTGGCGACCGCCACTGTGGCGGCCCGTCTGGGGCTTTCGTGCGTGATCTACATGGGCGCCGAGGACATCGCGCGCCAGGCCCCCAACGTCCGTCGCATGCGTCTTTTGGGGGCCGAGGTAGTGAGCGTCACGCTCGGTTCGCAGACTCTGAAGGACGCCATGAACGAGGCCATGCGCGATTGGGCGACTTCGGTCGACGAGACATTCTATGTGATCGGGACGGTGAGCGGTCCCCATCCTTATCCGGCCATGGTGCGCGATTTTCAGGCGGTCATCGGGCAGGAGGCCCGCCGCCAATTCCTGGAGCGCGAGGGGCGGCTGCCGCAGGCGCTGGTGGCGTGCGTGGGCGGCGGCTCCAACGCCATCGGCCTTTTCCATGCGTTCCTGGATGATGCCGAGGTCGCCCTTTATGGCGTCGAGGCGGCGGGCAAGGGGCTCGCATCTGGCCGGCATGCGGCGCCACTGACGGCCAATAGCGGGCGCGGGGTATTGCACGGGGCGCGCAGCTATCTCATGTTCGATGAGGATGGGCAGATCCGCGACACGCACTCGATCTCGGCGGGCCTCGATTACCCAGGTGTCGGACCGGAACACGCGTGGCTTAAGGATAGCGGACGGGCCCGATATGTGGCGGTCGACGACGAGGCGGCACTCGCCGCCTTTCATGCCCTCACGCGCCTCGAGGGGATCCTGCCGGCTTTGGAGTCGAGCCATGCGCTTGCCTATGCACAGACCCTGGCGGCGCGTCTTGGGCGGCAGGCCGCCTTGATCGTGAATCTGTCGGGCCGCGGGGACAAGGACGTGGAGACCGTGGCCGCCTACGGGGAGGGCAAGACGTGTCGCGCATAAAGGACACGTTCGCGGGGCTTGCCGGCACGCGGGCGGCACTGATTCCGTTCATTACCGGTGGCGATCCCACGCTTTCGGCCACCGTGCCGCTCATGCATGCCCTGGTGCGCGGGGGCGCCGACCTCATCGAGGTCGGTATGCCGTTTTCCGATCCCATGGCCGATGGTCCGGTGATTCAAATGGCCCATCAAAGGGCGCTCGCCGCCGGCGCCACGACCCGCGGGATCATCGATCAGGTGGCGGCATTCCGGCGCGACGATAAGCGCACGCCGGTGATCCTCATGGGTTATGTCAATCCGGTGGAGACCATGGGCTACGGTGTCTTCGCGCGGGCCTGTCAGGCGGCCGGCGTCGATGGCGTACTGCTTGTCGATATGCCCCCCGAGGAGGCCGCCGACTGGCGCGCCGAGGCCGGGCACGCGGGCCTCGATACGATTTTCCTGCTCTCTCCGACCACATCAGGGGAGCGGCTTGCCATCATCGGCGCGGCGTCCACGGGATTCCTCTACTATGTGGCCTTGAAGGGGGTCACGGGCGCGAGTCATTTGAACGTGGCCGAGGTCGCCGCGCGGCTTGCGATCGTGCGCAAGACCGCGGCGCTTCCGGTGGGCGTGGGTTTCGGCATTCGTGATGCGCGCTCGGCGGCCGAGGTGGGACGATTCGCCGACGCCGTCATCGTTGGCAGCGCGATCGTGGAGAAGATGGCCGCCGCCGTGTCCACCGAGGCCATGATCGCCGACGCCGAGACCTTTGTACGCGGTCTGCGCGCCGGTCTTGTACGCGGCGAGGGCTTGCGATCATGAGTTGGTTCGACAAACTCCTGCCCCCTAAGATCAAAAGCCGCGGGGTGGCGAAGAAGGCCGTGCCCGAGGGTTTGTGGAGCAAATGTCCGGCGTGCGCCAATGTCTTGTATCACGCCGAGATCGAAAAGAGCGTGGGCGTGTGCCCGCGCTGCGACTATCATATGCGCATATCGGCGCGCAAGAGGCTTGCCGCCTTTCTCGATGCCGGGGATCGCCCGGAGATCGGGGCAGGCCTCGTGCCCACGGATTTTCTCAAGTTCAAGGATAGCAAGCGCTATAAGGACCGCTTGGCCGATGCCGTCCAGACTACCGGGGAGTCGGATGCGCTCATCGTGATGAAGGGGCGCCTGCAGGGGTTGCCGTTGGTCGCCGCGGCCTTCGAGTTCGCGTTCATGGGCGGCTCCATGGGCTCGGTGGTGGGCGAGCGTTTCGTGCGCGGCGTGGATACCTGCCTTGCCGAGCGCCTACCCTTTGTCTGTTTTGCGGCAAGTGGCGGCGCGCGCATGCAAGAGGGGCTGACCTCGCTCATGCAAATGGCCAAGACCAGCGCGGCACTGACGTGCCTGGCAGACCAAGGCCTGCCGTTTATCTCGGTGCTCACCGATCCGACGATGGGAGGGGTATCGGCAAGTTTTGCCATGCTTGGGGATGTGATCATAGGCGAACCCAAGGCTTTGATCGGCTTTGCAGGTCCGCGCGTGATCGAGCAGACCGTGCGCGAGACCTTGCCGGAGGGCTTTCAGCGATCGGAGTTCCTGCTCGACCACGGTGCGATCGATATGATCGTGCATCGCCACAAGCTGCGCGAGACGATCGCCCGGCTGTTGTCGATCATGAGCAACAGGCCGCTTGTCGACAATACCACCAACGCGTTGCACAAAGACATCTGAGTCGCGAAACCCTGCAAGAATGGCTGGTCTATATAGACCGCATCCACCCCCGCGGCATCGATCTCGGGTTGGGCCGGGTGCGCGCGGTCTATGAGCGGATGATACCCATGTCATGCCCGGTCATTACCGTAGGCGGGACCAACGGAAAGGGTTCGACAACGGCCATCCTGGAATCTTTTTATCGAGCGGCGGGCTACCGGACCGGCGCCTATTTCTCACCGCACCTCATGCGCTACAACGAACGGGTGCGCCTGAATGCCGAAGAGGCCGCGGATGAGGACCTGTGCCAGGCATTTGCCGCGGTTGAGGAGGCGCGCGGCGGCACGTCATTGACCTATTTCGAGTTTGGCACATTGGCCGCGCTTTGGCTTTTTGCGCGGACCGGCGTCGAGGTGGCGATCCTCGAGGTGGGTCTCGGCGGCCGTCTCGATGCGGTCAATATTATAGATGCCGATGTGGCGGTGGTGGTCTCGGTGGGCACCGACCACAAGGATTGGCTGGGTCCCGATCGCGAGACGATAGGGCGCGAGAAGGCCGGCATCTTTCGCGCCGGCCGTCCGGCCATCATCGGTTTCGACGTGTCCCGGTCAGCGGTGGACGAGGCAGAGCGCCTGGGGGCGCGCGCGGTGATGGGTGGCCGCGATTTTTCCTATGAAGAACGGGAGCGCTCATGGCATTTCACGAGCGCTGCGGGTAGCCGGGATCTGCCGTATCCGGCGCTATGCGGCCGCTATCAGCTGGCCAATGCCTCATGCGCGTTGGCCGCGGCCGAGGCCCTGCCGGGACTTGCGCTCACGGCGCAGGATCTGCGCGCGGGATTGCAGGCCGTACGTCTGGCCGGGCGCTTTCAGACCCTGCCGGGGCCGGGGCCGCGCGTTATCGTCGATGTCGCCCATAATGGGGAGGCGGCGCAGGCGCTTGCGCGAACTTTGCGCGAGCAGCGCGCACCGGGGCGTACCCTCGCGGTCGTGGGCATGCTGAAGGACAAACCGATAGCCGAGGTCTTTGAGGCCCTTCGGGGATCATTCGATGGCTGGTTTCTGGCATCTTTGGACGATCCGCGCGGGGCCGACGGCATGTTTCTGAAAGACGCCCTGCGCGGTGTGGGCATAACCCCTGACGGAGTGTATGGCGACCCGGTGGACGCCTACAAGGCGGCGCTCTGGTGCGCCGGGCGCGATGACCGGATCGTTGTTTTTGGGTCGTTCAAGACGGTCGGTGCTATACTCGCACTCATGCAGGACCGGAGAGGAGGCGGTGGAGGAAGGGTCGTTTGATGCCAAGCGCAGGATCGTGGGCGCCGCCATTCTCGTGACCGTGGCGGTCGTGGTCCTGCCGATATTGCTACGGCGGCCGCCGTCGGCCGTTCACGGCCGCGAGATCTTGACGGTGCGCCGTGGCGCGCACGGTGTGCAGGCGGTGGTGGCGGACATCCCGGTGGTGGCCGCGACCAAGGGCGCGTCGACCGTCGCCAACACGGCGCCGACCAGGCCCGCGCCGACGGCCCGCGCCGGGGCCCAAAAGCCTTCGTCCCTACCATCGCGTCCGACGCCGATGCCGCCTGTGTCCCCAGCGCGCGCTTCTTTGGCGCCAGCCATCCACGCGTCGTATGTGTCGTATGTGCAGGTCGGCGCCTATGTGAATGCCGCCGACGGCATCGCGTTCGCACATAAGCTAAAGGAGCAGGGTTTTCCGGCGCATGTAAAGCTTGCGCGGCTTGCGAGCAGTCGTGGGGTGATCGTGATCCTGGGCCCCTATGGCAAGAGACGGACGCAGGGCGTGCTGGAGGCCATAAAGCAGCGCGACGGCATTCAAGGGTTTGTGATTCAGGAGGCGGCGCGATGAACTGGGTGGATATCGTTATTGTTCTGGTCGTGGGCCTTTTTGTGCTGGTGGGTGTGTTACGCGGCTTTATGAGCGAGATCTTGTCGTTTCTGACCTGGGTCTTGAGTTTTCTTGTGGCTTGGTTCTTCTCCGGGGATTTCACGGGTTGGTTCGCGGGGCACCTGAAGGATGCGAACCTGCGGACCGTGGTGGTCTTTTTTCTGCTATTTTTCGTCACCTTCGTGATTTTGGCGGTCGTGTCTCATTTCATTCGCTCAGCCTGGCTCAAGGTAAGTTCGCAGGCCGCCGACCGGATTTTGGGAGGCGTCGTAGGTTTTCTGAAGGGTGCTTTGGTCATCGTCCTTATGGTCTTACTCGCCGGCCTTACGCCGTTCCCCGATTACCCGAGTTGGCACGGCTCGTTGTTCGTGGGGTATTTTCAGGGCGCAGCTCTCTATGTGGCCCATTGGTTGCCCGCAGACGTTGCCCGCAATCTCCGCTACGGATAAACTGGACCGCTTTTTGGCGTTCCCTGAGGGGTCGCAATCATGTGTGGGATAGTCGGTATATTGGCGAAAGGTCCTGTCAATCAGGCGCTTTATGACGGCCTCATCGTTCTTCAGCACCGGGGCCAGGATGCGGCCGGTATCATTACGAGCGATGGCAGGCGCGTCTACATGCGCAAGGACAATGGCCTTGTGCGCGATGTCTTCCAGGCCTCCCATATGATGGCGCTACGGGGGACCATGGGTATCGGGCATGTGCGTTATCCGACGGCCGGCTGTGCGTCATCGGCCGAGGCCCAGCCCTTCTACGTCAACTCGCCGTTTGGTCTTGCCATCGCGCACAACGGCAATCTGACCAATGCCGCGGAGCTGCGCGACGAGCTGTTCCGCGAGGATCAACGCCACATCAATACCGAATCGGATTCCGAAGTATTGTTGAACGTATTTGCCCATGAGATGCAGAAGGTGGGTGGCGTGAGCCTGACACCAGAGCACATCTTTCGGGCCATTGCCGCCGTCCATAGGCGCGTGCGCGGCGCCTATGCCGCCGTCATCATGATTTCGGGTTTTGGGATCGTCGCGTTCCGCGATCCTTGGGGAATCAGGCCGCTCGTCTACGGCCGGCGCGATACGGATGAGGGGCCCGAGCACATGTTCGCCTCCGAAAGCGTCGCGCTGAATGTCCTAGGTTACGGCCTCGTGCGGGATGTCCAGGCAGGCGAGGCCCTGTTCGTGGATATGGCAGGCCGCCTGTCCATGCGCCAGTGCGCCGACAATCCCCGTCATACCCCATGCATATTCGAGCATGTGTATATGGCGCGCCCGGATTCGATCATGGATGGAATCAGTGTCTACAAGGCGCGGCTGCGCATGGGCGAGCGGTTGGCGCGTAAACTCATGCGCGAGTGGCCGGATCACGACATCGACGTCATCATTCCGATTCCCGATACGAGTCGCGCGGCGGCATTGGAGATGGCCAAGGAGCTCGATGTGAAATATCGGGAGGGCTTTATCAAGAACCGCTATATCGGGCGGACCTTCATCATGCCAGGCCAAGCGCAGCGCCAGCGATCGGTGCGCCAGAAACTAAACGCCATCGATCTCGAGTTCCGTGGCAAGAACGTCATGCTAGTCGACGACTCCATCGTGCGGGGCACGACTTCGATGCAGATCATCCAGATGGCCCGCGAGGCCGGCGCGAACAAGGTCTACTTCGCCTCCGCGGCGCCTCCTGTTCGCTACCCCAATGTCTACGGTATCGATATGCCTTCGGCCCGGGAACTCATCGCGACCGGCCGAAGCACGGAGGAGGTGGCGGTCGCGATAGGGGCCGACCGGGTGATTTATCAGGATCTGGAGGACCTCGTCGAGGCGGCGCGTGAGGGGAATCCGCGTATTACGCGTTTCGACACCTCGTGTTTCGATGGAGTGTATGTGACGGGCGACGTCGATAAGACTTACCTTGAGCATGTGGAGCACATGCGCGGGGATGCGGCGAAGTGCGCAAGCCCCATGAATGATCTCGTATCGACGGAACTCCACACGTATTACTAGTTGAAAGACGAAAGGAGTGGCTAATGGATGACCACTTGAAGGGCCGGATGGAGACCCTTGCGATTCATACCGGTCATCACCGGACCCATGAAGGCGAGCATAGCGAGCCGTTGTTTCTTACGTCGAGCTACGTCTTCGACGACGCCGAGCAGGCCGCCGACCGTTTCGCCGGGCGCGCCGAGGGCAATATCTACTCGCGCACGGGCAACCCGACAGTGCGTATCTTCGAAGAACGGCTGGCGGTTCTGGAGGGCGGTGAGCGGGCGTTGGCGACGGCATCGGGGATGGCCGCGATCTTGTCTGTCTGCATGGCGCTTTTGAAGGCCGGAGACCATGTCGTGGTCTCGCAAAGCGTATTCGGACCGTCTATCGCCTTGTTTCAGATGCTGGCGCGCTTCGGGGTGAGTACGAGCTTCGTCGCCCTAGACGACGTCTCCGCCTGGGAGAGTGCGTGCACGGACCGTACGCGGCTGCTGTTTTTGGAGACGCCGTCCAATCCTTTGTGCGTGCTGGGCGACCTCGCGGCGTTGGCCGCGATCGCGCACCGCTACGGCGCCAAACTCGTGGTCGATAACACGTTCTGCACGCCGGTTCTGCAAAGGCCGCTTGCGCTGGGCGCGGATCTGGTCGTTCATTCGGCGACCAAGTATATCGACGGTCAGGGGCGTGCGCTGGGTGGGGCGGTCGTGGGCGAGGAGCGTATCGTGACAGGCGAGATCTTTCCGTTCGTGCGCACCGCAGGCCCGGTGTTAAGCCCGTTCAACGCCTGGATCTTTCTGAAAGGCTTGGAGACCTTGTCGCTACGCATGAAGGCGCACAGCGAGACGGCGCTTGCGGTGGCCAAGTGGCTTACGACGCAGCCGCTCGTGGACCGCGTGTTCTATCCCTACTTGGCAAGCCATCCGCAATACGATTTGGCGCGTGCCCAGCAGTCGGCAGGCGGCGGCGTTGTGTCGTTTACCTTGAAAGACGCCGACGCTCGTCGGGCGTTCGCGTTTGTAAACGGCTGCCGGCTGTTGTCGCGGACCGCCAACCTCGGTGACACGAAAACCACGGTCACGCACCCGGCCACCACCACCCACGGTCGATTAACCCCCGAGGCACGACGCGCGGGCGGTGTGGAAGATGGTCTCATCCGGCTTTCCATAGGCCTCGAGGACCGGGATGATCTCATCGCCGACATCGAGGGGGGCCTGCGGGCGGCCGCGATGACAGAGGGTGTGCGATGAGGGTTCATCAGGGTCTTGCGCGCCTTGCGCTTGTGGGGCTTGCCTTGGCGCTTGCGTCTTGCGGGCGCAGCGGGCCCCATGCCACGATCCTCAATATGAGGGAGCGAGAGCTCGGTGGCCCACCGTTTCCGACGCGCATCATCGTCAATCGCCGCTATGTGCGCATCGATCCCGATACCGGAACCGGCAATTACATCCTGTTTGATCGCAAGCGGCGCATCATCTATAGCGTAGACCACAGTGATCACACCATCCTTGTGATCCGCAGTCACATCATCACGCTAACGAAGCCTGCAAGGCTGCGCGAAACGGTGAAGAGGGGGCATGTCAGGGGCCGCTTCAAGGGCCATAAGCTCCGGAGTTATCGGCTCTATACGAACGGTCATCAGTGTTATTACATTGTGGCCGCCAAGGGTCTGTTGCCAGGCGCGGTATCGGCCCTCAAGGCCTACGCGGATACCTTGGCCGGGGAGCAGGCGCTGACCGCGGCGAATACCCCGGCGGGGCTCGAAACCGCCTGTGACCTCGCGGATAACGTGTTCGATCCCGACCGGGAATACGCCTACGGTTTCCCGGTGCGCATGCTCGACTATGAGGCAAACGAGAAGGTCTTGATCAGCTATAAGAAGGATGTGCCGGTCAAGCGGAGCCTATTTACCTTGCCTGCGCATTACGTCCGCTACAGCCCGGGGGAAGTCCGCAACGGCGACTAGGGCGTGGCCTGCGGGCCCCACCACCAGCACGCTTGATCCCTCATACCAATCCCCCACCACGATACGTATCCCCGGTCCGGCGGCGGTTGGCACGGGGTATTCCCCGGGCCTATGGGTATGACCGTGGATCAGGCGGCGCACGCCGTGATGATCGAGCAGCGCGCCGGCGGCCGCGGTATTGACGTCGAGCAGCGCGCTATCCTTGGCGGGTGTCGCCCGGCCGCTCTCCTCGCGCAGCGCGCGGGCCATAATGATGCGTTCGGCGAGCGGCCGGGCGAGGACCTGGTGTTGCCAGCGCAAGTCGCGGAATTGCGCCCGCAAGGCCTGGTATTCGCGATCGTCGGTACACAGGGCATCGCCATGGCTGATCAAAGTCCGGATCCCAAACAGGGTCAGTTCATGGGGGTCGTCTTGCAGGCGGCAGCCGCTCATTTCGGCAAATCGCTCCCCGAGCAGGAAATCGCGGTTGCCATGCAGGACGCTGATCGCAAGGCCTGTGCCGGTGGCCGCGCGCAAGGCCGCGATCACCGGCGCGAATTCCGCTTCGTCGACGCCATCGTCGCCGACCCAATACTCGAACAGGTCGCCTAGGATATACAGATGATCGAGCCGGTCGCGCGCTTGCGCGAGAAAGTCCCGGAACAGGGCGATCGCCTGCGGCCGCTGCGCTGTCAGGTGCAGGTCGGCAATGAATGCCTGGGCCTTCACGCGTCTAGTCTAGGCGCACGCCCGTGATGATGATGTCGTTCACCGGCACGTCCTGATGCCCATTGCGGCTGGTGGTGGCGGTGCCCTTGATGGTGTCGATCACATCCATGCCCTCGGTCACCCGTCCGAATACGCAATACCCCCAACCGGTGGGGGTGGGGGCGGTGAAGTTTAGGAAGTCATTATCGACGACGTTTATGAAGAACTGGCTGGTCGCCGAGTGCGGGTCGCTGGTGCGCGCCATGGCAATCGTGCCGCGCGCATTGCGCAGCCCGTTGTTGGCCTCGTTATCGATCGGCGGGCGGGTGGGTTTTTGGTGCATGCCGGGCTCGAAACCACCCCCCTGGATCATGAAGTCGTCTATGACCCGATGGAAGATCGTGTTCGTGAAAAATCCCTCGCGGGCATAGGCCAGGAAGTTGGCGACGGTCTTTGGCGCCTTGTCGGCGTTGAGATCGAGCACGATGACGCCCTGGTTGGTTTCGAGGTGCACCATGGGGATATCCTCTGTGGAGTTTGGCGCATTGTCGCTGACTTGGCGGGTCAGGGCAATGACGCGCTATCATGGGGGGATGAATTCCCTGACGACCCGTTTCGCCCCAAGCCCAAGCGGGCTATTGCATCTCGGCAATGCGCGCACCGCGCTCTTTAGTCTGTTGGCCGCCCTGCCGGACGGGCGATTTTTGTTACGCATCGAGGATAGCGACCGCGCGCGCGTAAGCCCCGCGTTCGAGGCGGCCCTGCGCGTCGATCTCGAGTGGCTGGGGTTTGGGGCCTACATAGACGAGGCCGCCATTTGGCGCCAATCGGAACGTAGCGGCGTGTACAACGATTTCCTTGAGAGGCTCGCGCATGAAAATCTCGTCTATCCGTGTTTTTGCGCCGAGTCGGAGCTCGTCGCGGAACGCGCAAGCCTTCGTGCCCGGGGGCTGCCGCCGCGCTATAGCGGCCGATGCGCGGCGCTTAAGCCGGCCGATGCGCGTTCCCGAATCATGGCAGGAGAGCGCGCGGTCTGGCGCTTTCGCGTCCCACCGGGGCAGGAGGTGGGGTTTTGCGACGTCGTGCGCGGCCCACAGCGCATGGCCACGAATCTTCTTGGGGACTTTGTCGTGCGTCGCGCCAATGGCGAGGCGATGTTCTTCTTCGCCAACGCCTTAGACGATGCCCTCTCGGGTGTCACCCTGGTGCTGCGCGGCGAAGATCATCTGGCGAATACCCCGCGCCAGATCCTCATACTGCGCGCGCTCGGATTGCCGGTCCCGGATTACGGCCATCTGCCGCTCGTACTGAGCGCAAGCGGGGTCCCACTGTCCAAACGCGATGGGGCGGGAAGCCTCGCGGCCTTGCGCGAGGAAGGCTTCCTGCCCCTTGCCGTCGTCAATTACCTGGCGCGCTTAGGCGCGGTCGTGGAGTCGGAGCGGCTGCTACCCTTGGTGGAGCTGGCCCAGGCCTTCGATCGTCGGCGGATCGGGCATGCCCCGGCGCACTACGATCGGGACCAGTTGCTCCATTGGCAACGGCTGGCGATGGCCGCGACCCCGGTGGCCGAATGGGTCTCGTGGGTCGCAAAGCACGTCCCGCAGGCCGATCGCCTGCGGTTCGTGGAGGCCGTCCGTCCCAACGCCCTTTTTCCGGAGGATTACCGTCGTTGGGCGGAGATCATGTATGGTGAGCGCCGGACCCTGGACGATGACGCGCGCGCGGCGATCGTGGCGGCCGGCGGGGAATTTTTTCAGGCGGCGGTCGCGCATCTGGATGCGGGGGGTGTAGCAGGCGATCTGCCGGCGGTCCTGAAGGCCGCAGGCCACGGCGGCCGGCGGCTTTTTCACGGCCTGCGGGCGGCCCTGACCGGTCGGGTCGCGGGTCCTGAGCTCAAGGATATACTGGCGCTGATGCCGCGCGCGCTCGTGGCGCGCCGTCTGCGGGAATGTGGAAGCACCGATGCTAAAAATCTATAACACCCTGACACGCGCCAAAGACCCATTCGTGCCGCTGGAGCCCGGCCATGTGCGGATCTATGTCTGCGGGGTCACGGTCTATGACCGCTGCCATCTCGGCCATGGCCGCGTATTCGTCGTGTTCGACACGGTCGTGCGCTACCTGCGCTATCTCGGCTATCGCGTAACCTATGTGCGCAACATCACGGATATCGACGACAAGATCATCCGTCGTGCAGAGGAAAACGGGGAGGACATCGCGGCGCTGACCGAACGCACCATCGCCGCCATGGAGGAAGATACCGCGGCGCTGTTTGTAGCGCCCCCGGATCACGAGCCGCGCGCCACCCGCCACATCGACCATATGACCGCGATGATCGAGCAGCTGGTGGCCAAGGATTATGCCTATCAGGGCCGCAATGGCGATGTGTATTTTCATGTGCGCCGCTTCCCTCGCTATGGGCGCCTCTCGGGGCGTAGTCTCGACGATCTGAGAGTGGGTGCGCGGGTCGAGGCCGACGAGGCCAAGGACGACCCCCTGGATTTCGTGCTTTGGAAGTCGGCGCGATCGCACGAGCCTGCGTGGCCTTCGCCGTTCGGGCCCGGTCGGCCGGGATGGCACATCGAGTGCTCGGCGATGGCCGCGCACTGCCTGGGCAACCACTTCGACATCCACGGCGGGGGACTCGATCTGACCTTTCCGCACCACGAAAATGAGATCGCTCAGAGCGAGGCGGCCAATGATGAGCCGTTTGCCGATACCTGGATGCATGTAGGCTTCGTGCGCACAAACGGCGAGAAGATGGCCAAGTCGCTGGGGAACTTTCGCACGCTGCGTGATCTTCTGACGGTGTTCGACGGCGAGGTGCTTCGCTATTTTCTGCTTGCCAGCCATTACCGCGGCCCCCTGAATTACGACGACGAATCGATCGCGCAGTGCCGCGAGGCCTTGACGCGTCTCTATCAGGCGGTGAAGGATGCTCCAGAAGGGGTAGCCGAGACCGACGGGGATTACGCGCGGAGGTTTCGCGCGGTTATGGATGATGATTTCAATACCCCGGGGGCGCTTGCGGTGCTCTTTGAGGTCGGGCATGCGATCCAGCGCGCGCGTGAGCAGGGCGATAGCCTGGCGGTCGGGCGGCTCGCCGCCACGCTGCGGCTGTTGGCGGGGACGCTCGGTCTGCTCTTGCGGCCGCCGGCGGCGTTCCTGCAGGGAATCGGGGACCACGAGGATATCGAGGCGCTGGTGGCGCTGCGCGATCAGGCGCGGCGCGAGCGGCAGTGGGCGCGATCCGACGCCTTGCGCGACGAGCTGAAGGCGCGCGGTATCGTGCTCGAGGATACGCCGACGGGCACTGTGTGGCGCCGGGTCTAGGAAAGCAGGAGTGGGCCACGACCGTGCCGTGCAATGGCCGATATGAACGACTCCCGCGAAGCGCGCGGGAGTCGTAGCCGCCCCCAAAACTGCCGCCTCCCCGAGACGCGTGGCGCCGCGTCATGAACGCCGCCGTGCCGTCGCTCGGACCCGCATAAGATCCTCCCCGGAATCCGCATCGCGTCATGCCCATCTGCGTTGTCGTTCTAAGGGTTCGTCCACGTGTTCTGCCGACACTGAAGTATCGTGTGTTTCCGGTGCCCCATGCCCGTACGACCGTGGTTGGTGGCGAGCTTTAGTACGCGGACCCGCGAATGACGAGACAGCCCTACGCGTCCTCTATCCCCGCAATATTATCCGGAAAGGTTTTCGGTAGCGGGGCCCATCAAAAGCGGTTTCGGACGACGACCTCGTCGCGATCCAAGGCCCCGCCCCGTGGCCAGGGTTCGCGGATGCCCTTGCCGATTGCAACAAAAAGCCCTATGACATGATCCTCCGGAAGCCGGATCAAGCGCCCGACTTCGGCGAAATCCGCGAGGTCCATGGGGCACGAGTCATAACCCAAGGCCTGGGCCGCGAGCATGAGGGTCTGGGCGGCGATCCCGCAGGAGCGCATGGCCTCGTCGCGTTGTACGGTCTCGCAGTCGCGGTAATAGCTGTCGATGGCCGCAAGGAGGCCCTCGCGAATTTCGGGTGGGGCGTTGCGCCAATAGCGTTCTGGCTGTTTCTGCCAGGCCTTGAGATCGGCACAGATCACTATGAGCAGCGAGGCATCGGTGATCTGCGGTTGCATCCAGGATAGCGCGCGGATGGCCTCGCGTAGCGTGCGGTCTTGTACGAGCAGAAAGCGCCAATGTTGGATATTGAAGGCGGTCGGTGAGAGCTGTGCAAGCGAGACAAGGGTGTCGATATCGTGTTGCGGGAGCTGATAGTCCGGGTCGAAGTGCTTGATGGCGCGACGGGACTTGATTGCGGTGACGACGTCCATGCGGTCCTCCGTGTGGTCTCTTGGGGTGGCAGGCCTCATAGGCCTGCGGCTATCCTAGGAGAGAGCCCGCGCATTGGTAAGAACGCACAAAATTGTCGGGTACTTACATCATGTATATCGATATTTAAGGAGCGATCATGCGCCCGAGCCGTCACCTTCGCTATGACTGCGATTTCGGTTGTCCGGTCGAGGCCTGCCTCGAGGTGATCGGCGGCAAGTGGAAGGGCGTGATCCTGTTCCATTTGCTGGGAGGTACTAAACGTTTCGGGCAGCTGTCTCGCCTCATGCCGGCGGTGACTCAGCGCATGTTGACACGCCAATTGCGGGAGCTCGAGGCCGACGGTATCGTGGTCCGCGCCGCCTATCCTGAAGTGCCGCCTCGGGTGGAGTATTCCCTCAGCCCTTTTGGTAAGACGCTTGCGCCGGTGCTTGAAGTTTTGCGGGGTTGGGGAAGTGAGTATCTAGACGAGATCGTACGCATCCGCCATGATCGTGGCGTGCGCTCGGATTCCTAAAGGCCGCGAGAGGGCGAGTAGGGCGCCGAAAGGGGCGCCACCGCGACGACGTGGACGGCCTTGTACGCCGCCTAGTGATCGCTGACCCAATTTTCGAGAGGCCGCCCGGGATAGTTCGCAAAGTCGGTCACATCATTGGTAACGAGCGTCACGGGGGGCGCAACCGCGTGAGCGGCGGTCAGTGGGCACCCCGCCTGCGCTCACGCGTGGCCAGGCGTATCGGGCCGTGGGCGCGTGCGGCGGCGCTATCAAAGGTCGCCACCGCGAGATCTTCCAATAACCACGACAGGGCCGCCCGGTTGCGGGGCTGCGGCTCGCCCGAAGCCGCAGCCCCATATTCGAGCTCGGCGAGTGTAACCGACGAAATCACAACCTCCCCGGCATAGCACCGAGCAAAGCGCGTACCGACCTCAGGCGGATAATGCTTCATGAGGTAGATGCCCATGTTCGTATCGAGCATGTACTTCGGTGTCATAGCGGGTCCCGCTCGCCTTCTTGGTCGTCGCCCCGTCCTTCGTTCAGAAAGTCCGGAAAGAAGCGACTCAATTTTTCCAGCAAGTGGTCCAGTCGTTGGCGCGTGGGCCGTATGCGCAGCTCGTCGCCCACGCGCTCGATCTCCCTCTCGCGATCAGTGCGCTCATAGGTGAGATCGGCGGGAATTCGCACCGCTTGTGAATGGCCGTTCTTGAAGAGTCTGGTGGTGCCATCATGAAAGTCCGCCGTGTGTGTATGTATACATCCGACGCCGGCATGTTGTTCGCGTAAACGGCCGGATACCCCTTGACTTGGTTGCCGGCGGCCACCTTGGTGCGAGCGATGGGCGCGCCGGTCTCGGTGAGGTGGGGCGAGGTCGGCCATACGGCGAATTCTGCGTTACATGCCTGTCTAGTCTGCAACGATGAAGCTCTGCGAGTGTGCTGGCTTCGACTACGTCGCCTTGGGTGTGCCCGGGTGCGGGCTTCATGAGGGCGACACGTGTTGATCGTCGGCGGGGGACGGATGCCGTACGCCCTTGGAGCGGGGTGGCGCGGGGAATTCATCGCGTCGCCGACCATCTGCGGTGTCTCACCTCTATTGGGTTGAGATCCTGGTCGATCCTTCACCAGACATGGCCCGCGGGCCGCCCACGGGACCGACGTGGGTCTCGCACGGGTGCGGGCCGCGCATCGCCGCCCTGAACGCCATAGGGTGCGCCTGCATCCCGGTCCACCCGCTCGCCCGAGCCCCAAAGGCTTTAAAGCCCGGACCCTTGGGTTGGCCCGCCACGGTTCGGGCCACATGGCGCTATACAGGGGCAATTGCGGTGATCGTGACCCAAGGTCTTGACCGGTGGCGTTCCTTATCCGAGAATCAGGGGTTCGAAAAAGGTCATAAATCGCGGGGTGACATCGCTTTGGAGCTTACAGGGGCGGAGATTTTCGTTCGCTGCCTTCATGATGAAGGCGTCGAGTACCTTTTCGGCTATCCGGGCGGTGCGGTTTTGCACATCTATGACGCCCTCTATAAGCAGGAAGAGGTAAAGCACATCCTTGTGCGCCACGAGCAGGGCGCGGCGCACGCCGCCGACGGTTATGCGCGCTCGACCGGCAAGCCTGGGGTGGTGCTCGTGACGTCGGGTCCAGGTGCCACCAACGCCCTGACCGGGATCGCCACGGCCTACATGGACTCCATCCCGCTCGTGGTCTTCACGGGTCAGGTCATGACGCATCTGATCGGCGACGATGCCTTTCAGGAGGTCGACGCGATCGGCATCACCAGGCCCTGTGTGAAGCACAACTTCATGGTGAAGGACGTCCGCGATCTCGCGCTCATCATGCGCAAGGCCTTTCATGTGGCCACCACCGGGCGCCCCGGCCCTGTGGTCGTCGATATCCCTAAGGACATCACCGCCCACAAGACCTCTTACACCTTCCCTCAGGATCCCACCCTCCGTTCGTACAAACCGGTGCGCGAGGGGGATCCGATGGCCATACGCAAGGCCGCCGATCTCCTGGTGCAGGCCAAGCGCCCGATGGTCTACGCCGGCGGCGGGGTGGTGCTCGGCAACGCGGCCCCCGAGCTTACCGAGCTTGTGCGCTGGCTCGGTGCCCCATGCACGAACACCCTGATGGGGCTTGGCGGCTTCCCGGCCACCGACCCGCTGTTTGTGGGCATGCTCGGCATGCATGGGACCTACGAGGCCAATATGAGCATGCATGAATGCGATGTGCTGCTCGCAGTCGGCGCCCGTTTCGACGATCGGGTGACCGGTGATCTGGACAAGTTTTGCCCCAATGCGCGCATCATCCATATCGATATCGACCCGGCGTCCATTCAGAAGAACGTCCCGGTCGAGATCGCCATCATAAGCGAGGCGGGGCTCGCGATGCGCGACTTGCTCGCCGCCCTGAAGGCCACGGGCGCCCGCCTGGACAAGGCGGCCCTGGACGCTTGGTGGCGCAAGATCAACGAATGGCGCGCCCGCCAATGCCTCCAGTACGATCGCGCCAATACCGAGGTCATAAAGCCCCAGTTCGTGTTGGAGACCCTCTATCGGTTGACGCAAGGCGACGCCTTCATCACCTCCGATGTGGGCCAGCACCAGATGTGGGCGGCGCAGTTCTATAAGTTCGACAAGCCGCGCCGGTGGATCAATTCCGGGGGGCTTGGCACCATGGGCTTTGGATTGCCGGCGGCGATCGGGGTGCAGCTCGCGCATCCCGATGCCACGGTCGCGTGCGTCACGGGCGAAGCCAGCATACAGATGTGCATACAGGAGTTGTCGACCTGCAAGCAGTACGATTTGCCGCTAAAGATCGTCAATCTGAACAATCGTTACATGGGTATGGTGCGCCAGTGGCAGGAGTTCTTTTATCAAAGCCGCTATTCGCACTCCTATTTGGAGGCCTTGCCGGACTTCGTGAAGCTCGCCGAGAGTTACGGGCATGCGGGCCTGCGCATCGATAAGCCCCACGACGTGGAGGCCGCCTTGAAGGAGGCGCTCGGTCAGCGCGATCGGCTCGTGTTCCTCGATTTCATCACCGACCAGACAGAGAATGTCTATCCCATGATAGCGGCCGGCGCGGGCCACCACGAGATGCATCTGGCGACAGATCGCGAACTCGCGTGATGCGCCACATCATTTCCATACTCCTGGAGAACGAGGCGGGCGCCTTGTCGCGCGTCGCCGGGCTTTTCTCAGCCCGCGGCTACAATATCGCTTCGCTCACTGTGGCGCCGACCGAGGATCCGAGCCTGTCGCGCATGACTCTTGTCACGAGCGGATCCGAGGCCGTGGTCGATCAGATCCGCAAGCAGCTAAACAAGCTCGTCGACGTGGTGAAGCTTGTCGATTTGACGGACAATGAGCGGATCGAGCGCGAAATGCTACTTATCAAGGTATGTGCCGAGGGCGATGAGCGCGACGAGATCAAGCGTCTGTCGGATATCTTCCGGGGGCGTATAATAGACGTTACGGATCGCGCCTACACCATTGAGCTGACCGGTGATGGCCGCAAGCTCGATGCCTTTATCGCGGTTTTGCAGTCGCGGCGGATACTGGAGGTCGTGCGCTCCGGCGTCATCGGCATCGCCCGCGGCGGTAGTGCCTGCGTTCCCGACGCGCCCTGAATCTTTCAACCCGTAATGGCCCGGTTGCGCCGGGCGAGGACATCGCATGCAAGTGTATTATGAAAAGGACGCCGACCTCAGCCTCATTCGCAAGAAGAAGGTGGCGATCATAGGCTATGGTTCGCAGGGCCACGCGCATGCGAACAATCTCAAGGACTCCGGCGTCAATGTGGTGGTGGGATTGCGCGCAGGCTCGGCCTCGGCCGCCAAGGCGACGCGCGCGGGGCTTACCGTAAAGCCCGTGGAAGAGGCGGTAAAGGATGCGGACCTGGTCATGATCCTGGCCCCCGATGAGTTGCAGGCCGGGATTTATGAAAAGATGGAGCCGCACCTGAAGAAAGGCGTGACGCTCGCGTTCGCGCATGGTTTCAGCATCCATTTCGGACGCATAAAGCCCCGCCCGGACATGGATGTCATCATGATAGCCCCCAAGGGGCCGGGCCATCTCGTGCGCTCCACCTTTACCCAGAAAGGCGGCGTCCCATGTCTTATCGCGGTAAGCCAGGATGCCTCCGGCCAGGGCCAGGCGCTCGCTCTTTCGTATGCCGCGGCCATCGGCGGGGCGCGTGCCGGTGTCATTGCCACCACCTTCAAGGAGGAGACCGAGACCGATTTGTTCGGGGAGCAGGCGGTGCTATGCGGCGGCGTGACTTCGCTCGTGCAAGCCGGTTTCGAGACCTTGACCGAGGCGGGCTATGCGCCGGAGATGGCCTATTTCGAGTGCCTGCACGAATTGAAGCTGATCGTGGACCTCATGTATGAAGGCGGTATCGCCAACATGCGCTATTCGATATCGAACACCGCCGAGTACGGCGATCTCACGCGCGGTCCGCGGGTCGTAAACGAGGCGACCAAGGCTGAGATGAAGCGGATCTTGAGTGAAATCCAGTCGGGCCAGTTCGCGCGCGAGTGGGTAGCCGAGAATGAGACGGGTGGCAAGCGCTTTCCGGAGTTGCGCGCCAAGGCCGCCCAGCATCCGATCGAGGCGGTCGGCGAACGCCTGCGCAGCATGATGCCATGGATCGGGGCCAACAAGATCGTCGACAAAGAGAAAAATTGAGCACCCCTTTGTCGCAGACGGTCAACGAGGGGGCGGCATCGCCCCCTCTCTTGGCGCGCGAAGGGTGGGGGCATATCGCCGTGGCGGTCACCGCCGCCGCGCTCGTGACGTGGTGGTGGGGCCCGTGGGCGGCTGCGCCTCTGTGGCTCTTCGTGGTTTTTGTGCTACAGTTTTTTCGGGATCCGCGCCGCATCTTGGCTTTGGGCCAGGACGCCGTTTTATGCCCGGCCGATGGACGGGTCATCGCAGTGGGCCCAGCTGAAGACCCCTATCTGAAACGGCCGGCCATCAAATGCAGCGTCTTCATGAACGTCTTCAACGTCCACTCCAACCGTTTGCCGGTCGCAGGACAGGTCCGGCGCCGCTGGTATAGTCCCGGGCGCTTTCTTAATGCCTCTCTGGACAAGGCCTCGGAGCATAACGAGCGCAACGCGCTTTGGATCACGACGGCGGGCGGCGACGATGTCGTTGTGGTGCAGGTCGCGGGTCTGATCGCGCGGCGCATCCTCTGCTACGTGGGCGAGGGTGAGGTGGTGGACCGGGGGCAGCGCTACGGATTCATCCGCTTCGGCTCGCGCGTCGATGTCTATCTGCCGCCGGGGGCGCATCTCGAGGTGGCCCTGGGCGACAAGGTGAAGGCCGGATCACAGGTTCTGGCCCGTCTTGCGGGTCAGGACCCGCGCGTTTAATGGGGGCGCGATGATGGAAGATAAACGCAAGGGCATTTACATCCTGCCGAACCTGTTTACCACGGCGGCGCTCTTCGCCGGTTTCTACGC
>JAKARW010000019.1:14530-32316 GCA_021819125.1 Pseudomonadota bacterium | reverse complement strand
GAAGCAGGAAATCAGCTTTGTTCCTGCTTGAACAGGAATGAGTAAGTCTGATGGAACGGAGAGGCCATTTTGTCGACTCACACACCCTGCGCCCCTTCGGATGGCGCCTGGCCCTGGAGCGCCGCAGGTCATGATGGCCCATCTCACGATTGCCGATCTCATGCAAAAACCGCAGCTCTTCGCCTTTCTGGAGGCCGTGGTGTTTGTTGCCTTTTACGTACGCGCGACCATAGGTTTCGGGTCCGGCCTCATCGCCGTAGCCCTCTTGTCGCTCAGCTTCCCGGTCAAGGAGGTGGTCCCGGTCGTGCTGCTGCTCGACCTTTTGGGATCGATACTCCTCGGCGCTTATGACTTCCGGGAAATGCGCTGGGGGGAGCTTACATGGCTGATTCCAGGCTCGCTCGTGGGCCTTGCGATCGGGGCCCTCGTCCTGGCCCATACCCACGCCCAAAAGCTGACCTTATTCCTGGGGGTCTTCATTCTCGCGTACGTCGTCTACGCCTTGGTGGCCAGACCGGAACGCATGCCGCGTATCGCGCGCCACTGGGCCCTCCCGCTTGGGGTTTTCGGGGGCATAATCGGCAGTCTCTATGGGGGAGGAGGCCCGCCGCTCGTGGCCTATCTCCAGATGCGTCATCTCGACAAGCGGGCATTTCGGGCGACCTTTCAGGCCATTGCGCTGACCGATAATATCGTGCGTGGCGGGCTCTACATCGGCTTTGGCCTGCTTATATGGCCGCTTGCGGTGGTATTCGTGGCCATGGCGCCGGCCGCCGCCCTCGGACTTTATCTCGGCAACCATCTCCACATGCGCATCAACCAAAGCCTGTTTCTGCGCGCCACACTCGCCCTGCTTGCGGCGGTAGGCATCAAATATCTGATCTGATCTGCCGGGGAAAGGACTTACCGGGGAAAGGACTTAAAAGAGACAAGCCCCGGGGGCGCGGGCGCCCCCGGGGCCTGTGGTCAACGCATGGCAAATTGGTAGGTTACCCCTGCCAACAATTCGTCGGCGTTCTGGTTTGGGCCACCGGCCGTGCGCGGATCCACGATCACGTCATATTCCGCGCGCACATCGAGCTGTCGCAGGACGCGATAGCTGACGCCCGCGCCTATGATCGGCCGCGTGGTGTTGCGGATAGGGGCGTTTGGGTCGCTGCTGATGTTGGCAATACCGAGGCGCGCGAGGAAATGCAGACCGCGAACCCGGAGAAAGGGGGTCCGGTACAAGGCGCTCGCGGTGAAAAGTCCGATATTGGAGGGGTTCAGGCTCAGAAACTGATAGCCCACCTCAAGACCGACTGGAAAAGATCGCGTCGACACGCCGCCATAGATGCCCACGGGCGAGGTACCGGCCAACGCGCCGCCGGTGAGACCCACGTCCCCACCCACCCAGACGCGCGCGAAACTCGCGACCGGACAGGCGCACATAGCCACAAAGCCTGCTATTACGAAACGGTTTCTCATATCCTCATCTCCTTTGATATTATCTCTCAATAGTTGAGTCAAGCGCGAGCGCGCGACCCACAAGACCGGCCAGTCTAGCCGGTCTCCCGATCGCCGCAAAGCGTCTCTTAAGGGAACTTCCTTAGGGCTTGGCTCTCACAAACGGTAACAATGAACCGTCAAGGCGGCGCGTACCATAACATGGACACGGATACCATGAACGCTTTGCATGAGCCCGCTGACCCGTTTCCCGACAAAACGGTCGGCACAGCCGACGAATCGGCCCGCTGATGGGGGCGCGGCGGCGATCGCGAATCCGCCACACGCGGGCCGTGGCGCTGCGACTCGCCGGTCTGCACATGCGTTCGCGGCGCATGAAACATAAGCTTCGTATACTCGGCCGCCGGCAGCTTGCCTTGACCCAAGAGATCGCGTCGCTCGAGGCGCGCCGCCGCCCCGCCCTACCACTGGCGCCCCCCGGCCGCGCCATAGGCGATGCGCGCAAAGACCCCATCTGGATTCACGCCCCGTGGCGCGCCGGGTCGACCTATGTCTGGAACAAATTTCGGTCGTGTCCCAAACATCTTGCCTTCTACGAACCCTTTCACGAGACGCTAGAGACCCTGACACACGCGGATGCGGAAGCCACCACCGAGACCTCCTGGCCATCGGGTCACCCGCCGCTTGACGCCCCCTATTATCGCGAGTTCGAACCCTTGCTCATGCCAGGCGGCGGGGTACGGGGCTTTGAGCAGGCCTTCCCCTACACCTATTATTTCGTAAACGACGAGCCGCTCGAGCGCCAGCAGGCCTACCTGAACGGTCTGGTCGCCCACGCGCGGGCCCGCGGGCGCCGGCCGGTATTCGGCTTTTGCCGATCGGCCGGACGCGCGGCCTGGTTTAGGCGCCATATGCCCGGTGTCCATATCGCCCTTACCCGCGATGGCCTGGGCCTGTGGCGCTCGGCATTTGGCCACAGCCAGACCCGCGGCAACCACTATTTCCTGACGCGCCCCCTTGTCATCCTGCTGACGAGCCGGCGTGATCCCTGGATCGCCGATTATCTCGCGGCCCTCGATCTCGATCCGGTTGCGCGTGTCAGCGACATGGGCTTGGCACAGCGCGAGGCCGAGCGTCTGGCGATCGGCGATCCGATCCTCACGATGCGCGCGTTCGCCGCGGTCTTTGCCCTCGGCACCGCCCTGTCGCAACGCCACGCCGACCTTGTGATGCCGATCGAAACGCTGTCGACCGAGGCCGGCCGCCGGACCCTGGACGCGGCCCTGGCCGGGCGCTTCGATATCGCCCTGGACTGGAGCGATTGCGCAGTGCCGGTAGGCGCAGCGCAGGCCGATGACGAACCCTTTCTCGCGCACTGGCGCTACGCGCTGCGCAAAGCCGAGGCCTGCATCCCCGATGCGCATGGGCCGATGCAAAAACCCGAACGCCGCCATCTCATCGCCGATCCCGCATCCGCCGGCCGCATCTGCGGCCCCGCAAGACCGCGGCTTTTCGCGGCGCATCGCGCACCGGAGCCTGATGAAGCCCTGCCCGAGGGAGGGTGATGATCCACGCGCCCAGGCGGCCCCAGACCCTGGCGCTGCGCGCCGGCACGCCGTCCGATGCCGTCGCCGCGGCGCACCTGCGACGGGTGCTTATCATCATGCCGCAACTGGTGGGCGATGCCGTGTTGTCATCGGTGCTCATCACAGCCCTGCAAGACCTGATCCCGGAGTGCCGGATCGATGTCCTCGTACACCAGCCGCTTCGGGAACTCTTCATTCATAACCCGGCGATCGCCGCCGTCTACACCATCGACCGGGAGTGGCGCAAAAAGGGCGTGTGGCGCACGGCAAGACCGCGCCTTGCCCTGATCCGTGCCCTGCGCGCGCGCCACTACGACCTGCTCATACAGTCGCCTCATACCACCGATGGCTCGTGGGGACCTTCGCTCATCGCCCTTCTTCGCATCCGCTACGCAGTCGGTGCCTCGGCTCTCACACATGGCTCCCCCTTGAAGCGGTTCATGTGGCGGCGGCTATTTACCCATACCCTGCCGCCACCCCCCGACCCGAACCGCCGGCATGTGGCCGAACTGCATCTCGACCTTTTGCGACGGCTCGGCCTTGCCCCACGCCCCGCGGCGCGCCGCGCCACGATCGAGCCTGGCCCCGCGGCACGCGCGCGCGTCGACGCGCTGCTCGCCGAGCGCGGCATCCCGCACCAAAGTTTCGTGCTGTTTGCGCCGCTCGCCGGACAAAAAGGCCGCACCTTGCCGGCGGCCCTATGCCGGGACTTTCTCGATCATTGCGAGCGCTATGGACAAAACGTGATCATCACAAGCGGCCGCGAGCCCTGGCAGCAGGCCTTTGCCCGGACGCTCGCCGATGGGCGCGGTGCTTGCATCCACGAACTCGCGGGCGGACTTACGCTCACCGAGCTTGCCGCCCTGACGGCGGTGGCACGCGTGTACGTCGGCGCCGATTCCGGCCCCATGCACATCGCCGCGGCCATGGGCCTGCCGGTGATCGCGTGCTTCGGCCCCGGGGACCATTATCGCTTCTCCCCTTGGCAGACACGCCAATTCGTCATCGCCGCCCAGCGCTCCTGCCAACCCTGTGAACTCGACGGCTGCGGAAACAGCGGCGACGCCGACTGCCTTCACGACATCGAATCGCGCACCTTATTGGATACGTTTCAAGCCTTCTGGGCCCTCCCCGAATCGACCGTCCGCCATCGCGCCTCATAGGGCACAATCGTGGCCACGGGCCGGACACGCGGACTTTAAGCGGCTCTCGGAATCGTCGATGAACCGAGGCGTAGACAAGCGCCGAACTCTACCGTAGAATGATTCCATGGGCGCGTCCCACAGAATGTTTGTCCGCCGATAATAAATATAGAGGGCGACCTTAAGGCGGACGGGACGCAACCGAGGCGTAGTAGAGGACGGGCCGGGGTGGGCCCGCGCGCCTTCGTGACAACCATCAGGGAAACACACGGAAAATAGTGCCCGGCTCACGGGCTGACGGCAGGAATGCGGGCTTTGTATCCCGCACCTGGCGACGGTTGCGTGCGGGCTTCGAACTGTCCTTGTGGCCATGTGCCGTGGATTCAAGGATTGCGTTTTCACGGTGGTGATGACCTGATGTTGTTACGTGCCTTGAAGGTTCGTCTGATACTGTGCGCGGCCACGCTTGCCTTGACGTCGGCCGCGCACGCCCATCTTGTCCCTATCGCGTTTTACTATGGCGCCCATCCCCCGCGCCACTCGCTCCAGGCCTTTCGCTGGGTCGTGGTCTCGCCTGGCGCACACTTTTCGCCACGCCGCTTCGATCAAGCGGGCCGACAGGCATTTGCCTATACCAGCGTGGGGGAGGCCTCGCCGGGCGAGTACGCGAACCTTTCTGCGCGCTGCGTGCAGGGCACGGACCGCGCGTGGGGCACTCGCATCCTCAATGAGGCGCGTCGGAGCTGTCGGCGGGATTTTCTCCACCACGTCCTGGCACCCCTATGGAAACAGGGATATCGCGGCTTTTTTCTCGATGACCTCGATGCCTATCGGCAAGCGGTCACCCACGCCGCCGCCAGGGCCCGCCAACGCGAAGGACTGATCCGCCTGATCCGCGCCATCAAAACGTCTTACCCCAGGGCGCGACTCATCCTAAACCGCGGCTTTCGCCTGCTGCCTGCCGTCCACACGCTCGTCACGGCGGTCGCCGCCGAATCGTTGTTCGACGGCTGGGACCAGAAGACCGGGCGCTATCTGCCAGTTCCCGTGGCTACGCGTCGGCGCCTGCTGCGCAAACTTTTTTACGCCCGTCGCCTCGGACTGCCGGTGATCGCCATCGACTACCTGCCGGCGCGCAAACGGCGCCAGGCGATCGCCGACGCCCGGCGCATCGCCGCCTTGGGAATAAGCCCCTATGTCACCGACGGCCGGCTGTCTTCGCTTGGTGTCGGCACGCGCCATGTCATGCCACGCAAGATTCTGATGCTCTATAGCGGCCCGCAGGATGCCCAACATACCTCGCTCAACTGGTATGCGGCCATGCCTCTCAACTATCTCGGCTACAGCACGCATATCGAAAACGTGGCCGACGGCCTGCCGCAGAAGACCTTGGCGGGACGCTACGCCGGCATCGTCACCTGGTTTGAGAACGATCATGTGCCGCAAGGGGCAGTGGTCTACCGCTGGCTGCGCCGGCAGATGCATGACGGAGTGCCGGTGGTCATCCTCGGGAGCTTTGGGTTTCCGGCCGACATCGGGCATCTGCGCCCGCTCGGCCTGTCGGTGGGCCGCATCCCGCGCGGTCTCATACGCAATCACGTGGTATTCCGCGATCCTCGATACATCGGCTTTGAGACCCGCCCGGTCGCGGCGGCTCCCAACAATTTCCTGCCGCTTACGCTGCGTCATGGCCACAAGCTTCTGGTCTTGCAAGATGCCCGCGGACAGACCGAGGATGAAGCCGGCCTCACCCCCTGGGGCGGCTACGCGCTGTCGCCCGACGTCGTAAGCTATCTCGGCGCGGTACCAAGCCGCAAAGGAAAGGCCCCGGCCGCCTGGATCCTCAACCCGTTTCGGTTCTTGCGCACGGCTTTGCGGCTGCCGGCCATGCCGGTCCCCGACACCACCACCGAGAGCGGGCGGCGCCTGCTCATGGCCCAGATCGACGGCGACGGCTTTGCCAACAAGAGTTGGATCTATCGCTATCGCGACCGCTATGCGGGCGACGTCATCCTCCGACAGATCTTGGACAAGTACCCGCTTCCGACATCGGCGTCCTTCATCGTCTCCTACTTCACGCCGCACGGGCTCTTTCCGAAGGCGGCGGCGCATCTCACCGCCATTGCCCGCCGGATCGCGGCACTCCCCTGGGTCGAGGTCGCCTCGCATACCTTCTCCCATCCCTTCAACTGGCCGGCGCTCGAACACGACCCAGCGCTCATGGGCCATAAGGGCGACATGCGCTACGGTTACGCGCTCACGGTCCCGGGTTATACGCGCTTTAGCGCGCACAAGGAGATCGGCTGGGCCATCCGCTGGATAAATCGCCATATCGCACCGCCGGGCAAACGCGTATCGCTCCTCCAATGGTCCGGGGATTGCGATCCCGACGCCCGCGTGCTGGCGCTTAGCTATCGTGCCCATGTCCTCAATCTCAACGGCGGCGGCGCCACCGAGACCTACGCCGAGCCGTTTGTCACCAAGGTGCGGGGTCTTGGGATCTTCAAGGGCGATCATTTCCAGGTCTATGCGCCCATGCAAGACGAGAACGTCTACACGCACAGTTGGACGAGCCCCTATTATTATGGTTACGTCCGCGCCATCCAGACCTTCAAGCTCACCAATAGCCCAAGACGCCTAAAGCCTCTGGATATTTATTATCACTTCTATTCGGGCGCGCGTGTCGCGGGCTTGCGCGCCTTGCGCACCGTGATCACCTGGGCTTTGCGGCAACGCACCGATCCGATATTTCCCTCGCAGTTTGCACGTATCGCCGTAGACTTCGGGCATGCGGTCATCGCCCGCGGGGCGCGCAGCTGGTACATCGCAGACACCGGGGCGCTACGCGAATGGCGCATCCCGGTGCGCCTCGGCTACCCGCGCCTGCGCGGCACCGAGGGCCTCGCGGGCTTCGATCGCCACGGCGCCGTGCGTTACATCCACATCGCCCCGCCTGCCTTTGGCGCAGGGGTGCGCATCCGTCTTGTCGCCACACGCCCGCGCGTACCCTATGTGCATGACGCCAACGCCACCATCACCAGGGCCTCCTACGACGGCGCGCAGCTGTCCTTTGCCCTCGATGGCCACATGCCGCTTCATTTTCGGCTTGCCAACGCCGCCGGCTGCCAGGTCCTTCATGGCGAGCGGCCGATCCACGGGCGGCTTACCGGACCCCTCACCACATACCACCTAGAGGCCCACCATGGTCGCTTCACGGTTCGCTGCCCCTGACATCGCGCGCGAACGCCTGGCGCCGCCTGCACTTGTGATAGGCCTTGCGCTTGGCATCGTGCTGACCCTCGTGCTGCTCTTTAATCCGGCGGCGTTTTTGCGGCGCATTCAACATTCGCATACGCCCTCAGTCGACCTTTATTTCGTGAAGGCGGCGGCACGCCACACCCATAATGATGTTCTCATGCTGCTGCTCGCGCGCCAGGAAATCGCGGCCGGTCACGACTTCGCAGCGCTGCGGGTGCTGGCGCGACTCATGCCGCGTGCCGCCAACGCCACCTATCAGCAACGGCTGCGCTGGCTTACCTATCGCGATCTGATGGGCGTGAACGACCGTTACCCTAAGGGCAGCGCGGTGCGCGCGCAAAACGAACGGGCGCTGCGTCTGCTCATCGGCCAATTGCGCAAGGGGGCCGGAGAACAAGCGCTACGCGCGCTCGCCAAAGAGGCGGTCGCGATTCACGACGAGGGTACCGCAATCGCCATTTATCAAGGCCTTGCGCGCCACGACCGCGCCCACCGCGCGGCGCTCTATGCCCTGGCGGCCCACGCCGCAGACGGCCTCGATCATCCGCGCGAGGCGGCACGTCTTGACTTCGCGGCGCAGCACTATGCCACCACGCGGTCGGCCAAGATCCGCTACTTCCTGGCGGCCCTACAGGTCTTGCAAAGTCACAATGACGTGGCCATCGCGGTGGCCGAGGGCGGCCGTCATATCACAAGCCTTGACCGCGATCCCGCCATTTTGCGGCGTATGGTAGCGCTTGCGCGCGCGGCGGACGAACCGCAGGTGGCATCGCGCTACGCCATGCGTCTTTTGGGCATGACATGATCTCGCGGCCGGCACACCGACTCCGCGCCCTGGGCGTGGCCCTGACGGCCGTGGTCATGCCATGGTCCTTGGCGCACGCCGCACACACCCCCGGGCCGCCGCACGAGCCCTATAACCGGCATGACTATGTCCTGTCCTATAAGGTGTTCCTCAATGCCGGCCATGTGCATGCCGCCTTGCGCGTCGCGCGCGCCGCGGTACAAAGCCGGCCCGGCGCGATCGCATGGCAGCGACGGCTTGCGCAGACGGCGTTATGGACCGGCCATGATCACACCGCCTTGCGCGCCATGGTCTATCTCGCGCGCCACGGACAAATCGCCTATCTCAAGCCCGCCTGGACACTGGCAAGCGGCCTGTCGGCGTTCACGCGCCTGACCGAACTTCTCGCCCTGCGCCTCAAACGCCATCCGGGGGCACCGGCCCTCATCTTGGAGATGAGCCGCCTCTATCAGATCCAGGGGCATCCGCATCGCGCGATCGCCTGGCTTCAAGAGGCCATGCGCAAAAACCCTCATCGGCGCTACCTGTGGTCCATCATAACGCTCGACTACAGCCTCGGCGCACAGACGGATGAACGGGCCGCGCTTTGCGCCTATACGCGCCGCTATGGGGCGACCTCGCGCGTGCTATTGACCGAGGCGTCGCTTTTTTACCGCCGCGGCCAGGTCGGGCGCGCCTACCGCTTGCTCGCCTCGCATGCCGGCGCGGTGTCGACCCGCCACTTCGCCTACTACCATACCCTGGGGGCGCTTGCGTGGATGCGCCAGGACTTTTCGGCGGCGCGCGCCGCCGCGCAGGCCCTCTACGCGCGCGGCCTCGCCACCCAGGGAGACCTCGCCCATCTCGTGCTTTTAGACGAGCACCGCCACCCGCGTTCCGCCTACCTGCTCGCCCTCGCGGGCTTTCGGCGCTACCACACCCCGGTGTTTTTCTTTGCCATGCTGGGCCTTGCCTTGCGGCTGCACGCGCACGCCTGGCTCATCGAGACCTTTGCGCAGGTGCGCCCCGGCCATGACGCGGCACTTACCGGCAATCCTTATTATTGGACGGGGCTTGCCCATTACTGGGCGGTGCAGGGACGCGACCGCAAGGCCGAACACGTCTACCGCGAAGCCCTGCGACGCTTTCCGCAGAATACCGCCATCCTCGGTTCCTACCTGTGGTTTTTTGTGGCCACGGGGCGCGCTTCGCATCTTGCCGCCACTCAGCTCACATGGGCGCGAACCGTCGATCGCAACCGCTCTTTGTGGCTCCCTTACGCCCTGTGTTTTCTGACTTTAAACGAGCCTCGTCTCGCGCTCCCGTATTTGCAGAACCTTGTGCGCCGCCACCCCAATGACCCGCGCCTGCTGTTGCCGTTGGCCGACAGTCTCGCCAAGGACGGGCGCGCCGGCGCGGCCGTCGCCGTCCGGCGCCGGGCCTTTGCCATACTGCTCGGCGCAGGCGGTCCATCGGCCAACCACCCAAGGGCCCGCCATAAGGCGCGCCGACGCGCAGCACTCGCAGTCGATCTCGCCACCGCCCCGACGGTCATGGCATGGCTTGCAGCCGAGGGCCCCGACCGCCACACACCCGCTCGCCGCGATATCCTTCTTGGTTACGCGCTTTCGCGCGCGGCCTATGCGCCGGCCGACTACGCGGCCCCAAACGGCGGTCACGCGCCCCCGTGGGCGGCGCTTGCCGTGGCGCTCGCCGGACATGACGGCATGCGTGTGCGCGCCCTGCTTGTCCGTCACGACCTCACCTTGCCGCGCACCGCCCGCGCCGAGGCCGCGGCCGCCGTAGGGGAACCCGCGCGCGCGATCTCCCTCGCGTTTGCAAGCCTAGGAGAGAGCCGCTCCGATATCGCGCTTATGCGCCAATACCGCAGGCTTGCACTGCAGCAATCCGATCGCCTAAGCAGTCAGGTCCAGTATCTGCGCGCCGCGGGCTTTAGCGCCCAAAGCGAGGAGCTTGCCGTGCGTCATGCGCTAAACCCAGGGACTGCGATAGAAGCCGGGACCGTCAACAGTCTCGATGGGCGCACCGACCCCGCGCTGATCGGCGTGATACCACGCTTCGACCGGTCCGAGTACGTGGGCCTCGTGGCGCGCCGTCCATCCGGCCGCTACCACCTCACCGTGGGGAGCCGTTTGGCGGTTGCCCGTTTCCTCTACGCCAAGGTGAGCTGGCAGACGGCATTCTGGCCGCATAGCGCCCAGACGTTGCGCGTGAACTATCATGCGCGCGCCTACGATCTGCCATCGCTGTACCTAGGCGGCGTCAAAAACGGCGTAAGCATGGCTGATGAGGAGGCGCTGACGGTACGCGACACCGTGAACGGCCGGCTTTCCTACCGCCAACTTCGCGGTCAGGGCGGTGGCGCGCTTGCCACCGGCGTGATCGGAGCCTTCCACTACGACCACAAGATTTTTCTGAGCTATCCCGATATCACCGTCGGTGCCGCGTTGTCGTTTGCCCACTACCGCGCCGCAGGCGACACCTTACCGGCGGCGCTCGTGCCGCTGCTCCCTCCGGGAGGCGGCGGCGGAATCGGCTTTTTTGTGCCGCAAAGCTATGCCCAGGCCGGTCTCGACGTGCACTTCGGCGACACCTACCGGCGCCATTACGCCCCCGGCCTGCGGCCGTTTCTCGATCTCGAAGTCTTCGACAACAGCGTAACGCACGCAGGCTACGACCTCTTGGTCGGGGTGGCGACACCGATCCTAGGTCCCGACCACTTGGCCGCCTACTACACCCGCAGTCAAGGCGGCATCGGTATCGAAAACCGTCTGCAGGCCGTCGGCGTACGCTACGACTACCACTTCAAACCCTAGCCTTAAAGGAAAACTCATGACCCTGATAAAACGCGTCTTTGGCATCACCCTAGGCATTTTACTATCGGGCTGCGCGAGCACCGCGCTTCACGCAAGCCGCGCGATACGCCTTGCGCCGGACGCGGCGATCGCCGTGGCTTCGTTTGCCAACTACACGACCACGCCGGGGGCGGGCTCACGCGCTGCGTCCATGACCGCAAGCCTGCTGCTCGTTCATGGTCTCAAAGGGGTAACCATCCTCACCGTCGATCACCATAACCGCCTGCCGCTCGGTCTTCAGCCCAATCCCGCCACCTTGCTGCGTAAGGCCCGCGCCATGGGGGCCCGCTATGTGGTCGAGGGCGCCGTTCAGGAATGGCGTTACACCATAGGCCTCGATGGGCAGCCGGCGGTCGCGATCACCATGGACCTCGTGGGCGTGCGTAGCGGGCGGGTCATCTGGACCGCCACCGCAAGCCGCAGCGGCGTGCCGCGCCAGAGCGTGGGCGTGCTTGCCGAGAACACCTTGAATGCCATGATCGAAAGGCTGCGCCGGTGAGCTTGCGCCTGCACCTTGCGCCATCGCCTAAGGCCCGCGTCTGGGCGGAGGCCGTCGCGATCCCTGTGATCGCGATCGCGGCGGCGTTTGTCGTGAGCCCCCGCGACCCATTTCTGGTGAACGCCACCTTCCCTTGGTTATGGTTCGCGCCAGTCCTGGTGGCCCTGCGCTATGGGCTTGCGCCGGCGGTGCTGTCACTGGCCATTCTGGTCGTGTCGTTCGTCGCGGCGCGTCTCGGACTGCCGGCTTTACACATCCATCGTCTGGCGCAAGGACAGTTTCTGGGCGGCATCATGCTGACGCTGCTTGCCGGGGAGTATGGCTCCCTTTGGATTCTACGCCTGCGCCGCTCCGAACAGATGAGCGCCTACGCCACGCAGCAATTGGAGGCCCTCACGCGCACACTGCACATGACTCGGCTGTCGCACGACCGTCTCGAACAGACCATCATCGGCAAACCCGTCACGCTGCGCGACTCCCTACATGAGCTAAGACAGGAACTTGCCATCCATGGGGGCGCGCTCACAGGCCCGCTTGCCGCGCGATTGCTGCATCTGACCGCCTACCATGGCGGCTTTGAACAAGCGGCCCTGTATGCCGTTTCCGGGGATGTCATAGACCCAAACCCACGCGCCCATATCGGCGCGCCCTTCGCCCTCGACTGCGACGACATCCTCATCACACGCTGTCGTGAAAAACGCCGCACCGCCTACTGGGCCGCCAATTCGCTGCAGGACGGGCAATATAGCGCGTATCTCGTCGTGGCCCCGATACTCACCTCCGACGACATCCTGCTCGGTGTGCTCGTGGTCGCGGCCATGCCCTTCCTGTTCCTGAACGAGGAGAACCTCCTGACCGTAAGCGTCTTGTTGGCCTATGTCGCCGATGATGCAAAGGCCGCGCAGGGCGCCGAGGAGATACTGCGTACTTTGCCGCACTGTCCGCCACGGTTTGCCGCCGAGACCGTCAAGCTTGCGCGCGCTTCGCGCGAGCTTGATCTTGCAAGCAGCCTCGTCACCATCACCATTACCATAGCCGACCGCGCACGGCGCGAGGCGATACTAGATGATCTCGCGGCACTCATGCGCGGGCTCGACGACAACTGGCGGATCAGCGATGCCGCCGCCGCCCGGTTCATCACGCTGTTGCCGTTTGGCGCTCAATCGGTAGCCGAGGGTTACATCCATCGCCTGCAGGCCCGTCTCGACGAGACGTTTGGATTAAAGCCCGCAGAGGCGACCTTTACGACGGCCATTCACGAGATCGGGGCAGGCGACGCACTTTCGGTGCTGTGCGCCGCCGCGGGAGTGCACGATGGTCGCTGAACTCGCGGGCTATCTCCTGTCGAGGCGCTCGCTTGAAGGCATTGCGCGCCCGTTTGCGGGGCAGCCTGTACAACTTTTGCTTGCCTACGCACTGGCGGGCAATGGGATCCTGGCGCTGCTGCTTGCCGCGCCCGTCGCGCGACTGCTGCCCGCGGCCTACCGGGGCCAGCGGGGCTCGTGGCTATTTGCGATCCTGATGGCCGCGGTGCCGGTCGCGGGCGTGCCGATCGCCATCCTCGCGGCCTTAGGCATCGCCCGCTTAAACAGCCGCGCGAGCACGCCCGAACCCGAAACCCTGGGTCTACCGCCGTTTGGCAGCGAGATGCGGGGACGACGGCCACACCTCGGGGCGGGAGGCGCCTGGGCGATATTGCGCGCGAAAGACGCCGGGGTGGCGCGCGGCGTACGCGCCCTGCTCGCCCTCGACCCCAAACTCTCGCGCCAGACCGCGCCGCTCATACGCGCCGCCCTGCGCCACCCCGAGGAAGACCTGCGCCTGCTTGCCTACGGACTGCTCGACCAGCGCGAAGGGGATCTGGCGCAAACCATCAACGAGACCCTGGCGCAACGTAGGTCCCTGGGGCCGGACGACGATGGCAGCGCCCTGGAGAAACGTCTGGCGTTCCTCTACTGGGAGCTCCTCTATCAGGACCTGTCGCGCGACCATCTGCGCGCCCATGCCATCCGCCGCGCCCAGACCCATGCGCTTGCCGCCCTAAAGCGCCGCCCCGACGACGCGACTTTGCATGTCCTCATGGGCCGTATCGCCATGCTCGAGGGCCACTACCTGGCGGCTCGCACCCATTGCGAACGCGCCCTTTACCTGAACGCGGCGCCCGGACAAGTCCTGCCCTATCTTGCCGAGACCGGTTTTTTGCTTGGCGATTACGCCGCACTAAAAGACATGGCCAAGCGCTTTCCGTCACTGCTTGATCTCCCGACCATAGGACCGGTGGTCCGTTTCTGGAGTGCCACCCCATGACCACCGCGTTTCCGAAGGCCGCCTCGGTCGACATCATGTTGCTGCTTGAAGGCACCTTCCCGTATGTCAGCGGGGGCGTCTCGTCGTGGGTCAGCCAGTTGATGCAAGGGCTGCCCGAATATCGATTCGGGATCGTCTTTCTGGGAAGCCGTCCGGAGGACTACGGCGACGTGAAATACGCGTTCCCCGAAAATCTGGTCCACCTCGAGACCCATTATCTCTTCGCGCCAGGCGACACGCCGCCGCCAAAGACCCCGCGGCGCACCCCGGGTACCGCCGCGTGCCTGCGCGACCTGCATACGACGCTGCGTCAAAAGAAACGGCCGTTTTTGCCCGCGACCTTACGCGATCTCTCGTTCTACGCCGACGATGGTGGCGGCATCCCGCTCAAGGAATTTCTGTACGGCGAAGATAGCTGGGCGCACATCACCGAGACTTACGAGGAGCGCTGCACGGATCCCTCCTTCGTCGATTACTTCTGGACTGTGCGCAACATGCACCTGCCGATCTGGCGGCTTGCGGCCATTGCCCGGCAGCTCGTGCCGGCGCGCTGCTATCATGCGGTCTCCACGGGATACGCAGGCCTGCTTGGCGCGCTCTTGCATTGGCATAGCAGCCGGCCGCTCATCTTGAGTGAGCATGGGATCTACACCAAGGAACGGCGCATAGACTTGCTCAATGCCGCATGGGTCGCGGACCGTCGCAGCCGCCTGGAACGTGATCCGAGCGAGATCAGTTACCTGCGCGAGCTCTGGATCACCTTCTTTGAATCTCTGGGCCGAGCCTGTTACGAAGCCGCCGACCGGGTGGTGGCCCTGTACCCGGCGGCGCAGGCCCGCCAAATCGCCGATGGCGCCGATAATGCCCAAACCCTCATCATTCCAAACGGCGTGCCGATCGCGCCGTTTGCAGCGCTACGCGCGATGCGCCTCGAGCCGTCGTTTGAAGCGCCCATTTTGTGCCTGCTCGGACGCGTCACACCGATCAAGGACATAAAGACCTTCATACGCGCGATGCGCGCCATCCTAAACGAGATCCCGCAGGCCCAGGGCTGGATCGTCGGTCCCGAGGACGAGGACCCCTCCTATGTCGCCGAGTGCCGCGCCCTCATAGACAACCTTGATCTCACGGGACATGTCCGCTTCATGGGGTTCCAGCCGGTCACAGACATCCTGCCGCAGGTCCACCTGCTCATCTTGAGCTCGATCAGCGAGGGGCTTCCGCTCGTGCTTCTCGAAGGTTTTGCAGCGGGCGTCCCCGCCGTATGCACCGATGTCGGCGCCTGCCGCCGGCTGATATTCGGCGGCGAGGACGACGACCTGGGGGCAGCCGGCGACATCACCGGCATCGCCGACCCTCAGGCCTTGGCGCGCGCCGCCCTCGCTTTGCTCACAGACCATGCGCGCTGGCACGCCGCACAGGCCGCCGCCATTGCCCGCGTCGAGACCCATTATACCGACCTACGCATGTACCAAGAGTACCGTAAACTCTATAAAGAGGCCCATGATGCCTGAGATACGCCATTACCGCTTGCAGACCGCTTGCGCCGTGAGGCGCCATCACCGCAGTCACGAGGCCCGCTCATGGCAGGCATAGGCTTTGCGCTACGCAAACTCATGCGCCACGACGACTATCTCGGTATCGTGCGGGCTTACTCTTACGCGGGCATAATAGGCGCAGGCCCATGGGTCGTTTCCATACTGGGTATCATATTTCTGGGATTTTTGAGCGCACACCATGTCTTCCCCCCGCGCCTCATAAGTGAGTTCCAGACCTCTGTCACCTATCTCATCGCGACGAGCCTCATTTTCTGCGGCATCTGGCAGCTTGCCTTCACGCGCTATGTCGCCGACCGGATATTCGATCGCGAGCACGACCGGGTGCTGCCGAACTTAAATGGCCTGCTGATCGTGGCGATGGGCAGCGCCTTTGTGGTGGCGGCGTGCGCCACGCTGTTTTTATTTTCCGGGACCGGGCTTTTGTATCGGCTGTTGATGGTCGCGCTTTTTAGCTTGCTTACCGGCGTATGGGTGGTGGCGGTCATGCTCACGGGCCTTAAGCACTACCGCACTATCGTCGCGAGCTTTGTCGTCGCCTATGGCGTCACGCTCGGCATCGGGCTTATCATGCGGCCCTACGGCTTGGTCGGTCTATTGCTCAGCTTTTTATTGGGCCAATGCCTGCTGTTTGCGGGGCTCCTTGGCGCCGTCTACCGCGACTACCCGTCGCCTCATTTTCTGGCCTTCGATTTCTTAAAGCGCGGGCGCATGTACCCCTCGCTTTTGGCCTGCGGGTTTTTATATAACGCGGCGATATGGGCTGACAAGTTTGTATTCTGGTTTACGCCCGATACGAGTCAACATGTGATCGGCCCGCTGCGCGCATCGGCCATATACGACCTCCCGATCTTTCTTGCCTATCTCGCCATCATTCCGGGCATGGCGATATTTCTGATGCGTGTCGAGACCGATTTCGTCGAATACTATGACCGCTTTTACGAAGGCGTGCGCGAAGGGACGAGCCTCTCGTACATCCGTAACATGCGTAACGGCATGGTGACGAGCGCCAAGACCGGCATTTTCGAT
The DNA here is from genome assembly GCA_021819125.1 of Pseudomonadota bacterium. GTDB lineage: Bacteria > Pseudomonadota > Gammaproteobacteria > Acidiferrobacterales > Acidiferrobacteraceae > Acidiferrobacter. The sequence goes on along the minus strand of JAKARW010000019.1, from coordinate 15,833 downwards.
ATCATAAAGCTCCAGTCGCTCACCACCATTCTGGCGTTCGTGGTCGGGCCCGCGGTCCTCAAGGCCCTTGGCATCTCACTTCTTTATGTGCCGCTTTTTAAAATCGACGTGGTCGGCGCGAGCCTGCAGGTCGCGCTCATGGGCATTCTCAACATCTTTTTCTACCTCGATCGCCGTGCACGCGTCGTGGGACTTGCCGCGATCTTTCTTGCGCTCAATCTTACGCTTTCGATCATAAGCATCCATCTCGGCCTTTACTTTTACGGGTATGGCTTCTCACTGTCGCTTCTCGTGTCCGTGCTCGTGGGGCTCGTGTGGCTTGATCGCGACATGGAGGCCGTCGAATATCAGACCTTCATGTTGCAGCCGTGGAGCCATTAGGCTTAAGCGCTCGCGTTGGCCCACGCCGCCCGGCCCCAACGACCCGGGCGCTTGCGCCTTGGCACGCTTTAGGTTGCGGTCATGCCCCGTAACCCCCGGGATTTTGCTGCTGCCAACGCCAGGCATCCCGGCACATGGCATCGAGATCATGGACCGCCCGCCAGCCGAGGAGCTCGCACGCCGCCTGCGGATCGGCGTAGCATAGCGCCACGTCCCCCGGCCTGCGCGCCACCACCTCATAGGGCACGGGCCGCCCGCAGGCCCGCCCGAAGGCCTCCACCATCTCCAGCACCGAGTAACCGCGCCCCGTCCCGAGATTCACAGTCAAAAGGCCCGCGTGGTCTTGCAGGTAACTGAGGGCCGCCACATGCCCCAGCGCCAGATCCACGACGTGGATGTAGTCTCGCACGCCGGTGCCATCCGGGGTCTCGTAGTCGCCCCCGAAGACGCGCAGCGCCTCCCGGCGGCCGACTGCGACCTGACAGATATAGGGCATGAGATTGTTGGGGACATCCTGGGGATCCTCGCCGAGAAGTCCGCTCTCATGGGCCCCGACCGGATTGAAATAGCGCAGGCGCGCGATGCGCCATCGGGAGTCGGCGGCCGCGAGATCGGCGAGCACATCCTCGATCATGATCTTCGAGCGCCCATAGGCATTGGTGGCCGCGCGCGGGAAATCCTCGCGTATAGGGACACAAGCCGGGTCGCCATATACCGTAGCCGACGACGAGAACACGAAGGTCCGCACCCCGGCCCTCTCCAGGGCACGCAGCAGCGTGATCGTCCCCTGGACGTTGTTGTCATAATAGAGGAGTGGCTTTTGCACCGACTCCCCGACCGCCTTCAGGCCCGCGAAGTGGATCACCGCATCGAAGGCCTGTTCGCCCAAAAGCCGGTCGAGGGCCGCGGCGTCGCGCACATC
>JAKARW010000019.1:0-14430 GCA_021819125.1 Pseudomonadota bacterium | reverse complement strand
GGCCGTGGGCACGGATCTTGCCTTGGTCCGATCGCATTTCACAAATTGGGGGAATTATGCTGATACCTGCACCGAGCTGGCTTAATGCCGGCGACAATGCCTGGCAATTGACCGCCGCCACCATTGTCGGTCTTCAAAGTGTCCCGGGTCTTGTCATACTCTACGGGGGAATCGTCAAAAAGAAGTGGGCCATCAACTCGGCCTTCATGGCGCTCTACGCGTTCGCCGCGGTGCTCGTCGCCTGGGTGTTGTGGGCCTACAACATGAGCTTCGGTCCCGAACTCACGACCTTTCTCGGTCGCCCAGGACCCATCATCTCATCGGTCCTGGAGGAGGGACGGGCGGTCATACCGGCGGCGGCATCGGGCATGCCGGGGCTCGCCTTTCCGATGGCGACCATGGTCTTTTTCCAGTTCGTGTTCGCCGCCATCACCCTGATCATTCTCGCCGGATCCCTGCTCGGGCGCATGAACTTCCGCGCGTGGATGGTGTTCGTGCCGATATGGCTTACGGTGGTGTACACAGTCGGCGCCTTCAGTCTCTGGGGCGGAGGCTGGCTCGGCACCCTGGGTGTGGCGGACTTCTCGGGCGGTTACGTCATCCACCTCGCCGCCGGCGTCTCGGGGTTCACGGCCGCGGCCATGATCGGCCCGCGCCTACAGCGCGACCGCGAATCGTTTCTGCCAAACAGCGTCCTTGTGACCTTGGCGGGCGCCGGCATTTTGTGGCTCGGTTGGGATGGCTTCAACGGTGGCGACCCCTACTTCGCCAATGCTGATGCCGCCGCCGCGATCCTGAACACGAACATCGCGACCGCCGTGGCGCTTTTGACCTGGACGATCTTTGATACCACCTTCTTCAAAAAGCCTTCGGTCCTGGGCGCCGTCAACGGCATGATCGCGGGACTCGTGGCGATCACGCCGGCCGCCGGTTATGTGAATGGCTGGGGGGCGATCATCATCGGTCTTTGCGCTGGCATCATTCCGTGGATCAGCATGAACTGGCTTGGTAAAAAGGCGTTCATGCGCAAAGTCGATGACACGCTCGGCGTCTTTCACACCCACGCGGTCGCCGGCCTTTTGGGCGGAATACTAACCGGGATACTCGCCGATCCGCGCATGCTCGAATGGATCGGTACCGGCAAGGCGGCACCGGGCGTAAACTACACGGGCTGGGCCTATGGCGACTTCCATCAGGTCGTTTTGCAGCTGATCGGGGCGGGCTTCATCATCGCCTGGAACGTGGTCGGCACCGTCATCATCCTGAAGGTCATCAGTCTTTTCATGCCGCTTCGGATGAGCGATGAGGACCTGCTGATAGGCGACGACGCCGCCCATGGCGAAGAGGCCTACGCGCTCCAGGGAGATGGAGAGCGCAGACCCGTACTCGGGGATTGACAGACACGGCACGGGGCGGAGGCCATTGTATGCGCCGCCCCGATGCCACTACCCGCTACATCCGCTATCAATTCCACAGCTGTCGTGCCACCGTCGCCGCCCATTTCCCGGGCACGCGGGAATGGCGTCATCGCTTCTGGCTGCGTGAAGGCGTCATCATCACGGTCGAACTGGGGCTTGTCCTTCTTGGGGCCTTTGCGCTTATGCGACTTGGCCACCCCTTACCACTACGTGCACGTCTTGTGACAGAAGGGCTCGGCTGTCTTGTGCTCTCGGGACGGCTCATCCTGACCCTACCCCAGCTCGTGACCCGGATACGGACATTGCGCCGCGACGTCGCCCATTACCACGCGCATCGCGCCTATATCGACGCGCAGATCCTAAACGCCACCGTGGCAAAGCTTGCGATCTTATCGATCTCGCAGGAACAACTGATCGCTGCGGGCCTTCTGCCAAAGCCCCCGAGCCCACCCCGGGAACCCCCGCCTACAAACCGGCCTTAAGTCTTTAAGGCCGCTCTCAGCCGGCGCCGACCGGCCGCCGTGGCACGGGGATGTAACCGGGCCGCGCCTCGAGACGCGCAAACCAGGCGCGGATCGCGGGATAGGCGTCGAGCGAAAAACCGCTCTCCGGATAGAGCGTGGTGTAGGGGTAGCAGGCGATATCGGCGATCGTCGGGTGATCGGCGGCAAGCCATGAATGGTTTGCCAGGCGCTCCTCGAGGGTCGCGAAGGCAATCTCGGCCAAGCGCCGCGACTCATCCAGGCTCCCGGTCTGACCCAGGGTGCTTTTGATGCCTAAGGCGATCACGCGCGTGCGTGCGGTCCCGTAGCGCCCCTCGTTTTGTTCGAGCGCGAGCCACTGCATGACACGCGCCATGCCAAGCGGGTCCCCCGGGAGCCACTGCTCCTTACCAAAACGCCGCGCGAGATACACGAGGATGGCGGTGGAATCCCAGATCGCGGTGGCGTCGTCGGTCACCAACACCGGAACCTGGCCGCGAGGATTGAGGCGCAGAAATTCGGCGGTGCGGTGCGCGCCCTGATCAAGGGCCACCGGCACGCGTTCGTAGGTCTGTCCCAGAAACGCCAACAACAGCCGGATCTTGTAACAGTTTCCGGACCGTTCGAGATCGTAGAGCTTCATCGCCATGCCTCCATTTGACGGGATCCATCCCCGGACCGCGAGACTTAAAGCGACGCGCGCCCGACGCCCCGGTCCTGTTCCTATTTCCTTTAAGCTCGGGAATTCATTCCGAATGATTCACTCCGGCCGGTCCCCGGTCGCCACCGGACGGTCCCGGTCGCTCACCCACGCGCTCCACGAGCCGGGATACAAGGCCGTGACGCCAAAGCCCGCCCGCGCCATGGCCAGGATATTGTGGCAAGCCGACACCCCGGAACCGCAGTAATGCACGATATCGCCGGCCGGGCGACCATCGAGCAACGCCAGAAACTCCGAGCGCAACTCATCCGCCGGCCGAAAGGTCCGGTCGGGACGCAGGTTGCCCTCGAACGGGCGGTTGCGCGCGCCGGGGATATGCCCGGCCACCGGGTCAAAGGGCTCGGTCGTCCCCCGGTAGCGCGCCAGGCCGCGTGCGTCGACCAGCAGACGCCCGTCACCTCCCCGCACCACGGCCTCGACGGCGGCGGTATCAAGCCAAACCCCATCGGCGTGCGAGGACCGCGGATAGGCCGCGCCCGCGGACCCCTTCGGTACTTCGGTCGTAAGCGGCCGCCGCTCGGCAAGCCACGCCATAAGCCCTCCGTCGAGGACCGCCACCGCCTCATGGCCCCAAAAGCCGCGCATGAGCCACCACAGCCGACTGGCATACACCGAACTCGCCTCGTCATAGGCCACCACCTGGGTCCCGGGGCCGATCCCCCAGGCCCGCAAGGTGTCGGCAAACGCCGCCGGCTCCGGCAAGGGGTGACGCCCCGAACGACCGTCGCGGGGCCCAGACAGGTCGCGCTCGAGATCCGCATAGCGCGCCCCCGGCAGGTGTCCCTCGGCATAGGCCTCGGCCCCGTCTTCGGGGTCGCTTAAGGTAAAGCGGCAATCGAGAATGACCCATGACGGGTCGTTGATATGGTCGGCTACGACCGCCGGCGTGACAATATCGCGATATCGGGACATAACTCGCCTCCGCGGAGATTCTAGGAAGGACTGGCGTCCGGTGTCAAAAGCCGGCGCACTTCTTCGAGCCCTTCGGCCACCAGCGCCAGGGTCTGGGCGCGGATCTCGGCGGGCGGTCCGGCGTCATGCATCAACCGATTGCGCGCGCCGCTTATGGTAAAGCCCTCGATATAGAGGAGATGCCGGATCCCGCGGATCAGCTCGACGTCGTGGCGCTGGTAATAACGGCGATTGCCGCGCCGCTTGACCGACTGCAACTTCGGGAACTCCTGTTCCCAGTAGCGCAGCACATGTGGCTTTACGCGGCAGAGGTCGCTCACCTCGCTGATGGTGAAATAGCGCTTCCCCGGAATCGGGGGCAGCTCGCTGTTATCCCCCGGATCGAGCATGGCTGTCGACCCGCTCCTTGAGCTTATGGCTCGCGCGAAATGTCACGACACGTCGCTCGGCGATCGGGACCGCCTCGCCGGTCTTAGGGTTGCGCCCCGGCCGCCGGCCCTTGCGGCGGATATCGAAATTGCCGAACCCCGACAGCTTGACCGTATCGCCCTGGCCCAAAGCCTCGCCAATCTTCTCGAAAAAGAGTTCGACAAAATCCTTGGCTTCGCGCTTATTGAGGCCAAGCTCCTGGAACAACGCCTCAGCGAGGTCCGCCTTCGTCAATGCCATGAGTTCCGTCCCTTGACGTGACTTGTTTTTTGTTATTGTCGGAGTTCAGCCCCATAGGCCGCTTTCAGGGCCGTCAGGACCTGTGTCACAAGACCCTCGACCACCTCATCAGTAAGAGTGCGCGAGAAGTCCTGCAAGGTCAAGCCCAGCGCCAAGCTTTTCTTTCCTAAATCAAGGCCTTCGCCCTGATACATATCAAATAAAACGAGACCTTGTAGAAGCGGTCCGGCATGCCGACGAACGGTCTCTAGGACCGCACCAGCGGGTAGGCCCGCGGGTACGACCACGGCCAAGTCGCGGCGCACCGACGGGAAACGCGGGGGCTCTTTAGCGCGCGCCGCAGGCGGCTGCCCAAAGAGTGAGGCCTTGATCTCGAAGACGAACACCGGCTCCTCGAAACCGAGGCGCAGGCGATGGGCAGGGGCAAGCCCCCCCACAAATCCGATCGGTTGGCCGCGCAGGCTTAAGGTCGCGGCGAGCCCCTTTTGCAGAAACGGCGGGGCGCCGTCGGCGGTCACCACCGGTGTCTCGCGGGCCAAGGCACAGAGCACCTCGACATCACCCTTCACATCGAAGAAGTCCACGGCTCGCGCCGGCGCCCCCCACTGCTCCGGCCACACCGGCCCCAGGGCCACGCCCGCAAGCCGCGACTCTTCGCCTATCGCCGCCGTCTTCGAATCCGCGGCGCCAAAGCAGGTCCCCACCTCGAAAAGGCGCACACGCCCCAGCTGGCGGCGGCGGTTATGGGCGGCGGCGGCCAAAAGCCCGGGGATCAGGCTTGCGCGCAGCGCCGACCAGGGGGCCGCCAAGGGATTACGAAGCAGGGTCTGCGCCAAGAACCCCAGGCGCGCTTGCTCCTCGGGGTCGGCGAGACTGAAGGTCATGGCCTCCTGATAGTCGCGGTCCACGAGCAGATCGGCGGCGCGCCGTGTCCCCAGGGTCCGGGGGCTCGCCGATACCAGAACCGACCCAAGCTCGACTGGGGGGATCTCGTCGTATCCAAGGAGGCGCGCGACCTCCTCTATGAGGTCGATCTCGGCGTGAACATCAAACCGGAAACGCGGCGCGGTCACGAGCAGATCGCCGTGCGAGGCCACGACTGTCATGCCAAGCCCCCTCAGCAGGCGCTTGACCTCAGCGCGTGGCACACCGATCCCAAGCAACCGGTGGATGCGCTCCAATCGCAGGCGTATCGGCTTCGGGCGCGGCCAGTGTTCCGGTGCGCTGCACTCGGCGATGGGGCTTGCCACGCCGCCTGCGATCTTTAGGATCAAGGCCGTGGCGCGCCCGAGGGCCAATTCGCAGAGCTCAGGGTCCACGCCGCGCTCGAAACGCAACGCCGCCTCGGTGGGTAGACCAAGGCGGCGGGCCGTCTGCGACAACGCGTCGGGACGAAAATACGCGGCCTCCAGTAACACGCTGCGCGTCGCCGGCCCGACCGCCGCGCGCATACCGCCCATCACTCCGGCCACGGCAAGCGGCCCCTCGTCGTCGGCGATGACAAGATCGCCGACATGAAGCGCGCGCTTTACGCCATCGAGCAATACGATCTCCTCGCCGGCCTTCGCGCAGCGCGCCACCACCGTGCCCCGGACGCGCGCGGCATCGAACGCATGCAGCGGTTGGCCGAGATCAAAAAGAATGTAGTTGGTGACATCCACCACCGGATGGCGCGCGCTCGCCCCGCACACGCGCAGGCGCTCGACAAGCCACCCAGGCGAGCGTCTGTCGGGCGCGATATCGCTTATGAGACGCGCGCAATAGCGCGGACAACGAGACGTGTCTTCGACCGACACGCGCGGCGTGACGCCGCTTACCTTCAGGGCCCGCGGCCGCGGCGCGCGAAAGCGCCCGCCAGTCAGCGCCGCCATCTCGCGCGCCAGACCTTTGACGCTCAGGCAATCGCCGCGGTTGGGGGTCACGGCCACGTCCAGATAGGGATCACCAAACCGGAAATAGTCGGCAAGCGGCACCCCGGGCGGCGCGTCGTCCGGCAGTTCCCACAGGCCCTCGGTGGCGCCAAGCCCAAGCTCCGTGCCGGAACACAACATGCCCTGCGAATGCACCCCGCGCAGCTCGGTCTCGGCGATGACGCGCTCCCCGAGCACCGCGCCTGGCAGCGCCAGCGGCGCCTTCAACCCGATCCGGGCGTTGGCCGCGCCGCACACCACGGTGCGGGTGCCGTCTGCGCCGACATCGACCTTACAGACCCGCAGCCGCTCGGCGTCCGGGTGCGCCGCGATGGCCGTGATGCGTCCCACCACCACGCCCGCCAATGGGGGCCCTGTGACCCCTGAGCCTTCGATCTCAAAGCCGCCACGCGTCAACGCCGCCGCCAGGTCCGCGAAGGGCAGCTGTGTATCGAGCCAATCACAAAGCCATTGTTTCGCGATGCGCACGGCCTACCCGAGGCTCCTTAGGAAACGCAGATCGTTCTCGTAAAAAAGCCGGACATCCGGCACCCCGTCTTTCAACATCAAGAGCCGCTCGACGCCCATCCCAAAGGCAAAACCGGTATAGCGTTCGGCATCGATACCGATGCGCGCCAGCACCTCGGGGTGCACGAGCCCGCACCCCAAGACCTCGATGAACCCGGTCCCCTTGCACACCCGGCATCCCGTGCCGCCGCACAAAAGGCACCCGATGTCCACCTCCGCCGACGGTTCGGTAAACGGGAAATAGGATGGCCGCAGACGCATGGCAAGCGGCCGCTCGAAAAACCTTTCGAGAAACCCCTTCAAGGTCGCCTTCAAGTGCCCCATATGGATGCCCTCGGCCACCACCAGACCCTCGACTTGGTGAAACACCGGGCTATGGGTCGGGTCGAGGGCATCGGCGCGATACACGCGCCCCGGGGCGATGATCCGCAAGGGTGGCGCGTGGCGCTCCATAAACCGGATCTGTACCGTGGAGGTGTGCGTGCGCAACAGGCCACCGGACTCGAGATAGAAGGTGTCGTGCATGGCCCGCGCCGGGTGATGGGCGGGGATATTGAGGGCTTCGAAATTATGGAACTCGTCTTCGATCTCCGGGCCCTCGGCCCAGTCGAAACCCAGAGCCGCGAAGATATCCTCGATACGCCTTAAAGCCTGCGTCAGCGGATGCAGGCCGCCCCGCCCGAGGCCTCGTCCGGGAAGGGTGACATCGACCGCCTCGGCGGCGAGCCGTGCCTCCTGCGCGCGCGCTTCGAGCGACTCGCGCCGCCTCGCTTGCGCCTCCTCGAGACGCCCCTTGATCTGATTGACGAGCTGGCCCGCGCGTGGCCGCTCCTCGACGCTCAAGGTCCCTATGCGTTTCAATTCCTCGGTAAGCCGGCCGCTCTTACCGAGAAACCGCACCCGCCACGCCTCAAGGGCCGCGAGGTCGGAGGCTTCGGCAAGTTCACCGTCGGCCTCGCGCGCCAGCCGCTCAAGCCTTTCTGCGAACGGCTCGCCCATGTCCCGCAGACAATCCCCTTAGGCGACGGATAGTGTCGCTTTGGCCTTCTCGGCCAGTGCCGCGAATGCCGCCTTGTCGGCGACCGCGATGTCCGCCAGCACCTTACGATCGATGACGATCGAGGCCTTGCGCAGACCATCCATGAGCCGGCTATAGCTCAGACCGCACTCACGCGCGGCGGCATTGATGCGCACGATCCACAACGCCCGGAACTGACGCTTGCGATCACGCCGGTCGCGATAGGCGTACTGACCGGCCTTGGCCACTGCTTGCTTTGCGACCCTAAAGACATTCTTGCGCGCACCTCGGTAACCCTTGGCGAGCGCGGTGACCTTTTTATGCCGGGCCCGGGCCGTAACTCCGCGTTTGACGCGTGGCATGGGGTATCCTCCTTAGGCGTAGGGAAGCATGCGGGTGACCCCCGCCACGTCCGATGGATGAACCATGCGATCGGCCCGCAGATGGCGCTTACGCTTCGTGCTCTTCGTGGTCAAAATGTGACGCAGATGCGAATGGCGGCACTTGAAGCCGCCCGCGCCCTTCTTGAAGCGCTTCGCGGCCCCACGGTTTGTTTTCAATTTCGGCATATCATCCTCTGCGCTGTGCGCTCTTGTCATCGTCCCGCTCAAGCAGCCTTCCGGCCTTTTTCCTGGCTTTAAGTCGGTCGTTCGTTGTACCGCCACTTTGCCCGCGTTCGTCTCCGACTACTTCTTCGGATTGACGACCATCACCATCTGCCGACCCTCGAGCCGCGGGCGCTGCTCGACGATCCCATACTCCGACAGATCCCCCTCGACCCGCTTCAAGAGCTCCATGCCGAGGTCTTGATGGGCCATCTCGCGCCCCCGGAACCTCAGCGTGATCTTGGCCTTATCCCCATTTTCGAGAAAACGGATGAGGTTACGAACCTTCACCTCATAGTCGCCGATATCGGTCCCGGGGCGAAACTTCACCTCCTTGACCTGGATCTGCTTTTGCTTCTTCTTGGCAACGTGGCGGCGCTTGCTCTCCTCATACTGGAACTTGCCGTAATCCATGATCCGGCAGACCGGAGGCGACACATTCGGCGATATCTCCACGAGATCGAGCCCTGCCAGCTCGGCCGCCTTCTGAGCGTCTGCATTCGCGACGATGCCGACCTGCGATCCATCAGCGCCAATCAACCTTATACGCGGGGCCGTAATCTGCCCATTGAGCCGCGTCTCACGTTCCGAAGCGATAATCTACTCCTCCACACGTCCCGGACCAACCAAGCCCGCGCCGACGTGCGCGGTCAAGGTCCCCACCGTCATCCCGCCAAGGTCTACACCTTCACGGGTTCTCACCGAAATCGTCCCCTGCTCGGCCTCGCGGTCGCCCACGACGAGCAAATACGGAACCTTTTGCAGGGTATGCTCGCGGATTTTAAAGCCTATCTTCTCGTTTCTCAAGTCCGACTCGGGGCGCCAGCCGGCCGCCCGCAACTCATCGGTCACCCGCTGCGCCACCTCTGCATGGCGATCAGCGATGGGAAGCACCACCGCCTGTACCGGCGAAAGCCATAACGGCAGGGCCCCGGCGTGCTCTTCAAGCAGGATCCCGATGAATCGCTCAAGCGAGCCCAGGATGGCACGGTGCAGCATGACCGGGACCGCTTTTTGGCCTTCGGCCGTCACGAAACTCGCCCCCAAACGCCGGGGCATGGCGAAATCCACCTGGATAGTCCCACACTGCCACACCCGCGCCAAGCTGTCCTTCAGGGCAAACTCGATCTTCGGGCCATAAAAGGCCCCTTCGCCGGGCTGAAGCTCGAACGCCAGACCCTTGGCGGTCAAGGCCTGCTCGAGGGCCGCCTCGGCCTTGTCCCACAACTCATCGGCGCCGACCCGCTGCTCGGGCCGGGTCGAGAGCTTTACCAAGACGTCGCGAAAACCGAAATCGGCGTACACCCGGTAGAGCAGGTCGATGAACGCGCTCACCTCCGGCTGGACGTCAGCCTCGGCGCAAAAAATATGCGCGTCGTCCTGCACGAAGTTGCGCAGGCGCAAGAGCCCGTGCAGGGTCCCGGAAGGCTCATTGCGATGGCAGGAGCCGAACTCGGCGAGCCGCAGGGGCAAGTCGCGATAGCTCTTCAGGCCCTGATTGAAGATCTGCACATGCCCGGGGCAGTTCATGGGCTTGACCGCGTACTCGCGCTTCTCAGACGAGGTCGTGAACATGCCATCGGCGAATTTGTCCCAATGCCCCGAACGCTCCCAGAGACTCTTATCCATGATGAGCGGGGTGCGCACCTCCTGGTAGCCATGGGCGCGCAAAAGATTCCTTATATATTGCTCGATGGCCTGATAGATACGCAGCCCATGATCGTGCCAGAAGATCATTCCCGGGGCCTCTTCCTGGATGTGGAAGAGATCGAGGGCCCGACCGATGCGGCGATGATCGCGGCGCTCGGCCTCCTCCAGACGCAGGAGGTGCTCGTCCAAGGCCTCGCGGGTCGCGAATGCGGTGCCATACACCCGTTGCAGCATGGGATTGCGCGCATCCCCGCGCCAGTAGGCGCCCGCCAGGCGCATGAGCTTGAAATGCTTGAGTTTGCCCGTGGCCGGCACATGCGGACCACGGCACAAATCGACAAAGTCGCCCTGGCGATAGAGCGAGATCGTGTCTGCTACAGGGATGTCGCGGATGATCTCGGCCTTATAGGCCTCACCCAATCCCTCGAAGAAGGCGATCGCCTGATCGCGGTCCATGACCTCGCGCACCACCGGGATGTCCTCGCGCGCCAGGGCGCGCATCTTGTCCTCGATGCGTTTGAGATCGTCCGGACCAAAACCCGGCGCGTAGGCGAAATCATAATAAAACCCCTCGCCGATCACAGGCCCTATGGTGACCTGGGCCTCGGGGTACAGGCTCTTTACGGCATGCGCGAGCAGGTGCGCGGTCGAATGCCGCAGGACCTCGAGCCCTTCCGGGTCCTTGTCGGTCACGATGGCAAGCCGCGCATCCTTCGTCATCTCAAACGAGGTATCGACGAGCCGGCCGTCGACCCGCCCGGCAATGGCCGCGCGCGCAAGCCCGCGGCCGATGTCGGAGGCCACTTGAGCCACGGTCACCGGCGCGTCGTAAGTCCGCTCGCTTCCGTCGGGGAGGGTAATGACAGGCATGGGCGTTAGCGGCTTCTCGTCTGCCGGCCTGACGCCGACGTTTCAATAAGGAAGTTGGTAGGCGCGAGTGGGATCGAACCACCGACCACTACCATGTCAAGGTAGTGCTCTACCACTGAGCTACGCGCCTTCGGGCTGCGAACCTTACCATAGTCAAGCGGGGGCGAACAACCGCGCCGCGCAAGGTCTCATCAGACATCGATCAACCGCTCCGCTGAACCCGGTTTCAGGGCGCTGCGGCGCAGGGCCTGGATACGATCACGCAACTTGCCGGCCTGCTCGAACTCCAGGCTCTGGGCATGGTGGTACATCTCCTTTTCGAGCTTTTTCAAAAGCTTGCCCAAGGCCTCGGGGGACAGGGATGCGGTCTGCTCGGTGCGACTGCGCGCCGCCCCCGGCGCGACCCGTCCCGGCACCCCATCGATCAGCTCCTTCACCGCCTTCACCACCCCCCGGGGTGTGATGCCGTGATCCTGATTGAACTGCAGCTGTCTTGCGCGACGGCGGTCGGTCTCGTCTATCGCCGCGCGCATGGAATCGGTGACGGTGTCGGCGTAAAGGATCGCGCGGCCATACAGATTCCGCGCCGCTCGCCCTATGGTCTGTATCAAAGACCGCGTGGAACGTAGGAAACCCTCCTTGTCGGCATCCAATATCGCCACCAGCGACACCTCCGGGATATCGAGCCCCTCGCGCAAGAGATTGATGCCGACCAGGACATCGAAGGCCCCGGCGCGCAGGTCGCGTATGATCTCGACGCGCTCGACGGTATCGATGTCCGAATGCAGATAGCGCACGCGCACGCCGTGCTCATGGAAGTATTCGGTCAGGTCCTCGGCCATGCGCTTCGTCAGGGTGGTCACGAGCACCCGTTCATCGCGCGCGGCGCGCAACCGCGCCTCGGCCAGGAGATCATCGACCTGACGGCCGACCGGACGCACCTCGACCTCGGGATCGACAAGCCCGGTCGGCCGCACCACCTGCTCGATCACGGTCGACGCGCGAGCCGCCTCATAGGGTCCGGGCGTCGCCGAGACGAAGATCGTCTGCGGCATCAAGGCCTCGAACTCCTCGAGTTTAAGCGGCCTGTTGTCGAGCGCCGACGGCAATCGGAAGCCATACTCGACAAGCGTCTCCTTGCGCGAACGATCGCCGCGGTACATGCCGCCGAGCTGCGGCATGGTCACATGGCTCTCGTCTACGATGAGTAGCGCATTCTTGGGGAGATAATCAATGAGGGTCGGAGGCGGCTGCCCGGCCTTGCGCCCGGAAAGGTAGCGGGAGTAGTTCTCGATCCCCGAGCAGTAGCCAATCTCCTTCATCATCTCGAGATCAAAGCGCGTCCGCTCGGCAAGCCGCTGGGCCTCGACCAGCTTGTTGGCGGCATGCAACTCCTCGAGCCGCACGCGCAGCTCCTCGCGGATCAGGTCGACCGCCCCCGAGATGGTATCCCGCGGCGTGACGTAATGGGACTTGGGGTAGACGGTCGCGCGCCCCAGCCGGCTTACGATGTCACCGGTGAGCGGGTCGAACTCCATGAGATCTTCAATCAGCTCATCGAATAGGCTCACGCGGATCGCCAGCTGCTCGGACTCGGCGGGGAAAATGTCTATCACATCGCCATGGACCCGGAAGGTGCCGCGTTTGAGCTCCATGTCGTTACGCGTGTACTGCATCTCCGCCAGGCGCTTTAGGATCGCGCGCTGGTCAAAGACCGCGCCTTTTTTCAGATGCAGGATCATGGCGTGATAGGCGCCGGGGTCGCCTAGGCCATAGATGGCCGACACGGTACCGACGATGATCGCATCCGGCCGCTCCAGGAGGGCCTTGGTCGCCGACAGCCGCATCTGCTCGATATGTTCGTTGATCGCGGCGTCTTTTTCGATAAAGGTATCGGAAGCCGGGATATAGGCCTCCGGCTGATAGTAATCATAGTACGAAACGAAATACTCGACGGCGTTGTCGGGAAAGAAGTCGCGCATCTCCGAGTACAATTGGGCCGCGAGCGTCTTGTTGGGCGCGAGGACCAGGGCTGGGCGCTGGAGCTCGGCTATGACATTGGCGACGGTAAAAGTCTTCCCCGAGCCCGTGACCCCAAGCAGGGTCTGGAAGGCGAGCCCGGCCCGTAAGCCCTCCACCAGCGACTTGATGGCCGTCGGCTGATCCCCGGCCGGGGCATAGTGGCTGGCAATCTCGAAACGTTCTGCGTGCCGCTTTGGTTGCATCGATATCCAGGGTAATATAGGGACGAGTAGATGCCCGAAAAGGTTCCCGCTTGCCCAAACTGACACTATCGGCCCGTGTAGGCCGAATCAAGCCCTCGCCGACGCTTGCCGTCACCGCTCGCGCCAAGGCCCTCAAGGCCGAGGGGCGGGATATCCTGGACCTAGGTGCCGGCGAACCGGATTTCGATACCCCGGACCTCATCAAGGAAGCGGCGATCCGCGCCATCCGCGCCGGCTTCACCAAATACACCGCGGTCGACGGCACGCCGGAACTCAAAGCCGCGGTGGCCGAGAAGTTCGCCCGCGAGAACAGTTTGCATTTTACCACGTCGCAGATTTTGGTGTCGGTCGGCGGCAAGCAAAGTTTCTACAATCTCGCCCAGGCGCTGCTTGATGCCGGGGACGAGGTCGTCATTCCCGCGCCCTACTGGGTCTCGTACGCCGACATCGTCTTGATGGCCGACGCCACGCCGGTCATTATCCCGACCACGCTCAAGCAGGGCTTCAAGATCACCCCGGAGGCCCTGGATGCGGCGCTCGCCTATAAGACCAAACTTTTCGTCTTAAACAGCCCCTCGAACCCGACCGGCGCCGTCTATACCCGCGCGGAGCTTGCCGGCCTGGGCGAGGTACTGCGCCGCTACCCGCATGTCCTGATCGCAAGCGACGACATGTACGAGCACATCGCCTGGGGCAGCGAGCCGTTTGCCAATATCGCCAACGTCTGCCCGGACCTCCTGGACCGCACCATTGTCCTAAACGGGGTCTCGAAGGCCTATGCGATGACCGGCTGGCGCATAGGTTATGCGGCCGGCCCGGTCGACCTCATCAAGGCCATGGCCAAGGTCCAATCGCAGAGTACCTCGAACCCGGCATCCATCTCGCAAGTAGCCGCGGAGGCCGCGCTTCGCAGCGGAACCACCCTTGTCACCCCCATGTGCGAGGCATTCAAGGCCCGCCATGACTGGCTGCATGCGCAATTTATGACATTGCCGGGCTTTCAATGTCGGCGCGCCGACGGCACCTTTTATCTCTTTCCCGAAGTCACCGGGGCCCTGATGGCCCTGGGCCTACCGGATGATCAGGCCCTGGCCGAGGCACTCCTTGAACATGCCGGCATCGCCGCAGTTCCGGGCTCGGCGTTCGGATCCCCAGGCCATCTGCGCTTTTCTTATGCGACGAGCGATCAGACCCTGAGGGAGGCGGTCACGCGCCTGCGACGATTCCTGGAGCCACAACAAATGGCCCGGGCCTCTAGCGAGCAGTCATAAATATACCCGTGAATATACCCGTGGTCCTTGACGTCGGGACCGGGGCTTCGTAGCATAGCGGGCCTTATGTTCCCCGGTAGCTCAGTCGGTAGAGCAGGTGACTGTTAATCACCGGGTCGGAGGTTCAAGTCCTTCCCGGGGAGCCAATAAA
>JAKARW010000018.1 GCA_021819125.1 Pseudomonadota bacterium | reverse complement strand
CTAAGCCACCGCCACAACCGGAGCGTTTGATATCTTCCTTGCGTCCGATACCGCGTGCCCGGGAGGGTCGAGTTTTCTCGCCTCGCGCTGCGCTGCAAGCGCCGCTTTGAGTTTACGGATCAAAAGTTTCTGTACGGCTGAGTCCGAACGTCGTTGACGCGCAAAGCGTTATGTATTAAAAGTACATAACCATATAGAGGCGAGGTCTTATGAAGGGGCGAGGAGCGCCGCATCCCTCAATCATGCGCTTGGTCGCAAAGTCCGGCGGGAATCGTGGCAAGGGCCGCATCGAACTCTTGGAGAAGATCGCCGAGCTCGGATCGATCGCATCGGCCGCCAAGGCCTTGGGGCTCAGCTACAAGGCCGCCTGGGAGGCGGTCGAGGGTATGAACAATCTGGCCGCCACCCCGCTCGTGGCACGGGTTTCGGGGGGCAAAAGCGGGGGAGGCACGGTCCTTACCCCTTTTGGTCTGCAGGCCCTGTCGGCGTTTCAGAGACTCGAAGGCGAGTACCAGCGTTTCCTGGAGGCCTTGCAGGGTCATGACGATTTCGAGCAATTTTTTCGGCTGATGAGGCGATTCGACATGAAGACGAGTGCGCGTAACGAGTTTCTCGGCCGGGTCAAGGTCGTCAAGAAGGGGGCGGTCAACGCCGAGGTGGTACTCGATATCGGCAACGGCCTTGCCCTGGTGGCCATCATCACAAACGAAAGCGTGGACAACCTGGGGTTGGCCCCGGGTGTCGAGGCCTATGCGCTCATCAAGGCCCCATGGGTCATCGTGACGGCAGCGGACAGTCCCATCAAAACCAGCGCGCGCAATACCTTATGCGGGGTTGTAACCCGCTGTCAGACCGGTGCGGTGAATGGCGAGGTGATCATCGAGCTTGAGAGCGGCAAGAGTATTGCCGCCATCATAACAAACGAGAGTATCGAAAGCCTTCAGCTAAAGAAGGGTGTGCGCGCCTGTGCCCTCATCAAGGCCTCGCACATCATTCTTGCGGTGAGCCCTTAGGCGGCGCGTGCATCGCGGCCGAGCGCCCCGGCGGGTGGTTTTTATATCTTGATCTCAAAAAGGAGTGGCTATGGGTTTTACGAGGAGGGCGTTTCTAAAGTCAGCGGCGATGGGCGCCGGCGCACTTTTAGTGCCCATGCGGGGCGAGGCGCGCATCAAGACACGCTTACATGTCGCCTATGCGGGCTCCATGGGAGCGCTCATGCATAATGGGGTAGCGCCCGTCATGGCCCGCGAGTTTGCGACACTTATAGAAGGGCGCGCGCAGGGGGCGCTCGGCCTTGCGCATATGATCGCAGCCGGCGTCATCCATCCGGATGTCTTCATATCCATTACACGCGGCCCCATGGATATCGTGCTCGGTGCCGGCAAGGCGCGCGAGGCGTTCGCGATCGCAAGCACCGAGCTTGTCATCGCCTACAGCCCGCATACGCGTTACGCGCAGGCCTTGGGCGCGGCGGATCGTGCCGGGCATGAGGCGTGGTGGCGGATATTGGAAGAGCCGGGCGTCCGGTTTGGGCGCACCGATCCCCTGACCGACCCTCAGGGACTCAACGTCGTTTTCATGATGAGGCTCGCCGAGCGCTATTATCGCGCGCCGCATCTTGCGCGCCGTATTTTGGGTCCTGTCATCAATCACCGCCAGATCTTCCCGGAGCCGGAGGTGATGGCGCGGTTGCAGGGCGGACAGCTCGATGCGAGCTCGGCCTACAAGACACAGCCCGCCGCCCTAGGATTGCCTTACCTCTCCTTGCCGCCGCAGATCAATCTCGGCGATGCGGCCTACGAGAAGGCCTACGACGCGGTATCCTTGCGGCTCCACGGCACGATCCACAGGCCTTCTCCGCTCGTGTTCTATGCGGCCGTCTTGACGGCGAGCCAAAACCGGACCGCGGCGTCGCATTTCATCGAGTGGTTGCGCACGCCCATGGGCCAAGCGATCCTGCATCGTTACCATTATGACGGACCCACGGGAGCGGCACCCCTGCACGCCTGAGGCAGGCGGCGGGTATATCGGCGTAGGCCATGCCAAGAAGGCGCGCAGGCAAGAGGCCTGTTGAAATTCGGCTCAAGGGCCGGATTACCAAAGTCCAGATTCAGTCTCCGGGAAACAGGCCCTTTTAAGTCGCGGGGGTCAGGGACGGACGTAGGCCCAGCCCTGACGCTCGCGATGCACGACCTCGGCCACGCCCGAGCGGACGTAATGGACAAACGGCAGGATCACCCCAGGCTTGAGCCTGGCCCGAACGATGGCCGCCTCACAGGCGTCTATGGTAACCCCCGAGGCATGAAGCGCCTTCAGATTGCGGGCCACGGGCGAATCCTTGAGCAGTATGCGGATCGCCGGCCCGAGGACCACGACCTCGATGTGGTGGCCGTTCGTGCCGGCCACTTCGAGGTTGTGGATATTGCGGACCGCCACCTTCCATGAACTCGCCTTGGTCGTACTGATCTGAAAGACCACGCCGACGGTCGCCGCCTGCCCGGGCGCCGGACATGTCAGCAGCAGGGCAAGCGCGCCCGCCAGCGCGATCTTGCGCATCAGCGTTACCAGTTGCCCCGGGCGCCCGCCCAAAGAATGGAGTCGAGGTCGTCGCGGACGCGCAGGGCCTTCGTACGCAGTTTGCCCTTCAGGTGCGCGCCATTGATGATCATGTTGAGGTTTAGCATCTCAAGCCATACGCGGCCGCCCGCCGCCACCATGGTGATCCGGCAGGGCAGATAGGCGGCAAACGCCGGGTTGGCATCGACCATGAGGTGGGCGATGGGCGGGCTGCAGAACTCGTACACCGTGAGCACCCCGGACTTTATGCCCATGTTCTTTAGCTGTTTGGAAAGCGGCAGGTCGCCCACATACTTCATATTGACGGTATCGGCCTCGATCTTCATGGCCTGCACCGCGCTCTTTGGGGAAACGCCCTTGGCGAGCGGAACCTTGATGATGGTTTTGTTAAGATCGATCCGCGGTCCCTGGATGGCGTTCAGCGGGTTATGGGCGTAGCAGGTGCCGACGGTGCCGAGCGCGAAAGCGGCTCCGATGAGAAATCGGCGCATGATGGTGGTTCTCCTCTTTAACGGTTATCGGGGGTCATCTTAATAGCCCTACAGGATGGCGCCAAATCCCGGCGCTGACAACCCCACGGCGTGGGCGATCGCAGAAATTTCCTGGGAATAATTCCTAGCCCAGATGCGTCTACCAACCCGCCAGGGCCGGTCTCACGGCCTTCACAAGTTCGCGGAATCGCGCCTCAATCCGTTCAAGCGCGGCCCGGGTCGTCCCTTCGAAACGCAACACGAGGATGGGGGTCGTGTTGGACGCGCGAATGAGTCCAAAGCCGTCCGGGAAATCCACCCGCAGCCCGTCTATGGTGGTCACCTTCGCGTCGGCAAAGCGCGCGGCCTGGATCAGAAGGTCTACGAGCGCGTGCGGATTTTCCGTGACCGGTAACTGGATCTCGGGTGTATTGACCGTGTTGGGCAAAGCGGCGAACACCGCGGCCGGTGAGGCGGGATCCTTGGCCAGCAGCTCCAGAAGGCGCGCGCCGGCATAAAGTCCGTCGTCGAACCCGGTCCAGCGCTCTTTGAAGAAAATGTGGCCACTCATCTCGCCTGCGAGCAAGACATCTCCTTGGCGGATACGGGCCTTGATAAACGAGTGCCCGGTTTTCCACATGAGCGGGCGACCACCGGCCTTGCGTATGGCCGTGTCCACGACCTGCGAGCACTTGACGTCGTAGAGAATCTGACCGCCCGGATGGCGCGATAGCACGTCGCGCGCAAACAGGATAAGTTGCCGGTCCGGCCAGATGATATCGCCGTTGGGCGCGATCACGGCCAGTCTGTCGCCGTCGCCGTCAAACGCCAGTCCGACATCGGCGCCGTCTGCGGTCACGCGCGCCTGAAGATCCTTCAAGTTTTCCGGCTGACTCGGGTCGGGGTGATGATTGGGAAACCGCCCGTCGATGTCGGCAAACAAGGTGGTCACCGCGCATCCCAGTGCGCGAAAAAGCGTCGGAGCGAGCTCGCCTGTGGCGCCATTACCGCAGTCGAGGATGATCTTGAGCGGGCGCTCGAGATGGACGTCGCTTATGACGCGGTCGAGGTAGGTCTGGCGGACGTCGGCCGCGCGGCTCGTGCCGGCGCCTGTGTGAAGGCGGTTCTCGACTAGTCGTTCGTAGAGGGCCTTGATCTGTGCGCCGGACAAGGTCTCATCATCAAGGAGGATCTTTAGGCCGTTGTACTGCGGCGGGTTATGGCTGCCCGTAAGCATGACGCCCGATCCGGTGCCGAAGACGAGCGTCGCAAAGTACAGCAAAGGCGTCGGGACCAGTCCGATATTGATGACGTCACAGCCGCTTGCGTTAAGTCCCGCGCTCAAGGCCTGAAGCAGGCCGGGTCCGGAGAGCCGGCCGTCGCGGGCGATCACGATCGTAAAGCGCCCGCGATCGCGTGCCTCGCTGCCGATGGCCTGGCCGATGGCGCGCACGTGCTCAGGCGTGAGTTCAACGTCGACGATCCCGCGGATGTCGTACGATTTGAAGATGCCGGGCGGCGGAAGATCCGTGCGCTCGGCGCGTGGCGCAAAAGGCATGGCCGTCATGGCGGGGAGTCTCCTCGTGATATCTGGGATGATGGGTATCAACGAATACCCGAATGGCCGAACCCCGCCGCGCCGCGGTCTGTCACTGCCGAAAATTGCTCGACGATGCGAAAGTGCGCGGTGACCACCGGCACGATCAAAAGCTGCGCGACGCGGTCCCCGGGCGCAATCACAAGCGACTCGGTGCCGCGGTTCCAGCACGATAATGTGATCTCGCCTTGATAGTCCGAGTCAATCAGGCCCACTGTGTTGCCAAGGACCAGGCCCTTATGGCCGAGACCCGAACGCGGCAGGATAAGCGCGGCGAATGCGCGGTCGGCGATATGGAGGGCAATCCCGGCCGGGACCAGCCGGCAGTCCGATGGTGCGAGCGCCACGGGTTCTGGCACGCAGGCGCGCAGGTCAATGGCCGCCGAACCCGCGGTGGCATAGGTGGGGAGCGGGAACTCCCGGCCGTATCGGGGATCGAGGATCTTCAGGTCGACGACAGGTGCGGTCACGGTGATGGGGTCCTTGGCAGGCGTTTCATGATCTCGCGCACAAGCGCGCGTGCGATCTCGGTCTTGGGCGCGGTGGGCCACGCCACGGCGCCCTCCTTGTCGATCAGGATTACACGATTGTCGTCTTGCGCAAAGCCCACACCGGCTTCGTCGATGGGGTTGGCGACGATGAGATCGATCCCCTTGCGCGCGCGCTTGGCGCGCGCCAAGGTCTCCAGATCGCCGGTCTCGGCGGCAAATCCCACGGTAAACGGCGGGGGGTTAAGCCTCGCTACCTCGGCCAGAATATCGGGGTTGCGCACGAGGGTGACGGTCAACGTCTCGGCGTCTTTTTTGAGCTTATGCGTAAGTATGGTCTGCGGCCGGTAGTCGGCGACCGCCGCGGCTGCGACAAAGAGATCCATTTCTTCGCGGCAGGCCAATACCGCATCGCGCATCTGGCATGCGCTCATCACGGTGATGCCGCGCACGCGAGGAGGGATCGGCAACGCCGTGGGGCCCGAGACCAGTGTCACCGAGGCGCCGTGATCGGCGAGCGCCGCAGCCAGCGCATAACCCATCTTGCCGGAGCTGCGATTAGTGAATCCGCGCGCCGGGTCGAGGGCCTCGTAGGTGGCGCCGGCGGTCACCACCGCCCTGACTTTGCGCAAGGACCCGGCCGTGTCCCACAGACGCTCGAGGGCCGTTAGGATCTCGCCGGGTTCGCTCATGCGCCCGGGGCCGCTTTCGCCGCATGCCTGCGCGCCCTCGCCGGGGCCGACGAACCCTACACCCCGCTCCCTGAGTACGGCGCAATTGGCGCACGTCGCGGCGTTCAGCCACATGATGCGGTTCATGGCCGGAGCCACGCAGAGCGGGGCCTCGGTCGCAAGGCAAAGGGTGGTCAGGAGGTCATCTGCGGCCCCGGCCGCCAGCCGGGATAACACATGCGCGGTAGCCGGTGCGATCAGCACGACATCGGCCCAGCGCGCAAGCTCGATATGGACCATCCCGGGTCCCCGGTCGTCGACCATCTCGGCCCCGACCGCCGCCAGGGCCCCGGCGGCGACGAATTGCCGGGCGGCGCGCGATAATACGACGCGCACCACAGCACCCGCCATGCGTAGGTGGCGCACGAGTTCCGGGGTCTTGTAGGCGGCAACACCACCGGTAATACCCAACACGATACGGCGGTCTTGCAGCACGGGCATATCCCGCATGTCGTTTCCCGATCCCTTTGTGGCCAGTGATTTTCCGGACAGCGTTTCCTGCTGCCTGCTGCTATCGTAGCGGCAAGGAGCCCCTATGACCATTTCCGCCTGGCCGGTAGACGAACGTCCGCGCGAGCGCCTGTTGCAACACGGCCCGGAGGCCTTGTCGGACGCCGAGCTGTTGGCCATTGTCCTAAGAACGGGGGTGAGCGGCAAGACCGCCGTGGATCTCGCACGTTCGTTGCTGGCGCGTTTCGGGGGATTACGTGGCCTGTTGACGGTCGAGCAGCGTCTGTTTTGCGAGGCGCCGGGTCTTGGGCCCGCCAAATATGCGGTGGTGCGAGCGGTATTGGAGATGGGCCGACGCCACCTCGGGGAAAGCCTGCGGCGCGAAACCGTCTTGTCGTCATCGCTTATAACGCGCCGCTACCTGACCGCCGCCTTTCGCGACCGTCCGCGCGAGGCCTTTGCCTGCCTTTTTCTCGATGTCCGTCACCGCCTGCTCGTGGAGGAGGTCCTGTTCGAGGGAACGATAGACGCAGCGGTCGTGTATCCGCGTGAGGTGGTCAAGCGCGCGCTTTTGCATAATGCCGCAGCGGCCATTTTCGTGCACAACCATCCTTCCGGCCACGCCGAACCAAGCCTTGCCGACCGCGATCTTACCAGCCGCCTGGCCGAGGCGCTGGCTTTGATTGGCGTGCGCGTCGTCGACCATCTCGTGGTCGGCGATGGCCATATCGTCTCATTCAAGGAGCGCGGGTGGTTGTAGCGGATCTGTATGTGGCGCGCACCGGGTCACAAAAAGGGCCGCACGGCGAGGGCATCGTTCTGGGCGGAGCTAAACTCTAGTATTGCAAGGAGTGCGCGATAGCGTATTACCGCAGATATGGAGAACACTATGAGCACAGGCAAGGCGGCGAAGCTGCTGGGCATATCAGTCAAGACGCTGCAACGCTTTGAGCGCGAGGGCCGGTTGGTTCCGGTGGCACGGACGGACAGCAACCGACGCCTGTATACCGAAACGCAAATCCGCGAGTTCATTGGCTTGCGCAATGCGGTATCCGAGCCGACACGGCTGGTTGCCTACTGCCGCGTGTCAAGGGCCGCGCAAAAGCCCGATCTCGCCCATCAGCGCCAGGTGTTGGAGGAGTTTGTGGTGGCGAAAGGCTTGGGCGAACGTCGAGTTCATCGAGGAAGTGGGTGAGGGCTTCAATTTCAAGCGCAAGCAGTTCCTCGCGCTGATGGACGAAATCGGGCGGCGGGAAGTCAAGACGCTGATTCTGGCGCACCGCGACCGGCTTACGCGGTTTGGTTTTGAGTGGTTTGAGCATTTTGCCAAGGTCAATGGCTGCGAACTGATGGTGCTCAATCAGGAACGGTTGTCACCTGAACAGGAAATGGTGCAAGACCTGATGACCATCGTGCATGGCTTTTCGTCCCGGCTGTATGGGTTGAGGGACTACCGAAAAAAGCTAGACGAGGCACTGAAGAAGGATGCGGAACATGACCTGTCGCATTGAAGCGGATTTTCCGCCAAACAGCGATTGGCTGCCTGCCAAGGCATTCAAACAGCATTACGACAACGAGAGCGCAGCCGTAGCTGCGGCCATCGAAGGTGTGGAAGGTGTGGGATCCGGCAGAGCAAGAGGTGCGCGTCATGTGCGTGGAAACCGGCGAAGGGATAGGGCGCTCGACTGATGAAGAATAGGAGTAATCCGTGCAACTGACGCACAAGGTCGCCCTTTGTCCGACGCCCGAGCAGGCGGACAACTTCGCCCGCGCCTGCGGGACGGCGCGGCGCGTCTGGAACTGGGCGTTGGGCGAGTGGAACAAGCAGTACGCAGCGGGGCAAAAGCCCAATGCGATGGCGCTGAAAAAGCGGTTCAACGCCATCAAGTACAGTGACCGGCAATGGCTCGACGAGAATGGGCAACCGTGGTTGAAGACCATCCATCGCGACGCCCACGCACAACCGTTTGCTCACTTGGCCAAAGCTTGGAATCGGTTCTTCGCCCACATCAAAGCCGGCAAACCTGCCCATGAACCGCGGTTCAAGAAGAAGGGTCGCAGCCGCGACAGCTTCTACGTGGCAAACGACAAGTTCAGGGTGGATGGAAAGACGATCCGTCTGCCAAAAATTGGCGAAGTTGCCATGACAGAGGCGCTGCGCTTCGAACGCAAAATCCTTGGGGCGACTGTTTCGCGCACAGCGGACAACTGGTTTGTAGCGATTCAGGTCGAAGTGCCGGATGCGCAGTTCTACCGCCGACGCACCGCAAACGGGGTTCAGGGCGTCGATCTCGGCCTCAAGGCGGCTGCCACCCTTTCCAGCGGGGAGACCATCGAAGCGCCGAAGCCACTCAAGGCGGCATTGCGTCGCCTGAAAATCCATAGCCGTCGCCTTAGCCGCAAGATCGAGGCGGCAAAAATCACTGCGGGCTTTGCGCCCAACGCCCGTCTGCCAAAAGGAACGAGACTGCCCGTATCCCGCAATCGCAAGAAATCCTCTGCGACATTGGCAAAGCGACATGCCCGCATTGCCAATATCCGAGCGGATTTCACCCACAAGCTCACGACTCAGCTCTGCCGCGAAAACCAAGCGGTGGTGATCGAGGATTTGCACATCAAAGGGATGCTGGCGAACGAAACACTCGCCCGCGCCATCAGCGATGTGGGCTTTTGGATGTTCCGCTCGCAGATGGAATACAAGGCGAAACGCTACGGCACGCGATTGGTGATCGCTGATCGTTGGTTTCCAAGCAGCCGCCTGTGCTCGATCTGTGACGGGAAGAACGAAGCGTTGACATTGAAGGATCGGGAATGGACGTGTCCGCAATGCGGCACGCACCATGACCGCGACCACAACGCAGCGCAAAACCTCAAACGGCTGGCAACCGCAACTGCCCTACCCGTGGCGAGGCCGTCCGGCAACGGCGGCGCTACGGTGGGGATGGCCCCCACCGTAGCCGGGAAAGTCACGCCTGCCAGACACGAATGTGGTCAGCAAGACACGTCGGGGCAGGAAAAGAACTGTGCGCACCTTTGCGCACTTTCTTGATAGCAGGCGATGGGTGCCCATCATGGCAGGCGGCGTACCGTGGCCGCCGGTGCGCCTTTCCTTCTCGCCTCCCATTTCCGATGGTAATCGATACGGGGTCCATCAATCTCCCTTTCGGGGCGTCCCCAAGGCCAATCGCGGGGTCAAGAGGGCCTGGGGCGGCGCCGACGACTCCCAAAATCCCGGATCCCGCGGCACGGGAGGGATGCCGGTACGCAACACAGGGGATTGGCAAGAGCCGCATGCTATGGCACAATTCGCGGATTCATCTGGGGGTTCCCATGTCCAAGGTATGCCAGGTCAGCGGCAAGCGGCCCATGAGTGGTAATAACGTGTCGCATGCCAACAATAAGACGCGCCGGCGGTTTCTGCCCAATCTGCATTACCGCAGGTTGTGGGTCGATAGCGAGAATCGCTGGGTACGGCTGCGTCTATCGCACCATGCGCTGCGGACCATCGACAAGAAGGGCATCGACGTCGTTTTGGCCGAGATGCGTGCCCGCGGTGAATCGTTTTAGGAGAGAGTCATGCGTGACAAGATCAAGCTCGTGTCGAGCGCCGATACCGGCCATTTTTACACGACTACGAAGAACAAACGGACCATGACCGAGAAGTTTGAAATCAAGAAGTTCGATCCCGTTGCCCGCAAACACGTCCCCTATCGCGAGGCGAAGATCAAGTAAACCGCGTTTTCCGAGGTTCTCGGGACCTGAGCGGTGTCTGTGGTAACAGGCCCGCGAGGTCACCGCACGGCGTTCCCTATTCGAAGCGCCCCTATCCCCTAGCAAAAAGGGGGCCGGGCGCTCTTGTCCTCGCGTTCCGTGCCCGGTATATTACCGCCAACCCTCTGTTGAGGTCCATTGCTGCAGTTGGCGGCCCGGGCCGCCCGAGGTTGCCATGTACCCGCTTAGTCAACAAGTGTTGCGCACCGATGTCGCCGGCATGCCGCTTGAGTGGATCGATTTCCGTGAGGCGGTCCGTATTTGCCACCTCGGTCAGGTGGCCTACACATGTGGCATCCTCTTGTATCGGGTCCATGGCGGCTATAATGCCGCCACCGGCCGGCGCAGCATCGTCGAGGTCAACTCCATTCTCGCGACTTATGGAGAAAATGGCGCGCTCGCGCGCCTGCGCGATCACTACGTCCCTCCGCTCAGCAATCCGGCCTTGTTTGCCCGTGATGCCCGTTTGTGTCTCTATTGCGGCGAGCGGTTCTCAGTTCGCGACCTTTCGCGCGACCATGTGACACCATTGAGTCGTGGCGGCAAGGATGTGTGGAACAATGTCGTGACGGCCTGTAAGCGCTGCAACAATCACAAGGCCGGGCGTACGCCGGAAGAGGCCGACATGGCGCTGCTCGCCGTTCCTTTCGTGCCGACGCACGCCGAATACATCTATCTGCAGGGCCGACGCGTGCTCGCCGATCAGATGGCCTTTCTGAAGGCCCATTTCCCGCGCACGAGCCCCTTGCATGAGCGCCTGGCGCGCAGCCAGCAGGCCGTGGGGCACGCGTAACGCCACACCCGCTCAAGGCGGGCGAGCGTCTTTCTAAACGGCACGGTGAAAAAACCTTGGGTCACGCGCGCGCCACGGACCGTCGCGGCGCGCGACCCTCAGGCCGCGGTTTGGGTCGCGGTGTAGGTGCGGATGGCGGCCGCGAAGTCGTGAAGGGCTTTGATCCCGGTCGTCTCCGCTTGGTGGCACCATTCCTGTAGGGCCTCGAGGAGCTGCTCCTGCGTACTGGCTGACCGGCGCCACACATCCTGAAGACGCTCCTTCATGGTGTAGACCGTATGGAGCGTGCTGTTGGTTGCCAGAATCTCCTGCAGCTCGCGGTATCCGGCCTCGCCTATGAGGGCCTTTTCGCGCACCATGAGCCGCCGGGCCCCTTTCAGGAACTTGGCGGCCTGACGATTGGCGGCTGCGGCCTTGCGCAGCTCCTCGTCATAAACCTCATGCAAGACCTCGCGGGTGAAGCGCGCCATCACCTGGAAGCGGTGGTGTATGACCGCCTTGACGGTGTCGAGATCGCAGACCTCTTTCGCGGGAGTGTAGGCGGGTATCGGCGCGATCTTCTTGACCGTGGCCAAGCCCAAGGTCTGGAGGGTGCGAATGTACGCCCAGCCGATGTCGAACTCCCAGGGCTTGCATGAAAATTTGGCGGAACTTGCATAGGTGTGGTGGTTGTTGTGCAGCTCTTCGCCGCCGATCAGGATGCCGATCGGTGCAATATTGGTGGCGGCATCGGCGCACTCGAAGTTGCGGTAGCCGTAGTAATGGCCTATGCCGTTGACCACGCCGGCTGCAAAAAACGGGATCCACATCATCTGGATGGCCCAGATCGTAAGACCAAGCGGGCCAAAGCCCACAAGATCGATGATCAGCATAATGGCGACGCCCAAGGCGCTATGGCGCGTATACACATGCCGCTCCAGCCAGTCGTCCGGGGTGTTGTGGCCGAACTTGGCGAGCGTGTCGGTATTCTTGGCCTCGGCGCGATAGAGTTCCGCGCCTTGCCACAAAACTTTCCTCAGGCCCAGCACCTGCGGGCTGTGCGGGTCCTCTTTCGTCTCGCAGCGTGCATGATGCTTGCGGTGGATGGCCACCCATTCCTTCGTCACCATGCCCGTCGTGAGCCATAACCACAGCCGGAAGAAGTGGGCGACCATGGGATGGAGCTCCAGCGCCCGGTGCGTCTGATGGCGGTGCAAGTAGATGGTGACCGAGGCGATCGTGATGTGGGTCATGACCAGCGCGACCAGCAGATAGCCCCACCACGGCAAGACAATAAACCCTTGAAGCATAGCCCTTACCTCTTCATGGATAACGTAAAGCCGCTGCGGCCCCGGCACGCGTGCCGTGGGTCGACAGGCGGCTTATGATCGGTGGCCCTGCGCGTCCTGGGCGCCATCGCCTGCCCAGTCCCGCATCCGCGTTCCCCAATCATGGGCGGTCGCGGCATCGAGTTCGAGGGTAAAATATTTGACGCCATCGCGTATGATGACCCGCAGGAGCCGTACCCCGGTCTCATGGAAGACCTGTCGCAGCTCTATCACCTGTCCCGAGGGTGCGGTAATTTGTTCCATATCAAAGACAGTATACCACGGATCGAGGTCGACGATGGCAGTTCCTAAGACCCCGCTTTTGACAGTCGACATCATTATCCGTCCGGATGGACATCCGCTGGGCGTGATCTTGATCGAGCGCCGTCATTCCCCGCTCGGCTGGGCCCTGCCCGGGGGCTTTGTGGATATTGGCGAACGGGTGGAGGAGGCCGCGCGTCGCGAGGCCCGTGAGGAGACCGGTCTTGCGGTGACGCTCGAGGCCTTGCTCGGCTGCTATTCCGATCCGGCCCGTGACTTGCGCGGCCATACCGTCTCTCTCGTATACGTCGCGCGCGCCACTGGGGTTGCACATGCCGGGGACGACGCCGCGCGCTGCGAGATATTCGATATCCACCACATCACGGTGCCGCTTGCTTTCGATCACTCCCGGATACTGGATGACTACCGGCGGTTTTGGGAGTGTGGCGAGCGGCCGACACCGGAACCGTAAGGGCGGTGATCCCGTACGGGTCGGCATCGGACGCCTCGGGCGTCGTGCCGATGACCGTGAGCAGGCCGCTATGCCGATCCAGACGATAGCGGCTGATCGTGCTGTTCCCGTAGTTGACCGCGAATACGAACCGTGCCGCGCGATCGAGCGTGAGCGAGAAGGGGTAGCCGCCGGTCGGTACGCGCCCGACGTGCGTGATGCGGCCATCGGCCTGATCGATGCGAAAGATCGAGATATCGTTGGCGCTGGTGTTGGCGACGAAGAGGTAGCGGCCACTTGGATCTATGACCAGCGAATCCGGGTGATGGTCGAAGGGCTCAGTCACCCGGTCCTTCAAGGAAAGCCGGCCGTGTGCTCCGATACCAAGCACCAGCAGGACGTTTGCCCGGAAGTCGGCGACATACAAAAACCGCCCGTCGGGGCCGACTGCCAGCCCGTAGGGGCCGTCATCCGGCGGCTCGTGGAATACCCCGAGCGACGTGAGCGCCGCGTGACGTGGTGTCCGCCGATACATGCCAATCGTGGCGTTCCCGAAGTTTGCCACATAGGCGTAGCGGCCGTTGGGCGTGAAGGCCACGGAGTAGGGGGTGGCCCCCGGCGCCTCGTGGACACGCCCGTCAGGGAAAAGCCTCGCGCGCCCTCGGCGCAGACGATAAATGCCGACCGTGCTGTCGCCGCTATTGGCAACATAGACGAAGTGTCCGCCGGGGCTTGCGGTCAGGCTGAACGGATTGGCGCGTGGGCTCTCGAGACGCACTGCGGCGCGCGTGAGCCGACCATCGGCGGGGTTGACACGATACGCGCTGACGGCATGCGCGAGGCTGTCGGCGGTGATCACATAGCCAAGCGGATCGGCCACGATCGACTCCGGTCCTCCGGGTGTGGGCACGGTTTGGGATGTCACGAGATTGCCCCTGTGGTCTTCCGTGTAGACGCCGATCGTGCTGTTATTGTAATTGGCGACATAGACAAAGGTGCGGGCGCGCGCAAGACCTGCTACCAGACATAGGCCGAGGATCAGAAGGGGTGCGCCCCGGCGTAGACCCGTAGCCACCCGGGTAAGCCCGCGCCCGGACACTGCGCGCTCAGACACTGATATATGTCCAGCCGCGGCGCTGAAGACGGACGATCTCGGCGATCGCCGAGGGTACGATCACCGTCTGCGGCAACAGGTGCGGATCGATGCCCTTACGGCGCTTGAGGCGGTTGATCGTATCTTGGCAGGCGGCGAATATCAGATTCGGATAGCGTGCTTGTAGTGCGGCGATACGGGCCGGGAATGGCGACAGATGGCGGCGCAAAAGCGCGAGCCCCGGGCCGTCGGCCAGGATCTCGACCTTCGCCTGGCGGTGGTCGGCGCGGTAACGGGCGAGCAGATGCTGGGCCTCCTCGAGCACCTGACGCATATGGGTGCGGTCGCCATTGTCCAGATGAAACAGGACCTTGGTGGTGAAATGGGTCGTGGCGCGGGCGATGGCCATCGGTGGACGCGGCGGTACCGCCGGGGCCCACAAGGCGCGTAGCGCCCAGCCGAGTGTCACCCCGATCAATAGGACGATGGGTGCAATCAGCGGGGCGAAGCGCGAGGCCAGGTGTCGGCGCGGTGTCTCGCGGCGCTTTGGTGGCGGCAGATTATCATAAGCGAGCCGTACCAGATCCGAGACCTTGCGCAATTCACAGACCTTGCGGTTCAGATCCTGGTCGTCGTTTATGATCGGATAGACGCGGCCCTTCTCATCGCTGTCGATCTGGTTGTCGACAAAGGCGTTGAGGAATTCATCCGAGAGCCGGGGCCCTTCCGATTGAATCATTTTATTCTCCGCATCCTTGGTGCCGGGGCGGCGATCGCCATCTCCGGGAGCAATAACGCCTTCAGGGCGGCGCGCGCGCGGCAAAGTCGACTCATGACCGTCCCGCCCGGTATCCCCAGTATGGACGAGACTTCATTATAAGAGAAACCTTCTAAATCAACCAGGGTCACAACCTGCCGCTGCCCTTGAGGGAGTCTTGCGATGGCTGCGCGCACGCGCACGGCAAGCTCCGAGCGCATGTGCTCGGTCTCCAGACAATGGTCGCAGGGGATGTCCATCTCGTCGATGTCTTCGGCCTCGCGTTCGCGCCGATGATGGTCGCGAAAACAGTTGGTCATGATACTGAAAAGCCACGCCTCTTCGGCTTTGGGATCCCGGAGCTGGTCGTGTTTTTGCCAGGCTTTGGTAAGGGTTTCCTGGACCAGATCATCGGCCAGGGCGGCATTGTGGGTCCAGGCGTAGGCAATACGATAGAGGCGCGGGCGGCTAGCCTCCAGGGTCTTTTTGAACTCCCGCGACCGGCATAACAACTGACGGATGCCCATATTTTTCTGTCTCCTCGGGTGGTGGGACGGTGCCCTATTGTTATTTATTCCAGAAATAGGGGAGTTTATGCCCGCGCCAAGCTCAGGGGAAGCATGCGCCCGATTAGTGGTAGGCGACCTCGCCGCGTGCCCATCGGCCGAGCACATACGGGTACAGGGTGTGCTCAAGGGCAAGCACGCGCGCACCCAGCGCTACCGCCGACTCTTTCGGATCGACCGTGAGTCCGGCCTGGGCGATGATTGGGCCGCCATCGACGGCGTGGGTGACCAGATGCACCGTGGCGCCGTGGACACGGGCCCCGGCTGCCAGGGCGCGTCGGTGGGTATCGAGCCCCGGGAACGCGGGCAGAAGCGAGGGGTGGATGTTGAGCAGGCGTCCCTGGTAATGGTCTACAAAATCCGTGCCGAGGACCCTCAGAAAGCCGGCCAGCGCAATGACGTCGGGCGCGAGCCTATCGAGTGTCGCCACCAAGGCGTTTTCAAAGGCCGCGCGCGTGGCAAACAGGCGATGGTCGATGACGTGGACCGCAAGGCCTTCGGCACGCGCGTAGTCGACGGCCGGTGCCGCGGGGTTGTTGCTCACGACCCCGATGATCCCATAGCCATATTCGGGGGCCTGTTCTTGCAGGGCGCGCAGATTGCTGCCGCGCCCCGAAACCATGACAGCCACCTTCAAAGACGGTTTTAGGCCCACGCGAATTCGCCGGGACCTGCATCGATGTGGCCGATGACAAACGGCGCCTCCCCGTGGTCGCGAAGGATGGCCTCGGCCGTTTGGGTGTCGGCGGCATCCACCACCACCACCATGCCGACGCCGCAGTTAAAGGTCCGGTACATCTCCTCGTCGGCAATGTCCCCGCCCTCCTGAAGCCAGGCAAAGATGGGGGGCCGTGACCACGATGACCGATCGATGACGGCGCGCAAGCCCCCCGGGATCACGCGGGGTACGTTGCCGGGTAATCCCCCGCCCGTGATATGGGCCATGGCATGGACATCGATCGCGGCATGAAGCGCGAGCAAGGCCTTCACATAGATACGCGTGGGGTGAAGCAAGATGTCGGCGAGGCGGCGGTCACCAAGGGTCGCGGTGAGGTCCGCTTGGCGCCGGGCGATGACCGCCCGTGCCAGGGAGTAGCCGTTGGAGTGCAACCCCGACGAGGGCAGGCCGAGGATAATATCGCCTTCCTTTACGCGTTGGCCGTCGATCAGGCGACCGCGCTCCACCGCCCCTACGCAAAAACCGGCCAGGTCGTAGTCCTGGTCGCGGTACATCCCCGGCATCTCCGCGGTCTCGCCGCCGACCAAAGCGGCACCCGCCATCTCGCAGCCGCGCCCGATTCCGGCGATAATGCGTTCAGCCTTGTGGATGTCGAGCCGGCCCGACGCAAAGTAGTCCAGAAAAAAGAGCGGTTCGGCCCCTTGGACCACAATGTCGTTGGCGCACATGGCGACCAGGTCTATGCCGATGTCGTCATGGCGATCGAGCGCAATGGCGAGCAGGAGCTTGGTGCCTACACCGTCGGTGCCGGAGACCAGAACCGGGTCGCGATAGCGCCCAGAGAGCGCAAAGAGCGCACCAAAGCCGCCGAGGCCCGCGAGAACGCCGGGACGGTGGGTCTTTGCCGCGATCGGCTTGAGGGACTCGACCAGCGCGTCACCGGCCTCGATGTCGACGCCGGCGGCGCGGTAGCTTAAGGGCTCAGGGGTCTTCGGTTTAGTCACGAGAGTCTTATCACAGGCGGGCTTTAGGATGGCTGTATGGTAGGGCCTAGGGCCCGGCAAGTAAATCTTGACATCCGTCGGCACGCGCGGGTAAACGGGACCAAACCCTTGCGGTCGGGTCTTGCCGAGCCCGCACGGTAAGAGAGAGAGGCGTTCGCGTGAAAAGACTGCAGTATTTGCCGAACACGATCACCCTGATGCGGGTGGCGTTCGTGCCGCTTTTGATCCTGGTCCTTAAGGATCATCATTACTTGAAGGCGTTGGCGGTCTTTCTGGTGGCCGGGATATCGGACGGGCTGGACGGCTACATCGCCAAACGATTTGGTTTCGTGAGCCAGCTCGGCGCCATCCTCGACCCCTTGGCGGACAAGATCCTGCTGGTGAGCGCTTACATCATGCTGGCCCTCCTCGCGCTCGTGCCGTTTTGGCTGGTGCTCGTGGTGACCTTCCGGGACGTGGTCATCGTCGGCGGCTATCTCGTCTATACCTCGCTGTATGGGCCGGTATCGATGCGTCCAAGCCGGGTGAGCAAGTTCAACACCTTCACCCAGATCCTGCTTGTGGTGTTTGTCCTTACCGAGCGCGCCTTTGCGTTTCCTGCCGCCCACATCCAGGCGGCGCTCGTCTTCATGGTCCTTGTCACGACGATCGCAAGCGGCGGACACTATTTGTGGACATGGGGGATCGTGCGGGAGATCGAGGCCGGGCGCGCCGGGAAAGACTGAGCGCCCCGTCTGGGCCGCCGGAGTCTCGCTTGCCCGCCAGGCGTGAGGCAAGGTCCGGCGCCGGGGGTCGCGCCGTGCCTCAGGATCGCTTCGCAAGGCCGCGACTTTCCCGTCTTGCAGAGGGCGCCGGCCACCGCGTCGCCCCCCGTTTCTCCGGTCGCGTTCGCGGCTTTTGGTTTGCGCGGGTGATGGCGCTAGACTCTCGTATCCTAGGAAACCGGATGCGCGCTGTGAGTTACCGAATTGAGTCGGACTTTCCGCTGGCAAGCGATGGGTTGCCGGCCGATGTGTTTACGCGACACGACAGCGACAGGTCGGCTGCGATTGCGATGGCCATCGAAGGCGTGGACGATCCCAAAAAGCAAGAAGTGCGCGTGGTGCGCGTGGGTACAGGGGAAGTGGTCTGGCGCTCGACCGATGCGTCCTACGCGACGCGATGACGCGCCAACTGCCACTTGATCTGTCGGTGCGCGACCGCCCCTCGTTTGCGAACTTCTGGGCGGCCGAAAACGGCGCGGCGCTCGCCGCCGCACGCGCCCTTGCGCAGGGGCGACCGGGACCCTTGTATCTGTTTGGTCCCGAGGGCTGCGGCAAGACCCATCTCCTGGCGGCGCTGGCGCGCGCGGTTTCGGAAAGCGGCCCTTGCGCCTTTGTGTCGCTCGCCCATACATCTGAGGCGGCTTGGGGAAGTCTTGCCGATCTGCCGCCTGACAGTACCGTCTGCGTCGATGACATGGAGGCCTTGGCGGGACACGTCGATGGCGAGCGGCGCCTATTCGTCTTGTTTGAGACGCTGGCGCCGGCGCGGCGCATCGCGCTCGCCGGGCGTAGTAACCCCGCCGGTCTACCGGTGGCGCGCGCGGACTTGCGGACGCGGCTTGCAAGCGGCCCCGTCGTCGCCATGCGTCGCCTGTCGGACGAGGTCAAGGCCCAGGCCCTGCGTCACCGCGCCTCCTTGCGCGGGCTCGACTTGAGCGATGCCGCGAGCGCCTATCTTTTGGCTCATGGTCCGCGTGACCCTCAGGCGCTTTTCACGTTGCTCGAAGACCTCGATCGCGAGACTTTGGTCGACGGCCGGCGTCTTACCATCCCCTATCTGCGCGCCATCCTCGCGCGCCCCTAGGGTCGCCCCGCGCGCCGAGACTTAGGCCGATGCCAAGGCAAGTCTTTGCGCGATACGCGCCACGCGCTCGCCCAGCCCCAGACACAAGGTCTTTTCCTCGGCGCTCACCGGCCGATCGTCGCGCGCGCCGGCGAGGTGGCTTGCGCCGTAGGGTGTGCCGCCGGAGGTGGTGGTGGTCAGTTCCGGCTTTGTGTAGGGGATGCCGACCAGGAGCATGCCGTGATGCCAGAGGGGCACGCTCATCGACAAAAGCGTGGCCTCCTGCCCGCCATGCAGGGTGCCAGTCGAGGTAAAGACGCCGGCCGGCTTGTCGGCGAGTGCCCCGGCAAGCCACAGGGGTGTCGTGGTTTCGAGGAAGTGCTTGAGGGGTGCGGCCATGTGACCAAAGCGCGTGGGGCTGCCAAGGATCAAGCCGTCGCAGCCGCGCAGATCGTCGAGATCGGCATAGGGCGGGCCACTTTCAGGGACCATGGCGGCGGTCGCCTCCGAGACGGGTGAGACCTCGGGCACGGTACGGACCACGGCCTCGCATCCGGGGACCGACGCTATGCCGCGCGCCACCAGATCGGCCATGCGCCGCACACTGCCGTGGCGGCTGTAATAGAGCACCAGGATCCGTGTCATGAGGGGTCGCCGGACGCCGCGCGCGCTACCAGGTCCACGAACGCCTGATGATCCATGAGGCCGTGGGCGGCTACGAGTTCGGCGATCGGCCGACCGCTCGCCTCCGACTCCTGTGCCACGCGCGCGGCCGCGCTATAGCCGATCGCCCGGTTCAGCAAGGTGGCAAGGCCCACGCTCGTGTGCGCATAGGCCTGACAGCGGTCGCGGTCGGCCTCGATACCGGTAAGCGATCGCGCGGTCACCGCGACTATGGCATGGGTCAGCCAGTCCATCATGTCAAACAGCGCAGACCCGAGCGCCGGCATCATGACATTCAATTCAAGTTGACCGGCCTGGGTCATGGCCGCCACCGCCGCATCTTGTCCTAAAACCTGATAGCAGGTCTGGTTCAACATCTCGAGCATGACCGGATTGACCTTGCCGGGCATGATGCTCGACCCCGGCTGCACCGCAGGCAGGCGGATTTCGGCAAAACCGGTACGCGGCCCCGAGGCGAGCAGCCGCAGGTCGTTGGCGATGCGTGTGAGTTCGAGCGCAAGTCCGCGGATCGCCGCCGACAGCTGCATGATGTCGGCCATCGATTGCATCTGAGCGCAAAGATCGGGCGCCGGACGCAAGGCCTCGCCGGTCAGTGCGGCAAGCTCCTCGCAGACCTGTTTGGCGTAATGGGGCGGGGTGTTGAGGCCGGTGCCGACCGCGCTGCCACCAAGCCCCAATTCACCAAGATCGATGGCGGCATCTTGGATCCGTCGGGCGCAGCGTTTGAGGGTCCAGGCGTAGGCCGAAAATTCGCGCCCGAGCGTCGTCGGAACGGCGTCTTGCAGATGGGTGCGGCCGCTTTTCACGGTGTCGCGCTCGCGCACGCCCAAGGCATCAAGGGTGCGCGCCATCTCGTGGGTGGCAAAGACAAGACGCGTAAGCTTGGCAAGGGCCGCCAAGCGTATCGCCGTCGGGATGGTGTCGTTCGTGCTCTGCCCCATATTGACATGGTCATTGGGGTGCACCGGGTGGTAGACGCCGCGTTGACCACCGAGCGCCACGTTGGCGAGGTTGGCGATGACCTCATTGGTGTTCATGTTGTGGCTGGTGCCGGCCCCCGCCTGAAACCGGTCAACCACGAACTCGCCATGGTACTGGCCGTCGACGATGGCGGTCGCGGCGCGTTCGATCTCGCGCGCGAGGCGCTCCTCGAGCCAACCCGCGCGGGTATTCACCCGGGCCGCCGCAATTTTCACCCGCGCGTGGGCGATGATGAAGTCACAATCGGGGCCGCGGCCCGATATCGGAAAATTCTCCACGGCGCGCGCCGTTTGGATGCCATACCAGGCATCGGCCGCGACCGGGTATTCGCCAAGACTGTCTTTTTCTATGCGCGTTGTCATGCGTATGCGAAACGCCGGTGTGCGGCAAAGCCCCTATTATTTTTAAGGCTATCGCGCGACCGCTGCGTTTTCGCCCTCCTCTGTAAGGATTGAAATGGATGCCGGCTCGCGAAGGCCTGCGGCGTGCGAGCGCCGTGGCACAAGCCGCCCGGCGGCGGCTTGTGCCGGGTCCAAAATTACGCGCCAGTATAACCGAATAACGGGATCGGTCATGGGTCGAATCCGCGGACCTTATCGTCTTGCCATCGCCGGGTGCCGTGCGAACGCCGGCCGGCGCCGGGCCATGACGCGGGCTCGATGGGTCGGCATCAAACCGCCCTTTAGGCGGCTGGCCGGTCTTGTCTGCGGCTTAGGGAGCCGGTATCTTCGGTACCCATGAAGCCCGCATCTTTGCCTTGTATCGGCGAGGCCGACAGCCGCCGCTTCCTGCGTTTTGCGTTTTCCCTTGCCGATCTCGCGCGGCGGCTTCTCGCCGAGACACCGGTCGGAGAAACGGATATCGTGGTCAAGGCCGATGGCTCATATGTGAGCGCGGCCGATCGGCGCATAGAGGCCGCCTGGCGGGAGGCCATCGCCGGACAATTCGGCGATCATGACGTAGTCGGCGAGGAGTATCCGGCGCAGCGTCGGGGTAGTGCCTGGGAATGGGTCCTGGACCCGATTGACGGCACTGACAATTTCGTGCACGCCATGGCGACCTTCGGAACCCTGGTGGCCCTGTGCCATGAGGGTCTTCCGGTGCTGGGGGTCATAGATCACCCACGGCTCGATCTGCGGGTGAGCGCCGCTTACGGACTGGGCGCCTCGTGCAATGGCCGCCCCGTACGGGTTGCCGATCGCAATGAGCGCGGGGCACCGATAGTCATCGCCACCGCCCCGGAGAATTTTGTGAAGGGCGGGCGGCCGGAACTCTTCGGCCGGTTGGCGACGGCTTATCCCAATCTGCGCGTTTACCGCGACTGTTATGCCCATAGCGTGGTTTTGCAGGGCCAGGGGGCGGTGGCCATCGACTGGCATGCCCAGCTCTGGGACGTGTGCGCGGCGTGGGCGATCGCGCGCGAGGCGGGCGCGGCCTTTGTGCGCCTGGGCGGGCCCGCCGGGCGTTATCAAGTCGTTTTCGGAAGACCCGCGGCGGTAGCGGCGGTCACGGACCTATTGGGGGTCGCGCAGGAGGGGACATGAAGGCGGAATTTTGGCATACACGTTGGCATGAGAATCGTATCGGTTTCCATCAGGCCGAGATCAACCGCTTTCTGCTTAAGCACATCGAGACCCTCGGTGATGGGGGGGCTG
This sequence comes from Pseudomonadota bacterium, assembly GCA_021819125.1. Lineage (GTDB taxonomy): Bacteria > Pseudomonadota > Gammaproteobacteria > Acidiferrobacterales > Acidiferrobacteraceae > Acidiferrobacter. The sequence goes on along the minus strand of JAKARW010000018.1, from coordinate 10,382 downwards.
TGTTCGTGCCGCTGTGCGGCAAGAGCCGTGACATGAACTGGCTTGCGAAACGGGGGCGCGAGGTGGTCGGTATCGAGATCAGTCCGCTCGCCGTCGAGGCGTTTTTCCGGGAGCAGGAGATCCCGGTCGATCGGGTCGGACGCGGCGAGTTCCTCGAGTACCAGAGTGCCGGCATCACGATCTTGCTCGGGGATTACTTTCGGCTGACCGCGGAACTGCTCGGGCCGGTGGCGGCGGTCTACGATCGCGCGGCGCTGATCGCCATGCCGCCTACGATGCGACGCGCCTATGCCGAGCAGATGGCGCGCCTGTTGGCCCCCGGGACGCCGGTCCTGCTGATCGCCCCGTTCTCCCTGAAGGATCCGCAGAGCGGGCCGCCCTTTGCGGTATCGGCAGCGGAGATCCAGGAGATATTCGCCGATCACTTCACGGTGGAGGTCTTGGAGTGCGAACGTAAGACCGCACAGGAGGATCCGCAGCTTGCAGAGCAGGGCTTGGCGTGGCGCGAGGAGGCGGTTTACCGGCTGTGCCGGCTGGGAGCCAGCGGATAGGCGCGTGCGAGCGGCTCTCGGGGCTTAAGGGCGATGGACGCGGATGGCGGGGAGAGGGTCATGGATCCGTTGGAGAACATTGATGGCGAGCGATTCGATGCGGCCTTCGGGGAGGCCGTCAGGGATCGGGCGCTGCGCGCGCTCGAGGCCGGGAGGGTCTTGTTCTTTCCGCGCCTTGCGTTTGTGTTCAGTGCCGATGAGCGACGGTTTCTGGATCCGCGCTGCTCGGATGGCCGCGCCAAGAACATCAGTTATGATCCGTCATCGGGCCGCCTGAAAGGGACGACCTTGACCGGCCGCGAACGGGAGTGCCTGCAAGACATGGTGGCGCGGTTTGCGCAGAGCGCGCGTCACCTGGTCGAAGGCCTGCTGCCAAGCTACGCACCGCATTTGGGTATGGGGCGCACGAGCTACCGCCCGGTCGAGGTCAAGGAGCGGCCCTCGTCCTATCGTAAGGACGACAGCCGCCTGCACGTGGATGCCTTTCCGTCGCGCCCCAACGGGGGCCGGCGCATATTGCGGGTCTTTAGCAATGTGAATCCCGACGGCCATGGCCGGATATGGCGCCTTGGCGAGCCTTTCGAGACCTGCGCCCGGCGCTTCTTGCCGGCCATACGTCCGCCGCTACCCGGGCAGCGCTGGTTACTGTCGGCATGCGGGCTCACCCATGGCTACCGCTCGGCTTACGATCATTACATGCTGGCTTTGCACAATGCCATGAAGGGTGATGATTATTTCCAGCGCCACTGTCCCCAGTATGAGGTGACCTTTCCGGCCGGGACCACCTGGATGGTCTTTACAGATCAAGTCCCCCATGCGGCGATGGCCGGTCAATACCTCTTAGAGCAGACCTTCCATGTGCCCGTGCGGGGCCTGAATGAGCCGGCAAGCGCGCCGCTTTCGGTGCTGGAGCGGCTCCTGGGACGGACTCTGACGGCGGCGACCTCGAAGTCAGAACCGCTCGATCCTCGCCTCGTAAGGGTAGAGGAGTAGGCGGTAGAGAGTCTCGCCGAATTGGATATGGGTGGCCTCCGGCCGACCGATGACCAGGGTATGACCGCCATGCGCCGAGAGTGCCGCGGTTCCGAATCGACGCGCGGCGATGAGATCGTTCAGGACGCCGACCAGATCCTCGCGCGCCACCGAACAGGTGTTATCCACGATCCGGCACGCACGCCCGCCATGGGTCCGCCCCTCGATGATGACCGCATCGGGCCGTAATGATTCGGGGCCCGGGACGCGCGCCTGCAGGTCAATATAATCTTCCATGAGTTATTTTACCGCGGTCACGGGGTGTTGTCAGGGGCGGGCTTTGTGTGTCAGAAGGTATTGACGACCGAACGGACTCCAGGCACGGCGCACACCACCTTTTCGACGACATTACGTAGATCCAGAACCGAGTTGGGGCAGCCGGCGCAAGCGCCTTTCATGCGTACGCGCACGACGGCGCCGACAATATCCACGAGTTCGATATCGCCGCCGTCGCGTTGCAGTATCCGGCGCACATCCTCGATGGCGTGCTCAACGGCGGCCCGTTCCGGCGGTCTCGTATCCGTGTCCGAGGCCGCCGGGCGCCGCTCACGCCCGGCGATGGCCTGGGCGCGCGCGATGCGATAAGCCATGTCGGGATCCGTCTGCTCGAGGGCATCGAGCTCCTCTTCTGTATAAAACCGAATCGCCTGTCGGAAAACGTTTTCGCTCATGAGGATATCCGCGTCTTGTCGGGTGGGTATCGTGGCGCGCCTTTTTAGGAAGGCCGATTGACCCCCTCATATCGCCCCCTTAAGGTGGGCTGCAGGTCACGCCGAGGGAACAGTCATGCTATGGACCATTTTTGTCATTTTACTCGTATTGTGGCTCGTGGGCATCGTAAGTTCGCGCACGATGGGTGGTTTTATTCATGTTTTGTTGCGGCTTGCCGGTGCTTTTGATTGTCGATCTCGTTTAAGGCCGCGCCCTATGAGCGGGATTGACATGCGTGTGGGGCCCTCCTAGAGTGGCCGCGCCCCTTAAAGTCGGCAACCCACCGGATCGCGCGGCCCCAAGCGCGGGCGCGTTCTTTTAAGGACAAGAACTGTGGTAAGGAGTCGTTTTATGTCGGATATCAGTGAGATACGCAAGGATGTGATGGCGATCATCGAGACCTGCGGGAAGCTTGCAGGGCCGATCCCGCCGGACAAGGATCTCTATAGCGATCTCGGTGTGGAGTCGGTCAATGCGATCAGTATCTTGCTCGCGCTCGAGGGCCGCTTTGGCACGGCCATAGACGATACACGCTTTATCGAGGCCCGTACCGTAAACAGTCTTGTCGACCTTGTGGCGCAGGCCCAGGCTGCGCCCGGTGCCCGCGTCGCTTGAGGTGGGACGCGCACGGCCGCCCGTCGAGGATTTCCGGCATGCTGTCATTTGACTTTGGGGATTTTCGTTCTAAGGTCAAGGGATGATCATGCGGGGAGCAAGGCCTTGATTTGTGGCCGTTAAATCCCCGCCGACAACTAGGGGTGAGCGTGAGTGCGACTACGGCGGTGGTGACGGCGCGCAACGGTGGTCGAGTGCTTGTGGTGGACGATTCCGCAGTCATCCGCCAAGCGATCAGCAAGATGCTGAAGGTGGACTTCGATGTCGCCGTGGCAGGCGATGGCGAGGCCGGCTGGGAGGCGCTTGTAAAGGCCCCCGACATCGGTGTGTTGATCACCGATATCGAGATGCCGCGGCTCGATGGCTATGCCTTCATATGTCGCGTGCGGGCGAGCGACGAGCCGCGCATACGCGAACTCCCGATCATCGTGATCACCGGCGCCGACGACGAGGAGACCAAGACCCGGGCCTTTGCCTGCGGGGCCACGGATTTCATCACCAAACCCCTGAATCTGGCTCAGCTCCAGGCCTGCACCCAGGCCTACATGCGTTTCGAGCAGCCGGTTCCCGAGGAGACCTCCCCCTATGAGGGCCTGCTCGGCCGAGCCGCCTTCTACGAGCGCGGGGAGGCGCTCATGCGCGAGGCCTCGGGGCAACGCCCGGTCACATTACTGCTCGCAGCCCTCGATCGGGTCCGTATCCTGTACCGCGAATACGGTGATGAACAGATGGAGACAGTGGTGGGGCACGTCGCCACGGTGCTGCGCGACGAGGCGGGGAGGGACGTGACGGCGATGGCGCGCTTAGGTGGGGCCGAGTTCGGTATACTCACGGCCGGTATATCCAAGGGCCAGGGGCTCGCCCAGGCGCAACGGCTGGTGGCGGCGTTCGCCCATCACCCGACTCATGACGGCAAGACCCTCAGTATCAGCGTGGGGGTGGCGTCGTCGGAGGAGGGCGCCGGGGGCTGCGCGTCGCTGCACCGGATGGCCGAGGAGCGGCTGAAGCGCGCGGTGGCCCTGGGGGGTAACCGGGCGAGCGACTTGGCCTTGAGTGATACCCTGGGCGGAGCCGAGGAGCTGGTCCTCGATGGCATTGCCGTGCCCGAGTCTTCCGCCGAGCCTGAGGGGGATGCGGGCCCCGAAGTCTTGTTCGAACCCGAATTCATGCCCGAGCCCGCCGTGCCGCCGGCATTTTCCGCCCCCGAACCGGCCGGCCGCCCGGTGCGGGCGATGATGGGGCTCGACCGCGCCCTGTGTTACCTCAATAGCGGCCAGAGGGCGGAGCTCGAGCCGTTTCTGGATCTCCTGACCTCGGATATCGCAGTGTTGCTCGAGTTTTTGAACGCGCGCCGCCACCTGGGCCTGGAGGCCGCTATCGCCACCTTGCATGAGTCGGCACGAACAATGGGGCCTAGCCCTTGAGCGCGATACGCGCAAGGTGGGCTCGCATCAGTCCGTCTTAAGGCGTGGTCGGGTGGCCCGTGGCCCAAGGGTCTTGTTTGGGCCGGCTGCCGGGAACCTCTTACGCGGTTACGGGTCCGACCAGAAAAGACGGATAGAGGCCTCATTGGAAAGCGAGCAAGGAGATCGTAACCCTAAGCGTCGCCCCGTCAAGGTCTGGGTGGTCCTTCTTCCGAGCCCGCAACGCGTGTCGTGCCGACTTGCCCCCAGGCGGGGCGCGCGGCCACGCCTGGGGGCCGTGGGTGGCGCCGGGCGAACATGTGTTGGCGATTTTCTCGAGCCCGGGTCGCATGGCGTACGCCCGGCATGAGGGGGTACGCCGGTCGCCCGCAGCTTGTCATCGCTGCCGGACTCATGTGGGCGCTTTCTATCATCGCCCGCGCGCACGCGGCTGCGAGTGTGCTGCCTAAACCTGGCTGGCACGGCGCGTTCGGGGCCGGCCTCTCGTCGTCTTCGGGGATTGCGCTCACGACCAGTATGAATTCCACGGATCGTCTTCGTGATACCGTAGGTTTATGGAGCTACGGCGGGACCCTCAGCTACAACTACTTTTCGTACAACAATGTGGTGGGCGTCAATCGCCTGGTCACCGCGCTTGAGGTACGGCGCAGCTTCAAGTCAGAACCCATAAGCTTTGTGGTCGGTAGTGTGGAGTACGACCATAACCTGTTCGACGGCTACGACCATTATTATGTGGAAATGGTGAATGCCGGGCGCAGGGTCGTGGCGACCCGCGCGATGCACCTCGATCTCGAAGCCGGCGGGGGTGCCCGACAGAACTACTACCCGACTGGGCGTCCCATGCAAGATGAGCCGGTGGGCGATGTGGCGATGAACTACGTGTGGCATTTGCGCCGGGGGACGCACTTTAGTGAACGCGTAAGCGTCATGGGCGCGCGTAGCGGCACGCTCGTCACATCGACGACCGGGGTGACGACGACACTCATATTCCACTTGGCGCTCAAATTCTCAGAGCAGGTCATCCATTATACGAGCCTGCCCTCCACGGCCCTGGTGCATTACGCCCGGACCACGACTTTCACCACACTCAACCTCGTTTACCACATCGGCTAGTGCCGGCTGTAAGTGGGCGCAGGGCCCATTGCGGCGCGCCTCCTGGCAGGCTCGCTCGCGCCTGGAGGCGCGCCGCGTGTCTTCCGGGCGAGGATCCGCCTTGAAAAGGGCAAGGTCCCGCCGATTTCAGCGAAGACCCGCCCCGGGGGCGGTCAGGGCCGGGCGCGCTCGTACTGCACTGGCCATTTCTCATCGCTATGCAGCGCACGCGCCGCGTGGAGCGGCCAGTACGGATCGCGCAACAGTTCGCGCCCGAGGAACACGCAGTCGGCGAGGTTTGTGCGCACGATCTGCTCGGCCTGCAGCGGTTCGTTGATGAGGCCCACGGCACCCACGGCGATGCCGACGTCGGTGCGTACGCGGGTGGCAAACGGGGTCTGATAGCCGGGGCCGGCCGGGATCTTCGCATCGGGAACCATGCCCCCGCTCGAGCAATCGATCAAATCGACGCCACGGTTTTTCAGTTCCCGGGCAAGGACCAGGGATTGTTCGACGTCCCAACCGCCATCCACCCAATCGGTGGCCGATAGGCGCACGAACAGGGGCTTGGCCTCGGGCCACACCTCGCGCACCGCGTCGGTCACTTCCAGCGGTAGCCGCAAGCGATTCTCGAGGCGCCCGCCGTAGCGGTCGTCGCGGCGATTGGCGAGCGGGGACAGAAATTCATGCAGCAGGTAACCATGCGCCATATGGAGTTCGAGGACATCGAATCCGGCCTCATGGGCGCGCCGCGCGGCGTGTGTGAAATCCGTCACTATGCGTCGCAGGTCCGCCTCCCGGCAGGCCTCGGGTCGGGGATGATTGGTCGCAAACGGCACCGGGCTTGGCGCGATCACAGACCAGCCGCCCTCGGCTTGCGACAGTGGCCCTCCCCCGCGCCAGGGGGCGTCAGTGGAGGCCTTGCGACCGGCGTGGGCGATCTGGACCCCGGCGGCCGCGCCCTGCGATCTGATGAAATGGACGATGGGCTTTAATGCCTCACCGTGCTCATCGCTCCACAGACCCTGGTCCCCCGGGCTTATGCGGCCCTCGGGACTCACCGCCGTAGCCTCCATCATGACAAGGCCCGCGCCGCCCACCGCGCGGCTGCCGAGATGGACGAGATGCCACGCGGTCGGAAAGCCGTCGATGCTCGAGTATTGGCACATCGGCGAGACGAAAATGCGATTGCGAAATGTCTGCGAGCGCAGACGAAAGGACGAAAATAGCGCGCTCACGTGGCCTCCTGTCGATTGTGGTGATCCATTATCAGGCCTGTGCGATGGGAAACGCCAGGACCTCGTCGATGTGCGCGGCATCCATGGCCAGCATCAGGACTCGGTCGAAGCCAAGGGCGCAGCCGGCGCAGTCCGGCAGGCGGCCTTGGGTCAGCGCCGCAAGCAGGCGGTGGTCCGGATCAATGCTCGGCAATCCCCGTTCGCGCCGCTTGGCCGCCTCGCGCGCGAATCGTTCGGCGTATTCCTCGGCGCGCGATGCCTCATGGAACCCGTTGGCAAGCTCCAGGGATCCCCGGTAGATCTCAAAGCGATCGGCAAGCCCTTGGGCGTTGAGGCGCGCGAGCGAAGCCTGGCTTGCCGGGTAATCCGTCACTACCGTCAGGGCCTTTGTTGCAAAGCCAGGCGCTACGGCATGACTCATGAGCAGGTCTAGGATCTCGTCGCGATCGTCTAGGGTCAGTTTTCGTGCCGGCGCAAGACAGTCGTATGCAACCGCGCGCAGGCGATCGGTCGGATCTTCGATGGGATCGATGTTTAGGGCATCGCGAAATGCATCGCGGTAACTTATGATGCGCGCCGATGCCTGAAGAGATGGGACGAGCCGCGCGATCAGGGCGCAGGCCTCGGCGATGAGGCGCCGGTGATCGTAGCCCAGGCCATACCATTCCACCAGTGTGAATTCGGGGTTATGGAACCGCCCGACCTCGCCTTGACGAAACGCCTTTGTGATTTGAAAGATCGAGCCGCTGCCGGCCATAATCAAACGCTTCATGGCGTATTCAGGAGAGGTTTGCAGATATAGGGTGCCGAGCACCGGGTCGTTTAGGGCAAACTGCGCCAGTTGCGCATCCGCCGCGCCGGCCCTCGCGAGCACGGGCGTTTCTACCTCGAGATAGCCGCGCTCCCCGAAGAAGGCGCGCGCCTCGGCCAAGAGCGCCGCTCGGCGGCGCACGGCCGCAAGGCGCGCACGCGGTGAGGCGGCGTCTTCATGCCTGAAAGTGTCATTATTCCTTGGCGCGGGCAATGTATTCGCCAGTCTCAGTATTGATCTTCAGGCTGTCGCCGACATTGATGAAAAGCGGCACGCGCACGACCGCGCCGGTCTCGAGGGTCGCGGGCTTGCCGCCGCCACCGCTCGTGTCGCCACGCACGCCGGGGTCGGTGTCTGCGACCTTGAGCACGACATGGACCGGCGCGGTCACGCTCAAGGGCACGCCGTTCCACAAGGTCAAGAGGCACAGGGCCTGTTCTTTCAACCACTTGGCGGCGTCACCCACGGCGGTCTTGTCGGCCCCCAGCTGCTCGTAGGTCTCAGGCGACATGAAATACCAGAATTCGCCATCGCTATACAGATACTGCATCTCGACATCGACGACGTCGGCGCCCTCCACGGTGTCCCCTGACTTGAAGGTGCGCTCGACGACGCGCCCGGTTTTCAGGTTGCGAATCCTGACACGGTTGAAGGCCTGGCCCTTTCCGGGCTTCACAAACTCGTTTTCTATGATCGCGCAGGGATCGGCGTCGAGCATAATTTTGAGTCCGCTCTTAAATTCGTTGGTGCTATAGGTAGTCATGACGATCTCGGATTGGAGTGGGGACTGGCCGGTGTCGCTTGCCTTTTGTCGACCGAACACGGACAGTGCGCGCCTATGATACATCGAACCGATGCCGCACGGCAGGCACCCTGGCAGGTGGAGTTTGCCGCGGCCATCCGTGATCCGGAGACGCTTGCGCGGGTCCTGGGACTGCCGGATACTTGGCTTGTCGCCGCGCAACGCGCGCATAAGCTTTTTCCGGTGCGGGTGCCTCCTGCCTATCTCGCGCGTATCCGTCCCGGCGACCCCGAGGATCCCCTGTTGCGTCAGGTCCTGCCGCTCGATCTCGAGGAGGTCTTCCAGCCTCAGTTTTCGAAGGACCCGGTCGGTGATCTCGCAGCTCAGGTGGCGCCCGGGGTCTTGCATAAGTACGAAGGCCGGGTGTTGCTGACCGCCACCGGGGCCTGCGCCATTCACTGCCGTTATTGCTTTCGCCGCCACTTTCCCTACGCTCAGGCCCACGCCGCGCGCGACCGCTGGGCCGCGGCCATCGCCCACCTCGCCGCCGACCGTTCGATTCGCGAGGTGATTTTGAGCGGGGGCGACCCCCTGACCCTGAACGATGACAAACTCGCCGGGCTCATGGACGCGCTGCACGGCTTGCCGCACATAAAGCGCCTGCGGCTACACACCCGCGTGCCGGTGGTGATTCCGAACCGTGTCGACGATGGGCTTCTCGGCTTGTTTGATGAGACGCCGCTTGGTGTCGTTATGGTGCTGCATATCAACCATCCGCGAGAGATCGATGACGCCGTGGTTCGCGCCTGCGCGCGCTTGCGCTCGGCGCGCGTCACGCTCTTGAACCAAGCGGTGTTGCTCGCCGGGGTCAATGACGACGCCGATGTCCTGGCGGGCTTGAGCGAGCGGACGTTCGAGGCCGGCATCCTGCCCTACTATCTTCACATGCTCGATCGTGTGGAGGGGGCCGCCCATTTCGCGGTTGACACCGCCCGCGCCCTGGGACTTTGGGAGGCCTTGCGTATCCGCCTTCCCGGCTATCTCGTGCCGCGGCTGGTGCGCGAGGAGGCGGGCGCCGCGGCGAAGGTCCCTGTGGTCGCGGTTGGCGCCGACCCGGGTTGTTGGTAAAGTGCGCGATCAAGTGTAGGTGGGGCAAATAGGGTGGCGATCGCGGACTTGAACCTTTGGAACCCTGGGCTTGCCGGTCTAGGTGTGGGCGTTGCGCTCGTCACCGCGTTTTTTCTTGGCATGGTCCATGGGATAACGCCCGATGAGCATACCTGGCCCATCACGTTCAACTACGCCATCGGGTCCTACTCGGTCCGCGGAGGCTTCAGGGCCGGTCTGCTGTTTTCGCTTGCCTTCACTCTCCAGCGCGCGATCGCCTCCGAACTTGCCTACTTTGCCATGGCGGATTTTCTGGCCGGGGCACGCTGGAATTTTACCGTTTATATCATAGTGGGCGCGGTCATGGTGGCCTCGGGGCTTTTCATATTGCGCAAGGGTCGCGTCCCGCACCTCTTTCACAGCCACGCGCTTGAAAACGAGACCCACGACGAGCCCGCCGCCTTACCGCGCTATATGCCGCTCGTCCATGGCTTCATCGCCGGGTGGGGGACGGGGGCGTTTGCGATCATTGTGTATACGGTCCTCGCGCCAGCCATGCACAGCGCCTACCTGGCATTCCTGCCGGGCCTTCTTTTCGGCCTTGGAACCATGGTGACGCAGATACTGCTCGGGTCCTTGTTCGGCGGCTGGATGGCCCGGCGCAAGCTTGATGGCCGAGCGCGGATATATGTCGCGCGCAAGATGGCCGGGCGTACGCTGAGCGGCGGCGGCGCGAGCTTCATGCTCGTGGGCGCCATCGGGCTCATGGATCCTGGCCTTGCCTCGCTGTCTTGGACGACCGGCGTGCGTGTTCACAATCTGGCGCACGTAGGCGTGGGCCTCATGCTTGTTGCGATCCTCCTCGTGCCGATCGCAGGCTATGCCTTTTGGAAGTCGGTACGCGAGGCCCGCCGACTGTTTCCCGCGGCCCCGTAAGCCGGTCGCGGGGTCACGGCCCGGGCTGTGGCGTCATGCGAAGGTAAGGGCGGATCTCCTTATAGCCTTTAGGAAATTGGGCCTTGAGCGCGGCCTTGTCCTTGAGGGCAGGCGAGATCACGA
>JAKARW010000077.1 GCA_021819125.1 Pseudomonadota bacterium | reverse complement strand
GGGTACCACCTGGACGGGCGGGGCTTGAGGCCCCGTTTTTTTATGGACACAAGACAACCGATGACAACCGGCGTGAGGATGATATCGTGACACTAGAGATCGAAAAGACCGACAACGAACCCCCCGAACCTGGCTTCCTCCCCCGTCCGCTGCGGACCTGGGAGGAAGCATGCTAAACGCCGTCAACGCGGTGATGGATGCCCATTTTCTGACCCCGGCGGGAGCCCGCCACCAGCCGCTCGACTCCGACAATCGCCGACGCCTCGAACCGCAAGGCCGCTACCTTGTCTCAGGAAAGTACCGCCTGTTTCCGTTCGACAAGAGCGCCAAGCCCTATTTCGATGACGCCGCCGCCCGCCTGGGTGTCGCCCTGTCCGACTATAGCTTCGCCAACAACGTCATATGGCTCTACCAGGCAAGCGGCTTCTATCAAATCATCGAGGGCTGCTTCTGCCTCTTTGGCCTATCCGGCAACGGCCTGACCATGCTGCTGCCGCCTCTTGGCGAGCCGCACCGCCAGCGGCGCGCCTTGAAGACCTGCATCCGTATCATGGATCAGTACAATCCCTCGCCCTATCAGGCGCGACTGGACTTCGTGTACAAGGACTTCCTGCAGATTCTCGACCATGCCGAAGACGGCACGCCGATGATTGACGGCGAACCCTGGCATGTCGAGGTCACAAACCCGGATTACATCTATCGGACATCCGACCTGATCGATCTGCGCGGCAATGCCTTCAAAACCAAGCGCAACGAGATCAACCAGTTTCGCCGCGCCTACCCAAATCACAGGCTGGTGCCGTTTTGTGCCGAGCATCACGAGGCGGCGCGCAGGCTTGTCAATACCTGGACCGAGAACCGCATTCGCGCGCTCCCCGAGGGGTCGCTCGAGGATTTTCTCTATAACCTCGAGCTCGAGCGCAAGGCCATCAACCGCACCGTCGCCTTATATGAGGAGCTGGGCCTAGAAGGGCTCTGTCTTTTCATAGATGGGGTCCTGGAAGGCTTCACGTTCGGTGAGCGCCTGACGCCGGATGTCGCCAACGTGCTCATCGAGAAGACCAATTTCCATATTCAGGGAGCGGCCCAATACCTGTTCCGTGAGTTCACCAAGGTGTTTGCGCAGTCCACCTACATCAACGTCGGAGACGACCTTGGTTTCGAGAACCTCCGCCGGGTCAAAATGAGCTACCGTCCGGCCATGTTCGGCGAAAAGGTGATCCTCCACCGGAGGGTCCCGATGGACGCGCGTTGAGACGCGCCTCGGTAGCCGACCTCGAGGACCTGCTGGCCCTCGAGGCCCGGTGCTTTTCCGAGACCGACGGGCTTTTCAACCGCCGGCAGCTGCGTGCCCTGCTCGCGAACCCGCGCTGCGCTTGGTTCATTGCCGGGCACTTCGAGGGCGCCGTCTGTCTGCTGCTCGCGGGAAACGGCAGACGGCGGTGGGGACGCCTTTATTCGCTGGCGGTCGATCCCGCGTATCGTAACCAAGGGGTGGCGCGGCGCCTGCTCGCCGCGTCTTTCACTTGGTTACGCAAACAGGGCATGACCATGGTGCGCGCCGAGGTCAAAAGCGATAACAAGGCGGCGCGGCGCCTGTACGCCGATCTGGGCTTTACGGAAGACGGCGTACTTTTGCATTATTACGGTCCCGGACAGCTCGGCATCAAGCTTTGTCGCCCGCTCTAGGCATGTTTGCGGGCAGACGCAGAAAAAATAGCGAGCCGCCGGCCTCGCGCGCCTCGTAACCGACGGTCCCCTTGTGTCTTTCGGCGATCGCGCGCGCGGCCCCCAGGCCATAAGGCGCGACCCCCGCGCCATGCGCGACCTCGGTCCGGGCGTCGAAGAGACGGGCACGGGCCTCGATCGGCAACGCCGTTCCGCAATCGCGAATCGACACCACACCAAGCCCCATCTCCGATGTCACGGCAATCTCAACGGTCGTGTGCGCCGGCGCGAGATGGATGGCATTGGCGATAAGGTAACTCAAGGCGCGCAGGAGTGACGTATGATCACCGTAAATCATCAGGGCGCTCGAGCACGGATCGAGCGCCAGACGCACATCGCGCTGCCGCGCGTATTCGGTCTCGGCGATGACAGCCTCTTCGACTAGGCCAAGAAGCGCAAGCGGCGCCGGTACCCACGTCACCGGCCCCCCGGAATGCTTGTCGATATCGAGAATATCGGCGACCGTGCGCGCCAGGCGCTCCATGTTACTACGCGCCATGCGCAACAACCGGGCGTCATCGCCGGTGAGCATCCCCGCGCCGGTCTCGGTCAGCAGCCCGAGCGACCCCAGCGCCGATGTGAGCGGCGTCTTGATCTCATGACCGAGGGTGGCGACCAGATCACTTTTGAAGCGCTCGGCGCGGCGGCGGGCGGTCACGTCACGGGTCACGGCCACAAAACCGCGGCGCTCGCCTACGCTCATGGCGCTCAACCCAAGCTCCATGGGAAACACCGTGCCATCGCGCCTCAGGCCATTGACCTCGAGTCCGTGCCCGGCAAGGCGCTCGCCGCCGCGCGCCAGGCGGTTTTCGAGAAAGCGCGCGTATTCCGAACGTTCGGCGGGCGGCACAAGCTGCGAAAAATGCGACCCGAGCAGTTCACTCTCTTCATAGCCGAATATCCGCAAGGCCTCACGATTCAGCGAGCGCAGGCAGCCCGCGTGATCGACCGTGACGATGCCCTCCTCGACATGTTCGAGGACCGCGCGGATGTAAGCCTCGCGCTCGCTCAGTTCGTCGGCGGCACGGCCGCGGGCGGCGACCTCACGCCGCAACTCCTCGTTCAGTCCATGGATCGCGCTCGTTTCGTCTTGGAGGCGCGCCACCAGGGTGCGATTCTCGAGACGCAGCCGCAGTGTGGTGGCGATGGTGCGTTCAACACGCCGGGCCGTGAGCAGCATGACCGTCATAAACAGCACGGCGACCACGCCCATGGCGTGATGCCACCGGCCATCGGCCAGCGACAGGCGCAACGCCAGAGGGGCAAGTACCGGGATGACGAAGGCCAGCGCCACCGCAAAGACCGCGGCGAAACTCACCACGGCGGCGGCCGTCATGGCGGTCAACAAGAAAAACAGAAAGACCTGGGGCAATAGCGCCCGCGGAAACAACCATACCGCGCTTGCGCCCCACACCGAACCTGCGGCCAGGGTCGCCAGGGTATAGTACCGGGCCCAGACACGGGTGTCATGCGCCTGCGGGGTGCTGCGGTAGTCTGCAACCAACCGGTAGCGCGCAAGCGCCACGACCACCACGGCCAGAAGCCAGACACCAAGCCGCAGGCCAGGCACCGCCTGCCATTCCATAAATACGAGCAGCGCGGCGTTGATGAGCGTAACGAGCAACCCGGGGGGCAGGCTCGCATACAAAAGATGCACCTGCTCGCGAAAAAGCTCGGCCTCTCCGGTCGCATCGCGCGCCGCCTCCGGCGCGTCGCCCGCCTCTGGTAATGCCACACTTCCCCCTTCGCGCACGCTTCCTAAAAACGTTGCAAGGGGTATGCCAGAAGGCGAGCTTACCGCTTCTTTTGGGCCAGTCGCGCGGCGGTTCGCAGCCGCAGGGCACTCAGGCGGATGAAGCCTGTGGCGTCACCCTGATTGTATCGCCCGCCGTCGTCCTCGAAAGTGGCAATCGCCGGATCAAACAGCGAATCGCGCACCGACTCCCGTCCGACCACCGTGACCTGCCCCTTGAAGAGCTTGAGGCGCACCCGGCCGTTCACTGTTTCTTGTGACTGATCAATGAGTTGCTGTAAAAGCTTACGCTCCGGACTCCACCAGTAACCGTTATAGATCAAGGCCGCGTAACGCGGCATCAGGTCGTCTTTCAGGTGCGCGACCTCGCGATCCAAGGTGAGCGATTCCATGGCCCGGTGGGCCCGCAACAGGATGGTCCCGCCCGGCGTCTCGTAACAACCGCGCGACTTGATACCCACATAGCGATTCTCGACCAGATCAAGGCGACCGATACCATGGCGGCCGCCGATGGCGTTCAGTGTCGCCAGGACCTGGGCCGGCGTCAGGGGGGTGCCGTCGATCGCCGTCACATCCCCGCGCGTATAGGTCAATTCCAGCCACTGCGGGGCGTCGGGGGCGTCCTCCGCGGCGCGCGTCCAGCGCCACATCGATGCCTCCGGCTCCTGCCAGGGGTCTTCGAGCGGCCCCCCCTCATAAGAGATGTGGAGCAGGTTGGCATCCATCGAATAAGGCGAGGCGCCCTTGCGCTTGTGCTCGACTGCGATGCCATGGCTCGCGGCATAGGCAAGCAGGCGCTCGCGTGAGGTGAGATCCCACTCCCGCCATGGGGCGATCACCTGGATGTCCGGGTTCAGGGCGAAATAACCGAGCTCGAAGCGCACCTGGTCGTTGCCCTTGCCGGTGGCGCCGTGCGCGACGGCATCGGCGCCGGTCTCGCGCGCGATCTCGATCTGGCGTTTGGCGATCAATGGGCGCGCGATCGACGTCCCAAGCAGATACTCGCCCTCATAGACGGCGTTGGCGCGAAACATCGGGAACACGAAGTCGCGCGCGAACTCTTCCTTCAGGTCGTCGATATAGATCTCGCGCACACCGGCCTTGCGCGCCTTGTCGCGCGCGGGTTCGAGTTCCTCGCCTTGGCCGATGTCGGCGGTAAAGGTCACGACCTCGCAGGCGTAGCGCTCGGTCAGCCACTTCAGGATGACCGAAGTATCGAGCCCACCGGAATAGGCCAGCACCACCTTCTTCACATTGCTCATACGTACGTCCTCTCAGCCTGAAACGCGCGCGGTCCTTCGGAGCCGCGCGAGCAGGCGCCGAGCCAGATCTCCAAACAGCTCGGTCTGCGTGGGATGCGGATGAATCGCCGAGCCCACCTGGTCTAGCGTCAATTCGGCGCTGACCATGAGCACCGCGGCCCCGATCAAGGTGTCGGCATGGTCGGCCAGGAAATGCACGCCGAGGATACGCCGGGTCGCCTTGTCGGCCACCAACTTGATAAAGCCCGCGGTCTCGCCCGTGATCATGGCTTTGGCGTCTACCGAAAACGGGACTTTGATCTCCGCCGGATCGTGTCCCTGGGCGCGGGCCTGTGCGGCCGACAGGCCCACAAACGCCGCCTGAGGGCGCGTAAAGATCACGCCGCAGTCCTTGCGCTCGTCATAGGCGGCCTCATGGCCCAGTAAAGTCTGGGCCGCAACCCGCCCCTGATGGCCCGCGGTGTGCGCGAGCATATAGCCGCCGACGACATCGCCCACCGCATAGATGTGCGGAACATTCGTCTGCGCGCGCGCGTTGACTGCAATCGCCCCGCGATCCGTCGCGACCCCGGCCCGCTCGAGGGCCAAAGGCGCGGTGACCGGACGCTTGCCGGTCGCCAACAAGACGTAATCGGCGTCCACGGTATGCGCGGTGCCGCCGGCCTCGTAACGCACCGTGACCGCCCCCGGGGATCCATCGATTCCGCGCACCGCCGCCGACGTGATGACCATAAGCCGCTCCTCACGGGCGAGCAGCGCCGCAAGCTGGGTCGCGACCTCGTCTTCAACCTCGGGCAACACCCGGTCGCGCGCCTCCAATACCGTCACGGCACTCCCGAAATCGGCGAATATCTGCGCCATCTCCAATCCGATCGCCCCGGCCCCCACGATCACGAGCCGCTTGGGCGGCGCGTCGAGGTTCCATACCGTATCGGACGTCAGCACCGCCTTGCCATCGGCCCCCGGGATCGGCGGGACGAATGGCGGGGCGCCAGTGGCGATCACGGCGCTTGCGAAAGTGACGCGCGTACCTGCGGCGCCGGGTTTCGGCGCACGCCGCTCATAGGGGCTACCGGCATCGGCCGGCGCGATCACCGCGCTATGGTCGGAATCGAAATAGGCGTAGCCCTCGCGGACATCGATACGCACCCCCTTGTCGGTCTTCAGGGCCATCTCGCCGCGGGTGGTAAGGACTCGCCGGCGCATGGCGTCGAGACGTCCCCAGTCGAGGGCGGGCTCGGCGGTATTGAGCACTCCGAGGTCCGCGTCATGACGACGGTCGCGGATCCGGTCGGCGGCCGCGCGCCATGACTTCGAGGGAATACAGCCGCGCCACAGGCACTCACCCCCCGGCAAGGGCGCATCGTTGACCATGATCACGCGCCGGCCATGATCGGCCAGTTCCCGCGCGCAATCCTCACCGCCCGGCCCGCCCCCTATGACCAGCACATCGCAATCATAGCCGCTCGTGTCAACCGGCAGGACGCCGGCGCCCGCCGGGTCTGCAAGACGCGTCGTCTGGGCGCTTGAGGGGCTGCGCGCAGCCCCGGCCGCGGTCGCCGCAAGCCACTGCGGGTCTTCAACCAGCGCCTTGAACGTGTTAAGGAATTTGGCCGCCTCGGCCCCATTGACGATCCTGTGGTCGGCGGTGATCGTGACCGGCATACCCTGCGGCTGGGTGCTCGCAATCGCGAAGATCGCCGAGGTGCCTGGTACCGGAATGGCGTCGAACTGCGCCACACCGAGCATACCCATGTTCGAGATGGTGAACGTGGGATTCGAATACTCCTCGGGCTTTAGGCGCTTCATGCGGGCGCGCGCCACGAGATCCTTCCATTGCGCGTTCAGATCGCCGATCGCGCGGTTCAAGACGTTACGTAAGACCGGCACCACAAGCCCCATGCCCTCGGTCTCGACGGCCAGGCCGATATCGATCTGGCGGCGCTCGACGATGCGGTCCTCATGCTGATAGACCGAATTGATGCGCGGGTGACGCTCGATCGCGCGCGCCGCGGTCACCGCCAACAACACCGTAAGCGAGGCCTTGAGATCCTTCGCGGCACGGCTCAAGCGCGATGGATCGATGTACACGGTCACGCGGAACAAGGGCATGGACAGCGAGTATTCCATGTTCTGGCTGACCGCCTTTTCCATGCTGTCCATGGGACGCCCGGCGCCCGGCACCTGAAAAACGCGTTTGGCCTGCACGCGCGGGCCGCCACCGGCGCCGATCACATCGGTCCCGGTGATGCACCCCCCGGGGCCGGTCCCGGAGAGGCTATTGATATCGATGCCGTGGGCGCCCGCGAGCTGCCGTGCGTAGGGGGTTGCCGTACCCTTGTGCGGGCGCGGCGCGGGGGTCGCGCCCTGGGGCATGGCCGGGGCCCTGGTCTTCGGCTGGGCACTGCCCGCCGGCACAGGCTTTGGTACGGCGGGGGGCGCAGGGGTGGCGGGGGGCGCCGCCGCCAGCACGCCGTGGCGCACGGCGCCGGCATCGGCCACCAGAAAGGCGATCGGCAACCCCACCGTAACGACCTGCCCGGCATCCGCCCGCGGCCCGGAGAGATAGCCCTCGCGAAATACCTCGACATCCATGATGGCCTTGTCGGTCTCGACGGTCGCCACCACCGTGCCGCGGCTTATGAAATCGCCGATGGCCTT
>JAKARW010000017.1:31048-32827 GCA_021819125.1 Pseudomonadota bacterium | reverse complement strand
CGCCTCTTGCTTTCCTCTGCATGGACTCCCTTAGGTGTAGTAATCGAAATCATGCTCGGTGCTGACATACGCGCGCGGGCAAAATACATGCGCCGGCATCTGCTCTGGCATAAGCTCCACATAGTGGCGACCGCCGCTCCAGAGATAGCGCGCATCCGACAAAAGATCGTGCATCTGCACCGCCCGATCGGCAAGCCCGCCTGCGACCTGCGCCGGCCACTCGATCCATCCGGATTGGCAGTGGTAGGGATCGAGATTGACCACCACGAGGATGACGGATGCGCCATCGTCCGAGGTCTTGCTGTAGGCGATGAGATAGTCGTTATCGATGGCATGGAATATGAGGTTGCGATCGGTCTTAAGCGCCGGGTGCGCGCGGCGTATGGCATTGATGCGCGCGATGATCGTCTGCAGACTATCGGGCCGGGCGATATCCCAGGTGCGAGACTCGTATTTCTCGGAATCCCGGTACTCCTCTTCGCCCGGCTCGCGCGGCATGGACTCCATGAGTTCGAAGGCCGGTCCGTAGATCCCATAGTTGGCGCTCAAGGTCGCCGCCAGCACCAGGCGCGCGATGAACGCCGCGCGCGGGGCATTCTGCAGGTAGGCGGGGAGAATGTCGGGGGTATTCGGCCAGACGTGCGGCCGGAAATACTCGCGGCCCGGGCCGCGCGTGAGCTCCGTGAAATACGCGATCAATTCGCGCTTTGTGTTGCGCCATGTGAAATAGGTATACGAGTGCGTAAAGCCGAGCTTTGAAAGCCTGTGCATCACCTTGGGCCGCGTGAAGGCCTCGGCCAGGAACAAGACATCGGGGTACTCGCTGCGGATTGCGCCTATGAGCCACTCCCAGAAGGCGAAGGTCTTGGTGTGGGGGTTGTCGACCCGGAAGATGCGCACCCCGGCGTCGATCCAGAACAAGACGACACTCTTTAATTCCCGCCAAAGGGCCTGCCAGTCCTCGGTCTCGAAGTCCAACGGGTAGATGTCCTGATATTTCTTCGGGGGGTTCTCGGCATACTGGATGCTGCCGTCCGGACGGTGGCGGAACCATTGCGGATGCTCGGTCACATACGGATGGTCGGGGGCGCACTGAAAGGCGATGTCGAGCGCGACGGCAAGCCCCAGGCGTTGGGCCTCGGCGCAGAATGCCCGAAAATCGGCCAGCGTGCCGAGCGCCGCAGCCACCGTCTTGTGGCCACCCTCGGCGCTGCCGATCGCCCAGGGACTGCCGACGTCGACCAAGTCGCGGCTTACGGTGTTATTACGCCCCTTGCGGCGCGCGGTCCCGATCGGCGATATCGGGGGTAGATACACGACATCGAAACCCATGGCCGCCACATAGGCGAGCATCGGACCGGCTTCGCGCAGTCGCCCGCCCGCCGACCCAAAGCGCGAGCGCGGAAAGAATTCGTACCAGGCGGCCGCGCGGGCGTGCGCCGGGTCCACGCGCACGGCAAGCTCCGGCCCCCACACGGCCTCGCGGGTGGGTTGCGAAAACCGATAGACGCGTTCGGCCAGCGCCTCGTCTTGGAGCACCGCGCGCTTGTCCGCCACCGGCGCCTCGCCCTCGAGAAGCGACTGGACGGCCCGTAACGCACGCCCCTCGCGTGCCGGGGCGCGCTCGGCGGCCGCCATGATGAAAAGCGCCGCCTGCCGAAAGACCAGGGCCAGATCCGGGTCGTCTGCGGGCCTACGCGTCAGCTCCTGGACGAGCGAGCCGAATGGGTCGATATGGGCGCGCACCGTATAGTGGTAGACGCCAAGCTCCAAGACCCG
>JAKARW010000017.1:26426-30948 GCA_021819125.1 Pseudomonadota bacterium | reverse complement strand
CGCGCAGATTCGCAAATCGCTGCCAATCGTCGCCCGGCATCTTGGCGATCAGCGAACGCTTGCCATACACCACCTCGTCATGCGAAAGCGGCAGCACGAAGTTTTCCGAAAAGGCATACCACAGACTGAAGGTCAGCTGCCCTTGGTGGTGCTTACGGTAGACGGGGTCCTTTTCCATGTAATCGAGCGTGTCGTGCATCCAGCCCATATTCCACTTATAGCCAAACCCAAGGCCCCCGGCATAGACCGGCCGCGACACCTGGGGCCAGGCCGTGGACTCCTCGGCTATGGTCTGTACGTCGGGATAATGCCGGTATATGGACTTATTGAGCTCCCGCACGAACTGGATCGCCTCCTCATCCTCGCGGCCCCCCTCGGTATTGGGCATCCACTCCCCCGGGGCGCGCGCATAATCGCGATAGAGCATGGATGCCACGCCATCGACCCGCAGACCGTCCATGTGAAACCTGTCGAGCCAGTAAAGCGCGCTCGAGATGAGGATCGAACGCACCTCGTGACGGCCATAGTTGAACACGCTCGAGCGCCATTCCGGATGGTAGCCGCGGCGTGGGTCGGCATGCTCGAAAAGATGCGTCCCGTCGAAAAACCCAAGCCCGTGACGATCCGTTGGAAAATGCGACGGCACCCAATCGAGGATCACTCCAATACCCTGGCGATGCAGGGCGTCGATGAGATGCATGAGATCCTCGGGCGCACCGAAACGCGCGGTGGGCGCGAAATATCCCGTGGTCTGATAGCCCCACGAACCATAGAAGGGGTGTTCGGTAAGCGGCATGAATTCGACATGCGTAAACCCCATGTCGGCGACATAGGGCGGCAGCGCCAAGGCCAACTCGCGGTAACTGAGCCAACGCCCGCCCTGCTCCGGCACCCGCCGCCAGGAACCGGCATGCACCTCGTAGATGCTCACCGGCGCGGTCAGCGCAATCCGCTCACCGCGCTGCGCCATCCACGCCGCATCCTGCCACGCATAAGAACCGTCGCACACCACCGAGGCCGTGCGCGGCGGCAGTTCGCACCGAAACGCGAACGGATCGGCCTTCTCCACTTCATAGCCGGAATCGCGCGCGACGATGTGGTATTTATAGAGGGCACCGGGGCCGATCCCGGCGATAAAGCCCGCCCACAGACCCGACCCGTCGTCGCGGACCTTGAGCGGATGGGCCTCCTTGCGCCAACCGTTAAAATCGCCGATCACCGACACCGACCGGGCATTGGGTGCCCACACGGCGAAATGCACGCCTGTATCCGCCGCCACGCGCAGCGGATGCGCGCCGAGCTTCTCGTAGAGCCGCGCATGCCGCCCTTCGCGGAAGAGGTAAATATCCTCCGGACTGAACCAGGCATCCACACTGCCGATCGGCGCCTCGCGCCTCGCGCCCCTGCCGCTTGGCATGCACTATTCTCCCTTGCCGAGCATCGCGTGCCCAAAACACGTGGCCCCAAGCCAACTTCTTGACTCATGTTACGGACCATGCCCGTTCATGACAAGTAGCGGAACATCCGCCGCCTGACCAAAAAGCGCGCGATGGATGCTACCTTTCGATGGCCCTGATATTGTGCACAAGCACCAAAACGGACCGCCATGGTTCGCGCGCCGCACGGCCGGATGCCGTTTAGGACTTGGGGCCAAGGACTTGGTGGGGCCATCGGCGCGTCTTGTGGCCGGTGGCGCCCGCTATAAGGACTTCTTGTCTTATGCCGTATGATAGGAATTTAGACCAACAGGCCGCCTGTGGCATAATACCTGCAGGCCATGAACCTCTGAAAAGCCCTGTACCCCCAACGATCACACAAAAGGTCAGCACGTGCCCGGCACCCATTATCCCCTTGAAGTCCAGCCACTCATTCCGCAAAAACTCACGCGCCTCACAGAACTTGCGGGCGATCTCCTTTATAGCTGGAATCGATCCATCCGCGCACTGTTCGTGCGCCTCGATCCACGGCTCTGGGAGCAGTGCGGGCGCAACCCCAAACTCATGCTGCGACGCGTGGCCCAGGCGCGGCTCGACGAGGCCGCGGGGGACCCGTTGTTTCTCGAGGAGTATCAGCGCGCGCTGTCCATGTACGACACCTACCACGCCGTGCGCCTGTCTTCGAGGCTCACGGACATCGATCCCCAAACCGATCTTGTCGCCTACTTTTGCGCCGAATTCGGACTCCATGAAAGCCTGCAGATCTACTCCGGAGGCCTTGGCATACTGGCCGGTGACCACTGCAAGGCGGCAAGCGACTTAGGTCTTCCGTTCGTGGCCGTGGGCCTCCTCTACCGGCAGGGGTACTTCACGCAGACCATAGATGCCCATGGCAACCAGATCGTCGGCACGGCGCCCGCCGTGCTCGCCGATCTCCCGGTGTGCCCGGTGTACGATGACAAGGGGCGCGAACTGCGAGTATCGGTCACGCTTTTGGAGCGCACGGTGGAGCTTAAGGTGTGGCGGGTAGCGGCCGGACGCATCAGTCTTTATCTGCTCGACAGCGACATCCCCGAAAACTCCGAGGCCGACCGCGGTATCACCTGCCAGCTCTACGGCGGCGACCGCGATACCAGGTTGCGCCAGGAGATCATCCTTGGCATAGGTGGGGTGCGCGCACTGCGCGCGCTCGGCCTTAAGCCCACCATCTGGCACATCAACGAAGGCCACCCCGCCTTGCAGATCGTGGAGCGCGCGCGCGAACTCATCACACAAGGTTGGGATTTTGACACGGCGCTGGAGGTGGTGGCCGCCGGTACCGTGTTTACGACCCACACCCCCGTACCGGCCGGCCACGACATTTTTGACCAGGAACTGTTCGGGCGCTACCTCGAGCCCTATGTCACCGAACTTGGCATCGGCCTAGACGAACTGAAGTCCCTGGGATCGAGCCCCATAAGCCAGGGCGGCTTCAACATGACCGCGTTCGCCCTGCGGGCCTCGCGCTTTCATAATGGGGTAAGCCGCATCCACGGCGGTGTCGCCTCGCGCATGGAGGCCTACATCTGGCCGCAGATTCCGTGGGCCGAGAACCCGGTCGGGCATGTGACCAACGGGGTGCATGTCGCGACATTCCTGGCCCACGAGTGGAGCAGCCTGTTCGACGTGCGATTTGGCAGCGAGTGGCGCAATAAGCTCACCGAAGCCGCCTACTGGACGCGCATCGACGCCATCCCAGACCACAGCTACTGGAGCGTCCATCAATCCTTGAAGGGCGCGATGCTGGAGGCCGTGAACAAGCGCGTCACCCGCCAATACCGGCGCAACGGGGTAGGCGAGGGCGTGATCCGGCGGCTCACCCGACAACTGGAACCCGACGCCAAGGCGCCGCTTGTCATAGGCTTTGCGCGGCGCTTTGCGACCTACAAACGCGCGGGCTTGCTGTTTGAGGACCCGACGCGCCTGGCGCGCCTGCTGAACGATCCGGATCGCCCGGTGCTGCTGCTCTTTGCCGGCAAGGCCCACCCCCATGACCATCCGGGCCAAAATCTCATCCGGCAGATCCACGAGTTCTCGCGCCGCCCGGAGTTCGAGGGCAAGGTCATCTTGATCGAAGGCTATGATCTTGCGCTCGCCCGCCGGCTCGTCACCGGTGTCGATGTCTGGCTGAACACCCCCGAGTACCCGCTGGAGGCAAGCGGGACATCCGGACAAAAGGCCGCCATCAATGGGGTCGCCAACCTAAGCGTGCTCGACGGCTGGTGGGGCGAAGGGTATGCGAGCGACAACGGCTGGGGCATATGTCCGCACAAGGGCCTGATCGACAACGACCAGCGCACCCGCGAAGAGAGCGCAGAGGTGCTGGATATTCTCGAACAGCAGGTCATACCCCTCTACTTCAATACCGTAGAGCACGGCTACTCGCGATCCTGGATCGCCCTCTCTAAGGCCGCGATGCGCCGCGCCATGCCCGTCTTCAATTCCGAACGCATGGTGCTCGAGTACGCGCGCGATTATTACCGCAAGGCCGCCGATCATGCGCGGGGGCTCGCGGCCGACGACGCCGCACAAGGCCGCACACTGGCGCGCTGGAAGCGCCAGGTGGCCGCCGCCTGGCCCAATGTCCGTCTCGAACCAGGCCAGGACATCCCCGAGGCCCTCAAGGTCGGCGAACCTTTGCGCCTTACCGTGCTCATACACGGCAACGGCCTGCGCGAAGAGGACCTGGTCGTGGAGTGCCTGTTTGAATCCACGGATGACTCAGGCGAGACCCTGGTACGCGATAAGGCCTCTTTCGCCCCCTGCGGCACCGACGGCGAGGGACGCCTGATCTTTCGTCTCGACCATAAACCCGAGACGCCGGGATTCCAGACGCTGCGGATCCGTGCCTACCCCTATCACACCTTGCTTGCCCACCGTTTTGAGATGGGCTGCATGGTGTGGTTATAGCGGCGGAGCCGGCCGGTACGCGTCTCCTATTCCAGGTTCGGGAAACCAGATACGCCTCCCCAGGAAGGGGGTTGTCCACGGCCCACAACGTAAGTTGTGCTAAGACTAAAGGCGCGAGCGCGACCATGTAAGGGCCA
>JAKARW010000017.1:0-26326 GCA_021819125.1 Pseudomonadota bacterium | reverse complement strand
GGCCGGTACGCGTCTCCTATTCCAGGTTCGGGAAACCAGATACGCCTCCCCAGGAAGGGGGTTGTCCACGGCCCACAACGTAAGTTGTGCTAAGACTAAAGGCGCGAGCGCGACCATGTAAGGGCCAGCGCACGCCCGTTTCGGTCAGGACCGCGTAAGCCCGCGATAGAGCGTGCGCCGCTCGATCCCGAGAATACGCGACCTCGCGCGCCTAGGCGTTCGCATTCCTCCTCAGGTCACGCGGTCGCGTGTCAGACCGAGCAAGTCGCCATGCACGCGCCATCGCACCTTGCACTAAGTCATCGCGCCTGCGGCGCCCTTCAATACACCAGGCCCGAGCCCCAAGCGCGCCCGGCCTTCTCAGACCTGCACGAACAGCCCCTCCAAGGCGCCCGGGGGCGTTTGCGAAAGCCGCTCACGGTGCGAAAATCCGGCTGATTCAAGGCGGCGACCGCCATAAAGTCGACCCCTTGCAACGGGCCCGGACGATCCCTTGGGCGGAATAAAGGCCCTGACAGTAGCCATAGGGCAGTCGCGCGACCCCTTTCACCGGATGATACGGTCGATAGCCCTTCTCTTCGGTGTCAATATTCAAAATCGCAAAGAAACCAAAGTCCTGGATGCAGTGGGCAAAATGTCCATGGCGCACAAAGTCCCGGACAGAGAATGACAAGAAAACGCACTGATCACAGTTCCAGTCCCGGAATGACTTCGCCATTTCCACGCAAGAGATAACGCCACGATG
Source organism: Pseudomonadota bacterium (assembly GCA_021819125.1). Classification (GTDB taxonomy): domain Bacteria; phylum Pseudomonadota; class Gammaproteobacteria; order Acidiferrobacterales; family Acidiferrobacteraceae; genus Acidiferrobacter. The sequence goes on along the minus strand of JAKARW010000017.1, from coordinate 25,581 downwards.
TGTATTGTATCAAGCAATACCCTGTTATTTTCGTTACTTATGAAAAGCTCTGACCGGACCTTGATTCTAGTGAACGTTATACCCTTCCAAACTCACACAAAATTTTCTACCGGCTTTCATAACGTCTGGCTTCTTTAATAATCGCGTTTCTTTGTGCTTAGTCCCCTTGCAATGGTAACGACAATTCAATAACGTAGAACACCATGACCAAGCGCGCGACATTGTCGAAACCGGGTTTGCCCCAGGCGTCCGCGGACACCCTGGCGACATCCAAAGCCCATCGTAAAGATACCGGCCATAGGCCATTCGGCCTACAATGTGCGGCCGGCAATGTTGACCGCTGGTCGGAAAGCTTAAGGCGGGTTACGCGGATTTTGGTGGACCGGCGGATGAGCGGACCTGGGCTGAGTTCACTTTTTCGTATCCTCTTCATGAGTAAACGGCGGGCAACGACCATGGTGAGGAAATACGCCGGCTATCCCGGCTATCTCGGAGTCTTGCGCGGCAACATGATTCGCCACGTCAATACCGACAAAGAGGCCCATGCGCCCATCTTGAAACTTGTCGATAAGGCATATGGGGCTTTGCGGCGCCACGCTGTGGTGAAAGACCGCGTGCCGTCTACGATGCCGTGCGCCGACGGTTCCATGGGTTTTTGATTCGTGCCTATCGCTAAATGACACCCACAAATTTCACTTACACGCCAAAAAAAGAAGATCTGCGGATCAGTTTTATTAGCGGGATCATTCTCGTATTGCTTACCTTGGCAGCCGGGGCCTCGACCTATCTTGTGATGCAACACGAGGCCGAATCCATCCTGAAAAAACACTTAAGCGCCTTTCTGCAGTATGATGTGCGCGGCTTTCGGAATGAAATTCATTACACGATCCGTCAGAGCGTCACGGTAGCCACTCGGCCTTTCGTCATTCATAGCCTAAAGGGCGTCGATACGCGGCCAGGCAATATCCGGGCGCGGCACGACTTGCAAGAAATCGCGCGCTCGTTTTTGCCCATGGGCTTTTCGGCGGTGGAGTTTGTGAACCGAAAGGGCGAGATCGTGGCACATGCCGGGTCTTTTCAGGTTCCTCCGTTTACCGTTCATATTAAGGCCTCGCAGGAGACCTTCTTGCAATGGAAACGGCGCCCGCTCGTGCAAACCTTGATGCCGGTGAAAGAGGACAAGCGCTATCTGGGTTTTGTGATCACCCAGGCCCCGCTCTTATTTATGGCCCACATACGCCCGATGGTCAGGGCGCTGGGGCATACGGCCGATCTTGCGGTCTGCGCCCCCTTGGGCGCGACTGCCATGCGCTGCCTTCCCAGTACGCTTCACGTCCACTATGCCAATCGGCCGATCTCGCAATTTCTCAAAGGCCAGCCCGTACCCATGCACTTTGCGTTGGAGGGACGATCGGGCGTCATCTATGCGCAAGATTATCTCGATCATGCGGTCGTGGCCGCTTTTGTCCCTATCGGCAATACCGGGTTGGGGATGGTCTTGAAGATGCGCCAATCGGACCTCTTTCATGCCGCCAACGCGCGGCTCCGACAAGTCGCCGGGTTACTGCTGGCCTTGCTTCTCACAGCCATGCTGCTGATGCGTTGGTTGGTGGTACCGCTTCTGCGTAAGCGCACCGAGGCCCAAGAGGCGACGCGCGCCGCCAACACCGCACTTCGCACAAGCGAAGCCCGCACCCAAGCCCTCTTGGCACATATAGCAGACGGCGTGATCGTCATCGATACACAAGGCGTGATCGAGACCTTTAACGCCGCAGCCGAACAGATCTTCGGGTATGAGGCACACGACGTCATCGGCAAAAATGTGAGCCTGCTCATGCCCGAGCCGCACCGCAGTCAGCACGATCAGTATTTAAAACGTTATCACGAGACCGGGAGGTCCACGGTCATCGGGGCGACCCGGGAGCTCGAAGGTATGCGCCATAACGGCGAGATCTTCCCCTTGGAGATCAAGATCCGCGAGGTCGATACCGGGGCCATGCACGTCTTTATCGCCGCCCTTCGGGATATCACGCGTGAGAAGGAGGCCGCCCAGCACACCTTGGAGCTCGCGACACACGATGCCCTGACGGGTCTACCGAACCGTCTGTTGCTTTCGGATCGGCTCGACCAGGCCCTGGTCCAGGCGCGCCGCGCCGGAGACCGTGTGGCGCTGCTCTTTTTGGATCTGGACGGGTTTAAGACCATCAACGATTCCCTGGGACATGCCACCGGGGACCTGGTGTTAAAGGCCGTCGCGCAACGGCTGACCACAAGCCTGCGCGCCACAGACACCGTGGCGCGCCAGGGGGGCGACGAATTCGTGGTGGTCCTTACCGGCCTTGCAACCCTCGAGGCCGTCGACCAGGTCACGCAAAAATTGCTCACGAATCTTATTGCGCCCTACTCCGTCCAGGACCGCATTCTCTACGTCGGCGCGAGCATGGGTATTACGGTCTTTCCAGACGACAGCACGGACCGTGACACTTTGTTGAAAAATTGCGATATCGCCATGTATCGGGCCAAGGAAGCCGGGGGCAACACCCGTCTCTTTTTCGCCCCATCCATGAACCAGGAGGTGGTGGCCAAGCAATCTCTCAGTACGGATTTGCACCAAGCCTTGGCGCGCGATGAGTTTCGGCTTTATTACCAGCCGGTGGTCGATCTCGTCTCGGGGGCGGTGGTGGGTCTCGAGGCCCTCATACGCTGGCAACATCCGATGCAGGGCCTGCTTTCCCCCTCCCGCTTTATCACTTTGGCCGAAGAAACGGGGTTGATCGTGCCGATCGGGGAGTGGGTGCTCACCTCGGCGTGTGCACAGTGGCAGGCGTGGGCGAAAGCCGGGATAGACGCACCACCCATTGCGGTCAATCTCTCGGCCCGCCAGTTCCGCGACAGTCGGCTCGTCGCCACCCTTACGCGTCTCTTAAAAGAATCGGATATGCCACCCGACCGACTGGTACTCGAAATCACCGAGAGCATGGTCATGGGCAACGTGGACATGGTCATCGAGACCCTACGGGCCATGCGCGCCACCGGCCTTAAGATCGCCATCGACGACTTCGGGACGGGCTACTCGAGCTTGAGTTATTTAAAGCGCCTGCCGGTCAGCATCCTCAAAATCGATCAATCGTTTGTGCGCGACATCATGACCGATGCAAGCGATGCCGCGGTCGTGACCGCGATCATTAACTTGGCCCATAGCCTCCATCTGACGGTCATCGCCGAAGGCGTTGAAACCGAGGCGCAACGGTCTTTCTTGCGCGAGCGGGGCTGCGATCACTATCAGGGGTATTATTTCAGCAAACCGCGGCCGGCACCGGAGGTAGCGGCCCTCCTTAAAGAAGCACCCCGCGCCCCGTAAGATCTTCGCGTCCTTGCGGCCGGGCTTAAAGCGTGGCGTTAAGGGTCATGCGCGTTTGTGGGCTTTTATGCGCGAGACGGGCTCCTTCGCGCGGGCTTCAAGACCTCGCCAGGCGAGGCCACGCCAAGATGAGGGCGCGGGCCGCATCATCGATCTGCGACTTATCCAAGCGAAGGCCTACGGAAAAACGTATGGCGCCCGCTATTCGCTTGGGGGCAAGACCCATGGCGTTGAGCGTAGCGCTTCCCCCCGAGGCACCCTCATGACAGGCGGAACCGACAGACGCCGCGACATCCGAGGCCACGGCCGCCAGCAAGGCCGCGGCGTCGACGTTCGGAAACGAGAGGTTCAGGGTATTCGGCAACCGCTCGGTCGGGTGACCATTCAGGCAAAGCCCAGGAATCTGGTCGTCTAAAAGGCGATGAAGATGGTCCCGTAGGAACACCCAACGGGCCGGAAACGTCCCCAATCCGCGCGCGGCCAGTTGTGCGGCTTGGCCCAGCGCCACGATAGCCGGCACATTTTCCGTGCCTGGCCGCATCCCCGCCTCCTGCCCGCCCCCAAACAGTATCGGAACGAGCGGGGGTGCGGCCGCCGCCCGATACAGGGCCCCTACGCCCTTCGGCGCGTAAAACTTGTGTCCCGCCAACGTCAGGAAATCGACGCTAAGCGCCCGAACATCCAACGGCACCTTACCCGCCGATTGGGCCGCATCCGTATGCATAAGCGCGCCACAGGCGTGAGCCACGGCGGCGATGTCGCGAACCGGCTGCAACGTGCCTGTCTCATTGTTGGCATGCATGATCGAGACTAAGACCGTATCTTTACGGACCGCGCGCGCCACCGCCGCAACCGAAACCTGGCCATAAGGGTCGACCGGCACAATCGTCACCTCCCAGCCTTGGGCCTCCAAGGCCCTGATCGGGGCCAGAACCGAGGGGTGCTCGATCGCCGATGTGACAAGATGGCGTCGGTCCGGTCGGGCGCGCGCCGCCCCTTGTATCGCGAGATTATTGGCCTCGGTCGCCCCGCCCGTAAAACATATCTCTTCGGGTTCCGCGCCTACAAGCCCGGCCACCTGCCCGCGAGCCGCCGCCACGGCTTCACGCGCCCGCCGGCCATAACTATGCGACGAGGACGGGTTGCCGAAATGTTCCTCAAAGAAGGGCCGCATCGCCGCCACCACTTCGGGGGCAATCGGCGTGGTCGCGTTGTAATCGAGATAGACCGGGACGGTCATCGCAAGGCCTGCCTCAGATCGGATACAAGGTCATCCGGATCTTCGAGTCCGATCGACAGCCGGATCATCGTATCGGTAATGCCGCGGCGGGCCCGCTCCGCGACCGACAGACCGTGATGGGTCGTGGTCATAGGCTGCGTGACGAGGCTCTCTACGCCGCCCAAGCTAGGCGCGATCTTGATCCATTGCAAGCGATCGACAATGCGCGTCGCCTCGGCCGCGTCGCCCTGCACATCGATGGTTACCATGCCGCCGAACCCCTGCATCTGACGACAGGCGATCTCGTGGCCCGGATGGTCTTCGAGGCCTGGATAAAAGACCGTCTTCACGCGTTCATGGCCACGCAAGGCGCGCGCCACCGCTTGCGCGTTTTCATTGTGGCGCTCCACCCGCACCACGAGCGTGCGCAAGCTGCGCGCCAAAAGCTGCGCGGTTTCGGCCGCGATGGTCTGTCCGAGATTGCTGCGCCAAGCCCGAATGGGCGCAAGCAACGCCTCCGACCCCATCAAGGCGCCCGCCGTGAGATCGCTGTGACCGCCGAGATACTTGGTGGCGCTATGCACGACGATGTCCGCTCCCCATGCCAAGGGGCGCTGATTGACGGGCGAGGCGAATGTACTATCCACGGCCACTAAAGCGCCGAACTCATGCGCGAGAGTTGCCATGCGGCGGATATCGATGATTTCCAGCGCGGGATTTGTGGGTGTCTCAAAAAACACAAGCTTTTTTGATCCGCCGAGGAGGACACCCAAACGCTCCGCTTCCCGGGTGAGCAGAAGTTGTGTGGGAATACCAAGAAGCGGCAGTTGGTTTTGAAGGAGATCGAGCGTGCCGCCGTAGGCGTCTCCTATACACACGATACCTTCGCGCCCGTGGGCCAGAAAAAGCGCGGCCGTTGCCGCCATACCAGACCCGAACGCCAGTGCCGACGGCGCACCTTCAAGCAACGCAAGTTTGGCTTCGAGACTCTGAATGGTCGGATTCAGCCCGTAACGGGTGTAAAGCGCGCCCGATTTACGACCCTCGACGACATCCAGGAGGTCCGCGGTCGAATCGAACGCGAACGTCGTTGTATCATAAAGCGGCGTATGCGGTGCCCCATGGGCATCCTTAAGCTCTCCGCCATGCACGCAGAGCGTGGATAATCCCCGTTCCTCTTCCATTCCTGCCCCCTTAAGATGCGCCCCTCATGGGCGCCCTCTCGCCTACTTATAGAATCCATCCCGAGTCGCAACCGCTGCGCGCCCCGTGTCGCGACGCTTACGGCCCGCAGATGACCTCATCTCGTCCGACCTCACAATGGGAAGCGAAACGCCCCTTAATGCACCCTCCACTCTTGGCGCTGGACCCAACGAAGGCCCCCAAGGCGCATGCGGCCTCCCAAGGTCGCGCACGACGCGCCTAGGTGATGACCCCGCGCGCGGCTTTACGCCCATCAAACGAGACAATCGCCGCCGCGGCAAGGCGCATCGCAAGGGTGCGCTTTCTTTATCTCGCCTTTCCAGGCCGCGCATGGTTGCACAATAGCCGTGGTTCATCGGCGGCGCGGTCCCCAAAAGACGCCGTTTTACAGGTGTCGGAGATAAAAAAGCCATATCTGTTCGAGCAGCATTTTGACCCGGATAAGCTGCCGTGATCGCTTGGGGAAAATACCCTTGAATGGCGGCCTGCCATCCTCCGAAATATGCATCCACAGGCCGTCGTTTTCCATATCCAAAATGCACGACAGTTCATGTCGATACGTGTGGCTTGCGCTCTTCTTGGCTAACACTGCTTTCATATTTTGCGCGGCGGCCTGCGCCCGCAGCTGCGCCATATGCGCCTGATGAGGCACCCAGGGAGGCGGCGCCTCATGGGCGGCGCAATCCCCGGCGGCATACACATCGCGCAGACCCTTGACCTGGCCGTATCGATCCACATCGATATGGCCGCCGACTGAAGCAGGCAGGCAGCGCGACTGCGCGATAAGCGGCGGACCTGTCATCGCCGCTGAGTAAAGGACAAGATCCGCTTTGCGAAACGTCCCATCGGGATCGATCATGCCACCTTCCACAAATTGTGCCGGCGAATAGCCATCGTCACAGATGATGCCCCGCTCCACGAGCCGGTCGGTAAGCGGGCCCTTGTCTCCCGGACTGCGGTTAGGGGAGAAGAAATGGATCTCGAAACGATCGCGGACGCCCCTTGTTCTTAACGCGGAATCCAAAAGACATGCGCATTCATACATGGGTCCCGTGCGGCCCGCGACGAAGCCGTCCTTCTTGTTGATCGTAAAACCCACATAAATGACGCCGCTATCCAAGGCATCGAGTTTCTCTATAAACCGATCCATATCGTCTGGTCCATAGCAGGGCGAGTAGGTGTACTGTGCCGTGCCAGGGATATCCGCCTTCCGAAAAGCCGGCCCAATTCCGAGAAAAAGGGCGTCGTTGCGGTAAGTGCCGTGATCCGTCACCACGGTGCGGCCACCGTCTTGCAGGTCTACGACCTGGCCTTCGACGAACCGAATGTTTCTGCGCCATAAAAACGGACGAATGTCGACCGTAATGCCCTTCTTATTTCGCTTTTTTGTCAAAAACTCCGGGATCGCTGGAAAATAAATAAAACTCCCATTGCCGATGAGGATGATATCGTAACGGGAATAGAGCCTTCGAAAGGGGGCCGCCAGGAATGGAAAAATAGGGCTATCCAGGAAATACATGATGAAAAAAAGGGATGCAAATCCATTGCCCGCCACGATGATCGTTTTTTTCATACGGCACTCCTTTCATAGGCGGTGTGCGCTTTGGTAAGACACGACGCACCGTGCCCGCTTTATCGAAGAGGACACCGAGGTGGCCTCGCGCGTCAAAAACATGCGCCCTACCGATACGGCGATATCTTGGCACTTTGATATCGCGCCTACGCTCTTATAAGTATAGCTCACCTATATCGCGCCGGAGCCGCCTTTCCCATGGCATGAGCCCGCCTGCATGAGGCTATTGAGAGCGGGTACCCTGGACGAACCGTGCCTTAAAGACGTCCGACCTTAAGTTTGCGTCCCTGACGGCTTACTAAACCACGGCCGCCTTTTTGCGATCTTCGTGCCGACCGGAAAGACCATAGGCCGCGCCCTTAAAGTGGCCTGTGCGTATCGCAGCGGCATCCGGACCGAAACACCCTTTTCCTTACGTTGCATAAATCAAATAGGTAATATAATATGCGAACACTACACAATGAGTATGGCAAATGCAAGTCATTACGGGTTTTGTGGGTACCGCTACGGGACTCCTACTGGGGCTATTTGGGAGCGGCGGGACACTCATAGCCATGCCCATTTTGCACTTCATTCTTCATGTGCCTTCGAAAAGCGCTGTTGCCATGGGGCTTGGCATCATCGCCATATCCGCCTCGGTCGCAGCATTCGACTATTGGCGGCGGGGCGTCATTGATTTACGGGTCGCTGCGCTCTTTGGCGCGTTTGGGGTCATGGGCACCTATATAGGGGCGCGCATGGGGGCGATCCTACCGGCGAGCGCGCATTTACTGCTTTTTGCGGTGGTCATGTACTACGCGGCGTCCCGCATCCTTATACGCAAAGACACGGTCGTGACCGCGCATCCGCACGCCCAACATTGGTTATATATTGGGGCCTACAGTATTGGCATCGGCACATTCGCCGGACTTGTCGGAGTGGGCGGCGGATTTCTTATCGTGCCCGCGCTGATTATTCTTTGGGGACTGCCGATTCAGCGAGCCGTCGGGACATCTTTGGTGGCGGTGGCGGTCAACTCCTACGCGGGATTTGCGGGCTATGCGGGCACCGTGGCGGTCAGCTACCCGATAATGGGCGTCTTTGCCGCCACAGCCGTGGCCGGTACGTTCGCCGGCTCGGCCCTCCATAGCCGTCTTTCGGTCGAGACGATCCGAAAGGGGCTTGGTCTATTTTTAGTGATCATCGCAACCTACATTTTATGGCAGAGGCTTGCGCCGTAGCGCAGCTCATAAAATCCGGCTTGGGGACGCAGGGCGTCTTGCGAATAGGCTGTGCGTATTCCGGTCGATTGTGCAAGAAGCGGCCACGCGTTTTCTGTGTCTGCAGGCGCCCACGGCCGACCGGCGGTTATTTTTATTGCGTCATTCCGGACAAGCCCGCACACCCACATCCTTCTTGCAACAAAGCGTCCTGGCCCGTGTTGCGTTCGTGTGCCCGATCGTCGCCTTTAGGCGTAGGCCTGGCGTTCTTGCTATACTATTCGCCTAATTTCTTGAGGTTAGAGAAAGGGGGATGCGATGGGCGGCACCATGGAGCCGAAACGGTTAGTGTTTGAGCAGTTGGCGCGCGTCGCCAAGGCCTTAGGCCAAGCAGGCCGCCTGGAGCTACTCGAGGCGCTAAGCCAGGGCGAGCGCGGGGTGGATGAACTGGCCCATATCACGGGCCTGTCGATTGCCAATACCTCCCATCATTTGCAGACCCTTCGCGAGAGCGGATTCGTCACCTCGCGCAAGAGCGGCGTTCAGGTTTATTACCGGCTTACGGGCGATGAAGTGATCGTGCTTTTGGCGGCGCTCCGGAGTATGGGCGAGCGACACATGGCCGAAATCGGGCAAATCGTACGCGAACATTTTCCATCGGAAGACGCCGACGCACCCATAAGCCATAAAGAGCTGCTGCCCCTTTTGCGAGGCGGCAAGGCGACTGTGGTTGATGTCCGACCGGAACGGGAATATCTGGCCGGTCACGTGAAAGGGGCGTTAAGTATTCCGCTTGAACAACTCGCCCGCCGACTGACAAGCCTTCCCAAGGGCCGGGAAATCGTCGCTTATTGCCGAGGACCGTACTGTCTGCTCGCCTTTGAGGCCGTCCGAGAGCTTCGCCGGCATGGGTTTCGTGCCCGACGCCTCCATGACGGCTTCCCCGAGTGGAAGGCCCATCGGTTACCCTTTTCGTCGGGCCCTGCATAAGCCGCGACCCGTGGCATGGATTCCCGGCCCAGGTCGTGCGGTGCGCTTCATGGAGTGTTGGGACCTTAAGTCGCGGATCTCGTCGAGCTCGGCGAGGCGTATTGTCTTTGGCGTTCGATGGGCATGGCAAACAGGCCATCATCCTTCGCGTGTCATGACTTCGCCTAGCGGCTGGACTGGGCTATGCGCCCATACAAAAAGGCAAGCCGCGCCAGACGCGCGGGAATGGCGGTTGCGACATCCTCCCAGCGGAATCGAAATCCCCAGTTGCCGACGATCATCCCCGGGGTGTTCATGCGCGCGCCGTTGCCGAGACTGAGCACGTCCTGCCAAGGGACGACGGCGAGCGCGGCGACCGAGGCTATGACCGCGCGCATCGCCGACCACGCCGGGTCCGCTTCGGCATCCGGAAGATAGTCGCGCACGATGGCGCGCTCCGATGCCGATAGCGCGCCATACCAGCCAACGGTGGTGTCATTGTCGTGGGTGCCGGTGTAGGCCACGCTATTGGTTACGTAATTGTGCGGGAGATGCGGATTGCCCGGATTGCCGTCGAAGCCAAATTGCAGGACGCGCATACCCGGCAGCTCGTAGCGATCGCGCAAGGCGGTGACGTCATCGGTGATGACACCGAGGTCCTCGGCGACCAAGGGCAGATCTCCGAGGGCATCTTGCAGCGCGCCAAGCAGCGCGTCTCCTGGCACCGGCATCCACTCCCCGCTTGCCGCAGTCGGGGCCGACGCCGGGATCGCCCAGGAGGCGGCAAAGCCGCGAAAATGGTCTATTCGCAGCCAATCAAAGAGTTCGCGTTGAGTACGCACCCGTTCGCGCCACCAGGCAAAGCCGTCGGCCGCCATACGCGCCCACCGGTAATGCGGATTCCCCCAGCGCTGGCCCTGTGCCGAAAAATAATCGGGCGGCACCCCGGTCACGATCTCCGGGCGCCCGTCGGCATCCAGCACGAAGAGATCGCGGTGCGCCCAGACATCGGCGCTGTCATGGGCCACGAAGATCGGCATGTCCCCGAAAAAGCGCAGGCCGCGCGCTGCGGCATAATCCCGAAGCGCGCGCCACTGCCGGAAAAAGACAAACTGCGTGAAGGCCACCGCCTCGCAAGACGCGGGTTGGGCGTAGACCGCCAATGCCTGCGGGTCGCGATCCTTGAGAGCCGCAGGCCACTGCCACCAGGGAGCCGCGCCGTACTGGGCCTTGATGCATTCGTAGGCGCAATAGTCTTGCAACCAGGCCGCGTGTTGCGCGCGAAACTCCTGGAATGCGGCGTGATCGGCGGGGTCTGCGTGCTCCCTGAAACGCTGATAACCGGCCTCTAGCGCCCCCGCCTGCGCCGCGGCATCCGTCATGCCCGCCTTAGCCTCGGCCGGCGCGACCCAGCCACGTTCGACGAGATCCTCAAGATCGATAAGCGTCACATCGCCGGCATGCGCCGATCGGCTATTGTAGGGCGATCCGTCGCCCGGCGGGCCGAGCGGCAAGACCTGCCAGACACTCGCCCCGGCGGCTGCCAGCACGTCCACGAAACGCCGCGCATGCGCGCCCATGGTGCCTTTGAGACCGCCCCCGGGCAGAGAGCTTGGATGAAGTAAAACGCCTAAGCGGCGACGATCCAGGACCGGCGTACGACGCGGCCGCGTAACCGTCATATCGCCCCGGACGAGCGCATGGCGCCACCGCGCTCGGAGCGGTCCGCGCCATGTTGTGTGAACCCCTCCCCCATGAGCGGCGGAAGCGGCTCACCTAGGATGTGATAGAGGTCGGTAATGTGCTGGCGGTACTGACGCTCGAACTCTTGCACCGTATCGCGCGGATTGTAATCGCCAAACCACCAGCACCAGTCGGAGCCCTCGCATACCGCCAGGGCCTCGGCGGCGCGTTCGGCGTCCTCGGGCAACAGGCGGCCCTGGGCCATCACGCGATCATAGTCGGTCTTCGCCTGGACCAGGATATCCCAGGCGCGATTCTTGTCGGCGCTGCCGACCCAGGTCGCGAACGTGCCGTTCACCCAGCTACCGGCGACAAGCGGCGGAAGCTCGGCCGGGACATGGCCCTCGTCTAAGTAACGAGAGAAAGTCGTGAGCCGGATCAGGGGGTGGCTTGTCAACCGCTCGTAGAGCGCCCGCAAGAAGTAATATCCGTTTTCCGGGTAATACTCCCAGGCGTTCTCGCCGTCCATGATGATGGCGACGAGCGGCGCGTCACCGGGCTTGGCGGCGCGGGCCATGGTCTCCAAGTGCGAAATCAGGTTGCCGACGGCATCGTCGGCATGCCAGTCGGCATACGAAAACCCGATCAGGTCCGACAGGCCATCATCACGAAAGACGCAGCGCACCGTCCGCCCGCGCTCGCCGTAGACCGCATGGCACCGGCCATGGCTGCAATCCTTACCACTTGCCTGCAGGCTGTGGCGCAAGACACGCTCGCCCGATGCCGTCCATTTGACGCCGGCGTCATCGAGCAGCGCCAGCATCTGCGCGCTTAGGCCCCCTTCGGCGGGCCAGCAACCAGCCGGCCAAAATCCAAAATGCCGAGCGAAGGCCTCCTGGCCGGCACGAATCTGCCAGCGCGAGCGCGCCTCGCCGCCTGGATAGTGCGTGGCGGCCGGCAATTGCACGTCGGGCTGCGCCTCGCGCGCCGCCGTAAAATCGAGCAAAAGCGGCACGATCGGGTGCGTGTAGGGGGTAAATGACAGCTCCACTTGGCCGCTTTCGGCAAGCCTGCGGTAGCGCGGCACGATATCCGTCAGAATCTCCGCCACCACCGTCAGTACGGTGGTCACCGACCCCTCGTCGAATTCTTGGCACTTTTGCAGCAGTCGGGCGATGCGCGCGTCCGTGCGCCGCACGGTCTCGCCAAACCAGCCCAGGTGATACCAGATGACAAGATCGCGCAGATAACGGTGATCGAGGTAACCCGAAAGCCCGGGGTCGGCCACCACCGGCGCGGCCAGTGCCACCAATCGCTTGAATTCCGGAAACCGGTCGATCACCCGCGTCTTGTTGGCCTTGAGGCAGGCCTCTATGAGTGCCGCGCGCTGCGCCCCAGGTGGCGGCCAATGACCGGCGAGCGCGGCGAGCAGCGGATCACGCAATGGCGTGCCATCGCGCAGATAGGCCCGCACCTGTTCGCCATAATCGGCAATCTGGTCTAGCAGAACCGGTGAGAAATTGACTACGGCGCGCGCCCCCGGGACCGACTCGATATGCGCCGCCATGTCCACATAATCCTTGATGGCATGCAGATAGACCCACGGCTGCTGGTACTGGCCGTCTGACAAGCGCCGGTACTGCGGCTGGTGCATATGCCAGCACAACACGAGGTCCAAGTGGTTTTCATCTTGCATAATGCAGTTCCTGGCCGAGCATCTCGGGCGTCACCACGACCACGCCTGCGGGCGTCACATGATAGCGGCGCGCGTCGTCCTCGTGATCCCACCCTATGATACTGCCCTCGGGTATGCAACACCCCTTGTCGATGATCGCCCGCCGGATGCGACTATGTCGGCCGATGTCGACATTGCCCATGACGACCGTGTCGACCACCTCCGCGTAGGAGTGCGCATGCACCGCGGAAAACAACAGAGAATGGTGGATGTCGGCCCCGGAGATCACGCAGCCGCCAGACACCATGGAGTCGACTGCCATGCCGCGGCGTCCGTCATCGTCGTCAAAGACGAACTTGGCCGGCGGGTGCTGCTCCTGGTAGGTCCAGATCGGCCAGGATCTATCGTAGAGATTGAGTTCCGGGGTCACGCCGATCAGCTCCATGTTGGCCTCCCAATAGGCGTCGAGCGTCCCGACATCCCGCCAGTAGGCCGATTGTCCGCTGTCATCGCTCGCAAACGAGTAGGCCATGACCCGGTAACGGTCTATGGCGCCTGGAATCACGTTGTGTCCAAAGTCGTGCCGCGAGGTCCGGGTGTCGGCATCCTTGACGAGCTGCTCATAGAGAAAGCGCGCGCTAAACACATAAATGCCCATGGAGGCAAGCGCCGTATTCCCGCCTGCCACGGTGGGCGTCGGATCGGCGGGCTTTTCGTCGAAACGCACGATACGTCCCATGTCGTCTGTCGCCATGACCCCGAAATCGCAGGCGCGATCGAGCGGGACATGCACGCAGCCTACGGTGAGATCCGCGCCCTTACGCACGTGATAGGCGATCATCGGTCCGTAATCCATTTTATAGACGTGGTCGCCCGCCAGGATCAGGACATAATCGGGGTCGTGATTGCGCACGATATCGAGGTTCTGATAGACCGCGTCGGCCGTCCCTGCGTACCATGACGACTCGATGCGCTGCTGCGCCGGCAAGAGCTCCACGAACTCCCCGAAATCGCCGCGCAAGGTCCCCCAACCTTTCTGGATATGATGGATGAGGGAATGGGCCTTATACTGGGTCAGGACCCCGATGCGGCGAATCCCGGAGTTCACGCAATTCGACAGCGGGAAATCGATGACCCGGTATTTGCCCCCGAACGGCACCGCCGGTTTTGCGCGCCACATCGTCAGGTGCTTTAGACGCGACCCGCGACCGCCGGCGAGGATGAGCGCCAAGGTGTTGCGGGTGAGCTGGCTTACGAATCGGGGTGCCTGATCCATCGACGATGGCTCCTTATGTTATGGTAAACGAATAATCCGCTAAGCCCGCGCCGCTTGTAGTCTTACCTTGGTGCGCATAACGCATACGGTCCGTGGCCTATCCACTTAGCCCGCGGTGCGCCAGATAGCGGCCGATCAGGGCGCGGGTCGAACTGTCGTGCGCGCCGCCGCGTACGCCACCCTGGATCTCGGACATGATGCGCCGCGCGAGTACCTTGCCGAGCTCCACCCCCCATTGATCGAAGGAATCGATACCCCACACGACGCCCTGCGTAAACACACTATGCTCATAAAGGGCGATAAGCGCGCCGAGTGCGCGTGGCGTCAAGGCCTCGCCCAGGATGATGGTGGTCGGGCGATTGCCCTCGCACACCCGGTAGGGAATCTGTGCCGCCGGTACGCCCTCTTCGGCAAGCTGCGCCGCCGACCTCCCGAACGCAAGCGCCTCGGCCTGAGCCAAAAGGTTCGCCATCAAGAAATCCTGGTGGCCTGGCAGATCGGCGTGCGAGCGGCAAAACCCGACCAGATCGCAGGGCACGATCTTGGTCCCCTGATGCAGCAGCTGATAAAACGAGTGCTGGGCGTCGACCCCGGGCTCACCCCACACGATCGGCCCGGTCTGGTACGTCACCGGCCGCCCGGCAAGATCGACGTGCTTGCCGTTACTTTCCATCTGCAACTGCTCGAGATAGGCCGGCAGGCGTGCCAGACCATGCGCATACGGCAATACCGCCTGGGTCTCCAGGCCATGGAAATTGTTGTACCATACCGCCAGCATCCCCATGAGCACCGGCAAGTTGCGCTCAAGCGGCGCGGTCATGAAATGCTCGTCCATGTCCCGAAAACCGGCGAGCATTTCCCGAAACCGTTCGGGCCCGATGGCGATCATCAATGACAGGCCGACCGCCGAACCCAGGGAATAGCGCCCCCCGACCCAGTCCCAGAATACGAACATATGGGCGGGATCGATGCCGAAACGCGCCACCTCCGCCGTATGAGTCGAGACCGCAACGAAATGCGCGGCCACCGCCGCATCATGGCCAAGCCCCGCCACGCACCACTCACGCGCGCTGCGCGCGTTGGTCATGGTCTCCTCGGTCGTAAAGGTCTTCGAGCACACGATAAAGAGGGTCTCGGCGGGATCGAGATCCGCAGTGGCGGCACGCAACGCCTCGCCGTCGACATTGGCCACGAAGCGCACGGCGATCGCCGGATCGGCGAACGGCCGTAACGCCCGGACCGCCATTTCCGGGCCAAGGTAGGAACCGCCGATGCCGATATTGATCACCGTGCGGATACGTTTACCGCTATAGCCGGTCCACGTCCCCTGACGCACCTTGTCGGCAAACGCCGACATCTGCCCAAGAACCGCATGAACATCGGGGACGACATCGTGTCCATCGACCTTGATCGCGACTGTACTGGGCGCGCGCAGGGCCACATGCAGAACCGGCCGGCCCTCCGTGACATTGATGCGCGCGCCTTGAAACATGGCATCCCGCCTCGCCAAAAGCCCGCGCGCGCGCGCCAGATCGCAAAGCAGCGACAGCGTCTCACGCGTCACGCGATTCTTGGAATAATCGAGATAAAAGCCGGCGCCCTCGGCGGTAAGAGCCGTGCCGCGCTGCGGATCGGCATCGAAAAGATCGCGCAGCTCAAGATCCTTTACCGCCAAAAAATGTTCCTTGAGCGCCCGCCATTCGGCATGGCCCGAAAGTGCCCCCACGCCCTGTCCGGTGCCCTGCGCGGCCTCATCACGCGCCGTGTCCGATCGATCGTCCAAGACCGCCTCCTCCTTAGTCGCGCCGGCCGCCTCCGGTCAATCCGCTGACCCCGGTGCCTTAAATCATCCCCATCGGGAAGCGGCGGTGGCTGTGATCAGACCCTAACGCGGCGCGCACCCTGAACGCAAGTCCCACCCGGTGGGCCCATCGACTCCGGGGCCCGTCAACCTTTCTCAACGTGTCCACCGAACTGGTAACGCATGGCAGCAAGCACGCGATCGGCAAAATCGGCGTGCCCACGCGACCCAAACCGTGCGTACAGGGCCGCGGTTATGACAGGCGCCGGGACACCCTCTTCGACTGCCGCCTGGACCGTCCAGCGTCCCTCCCCGGAATCCGCCACCCGGCCGGCAAATCCCGAGAGATCCGGGCTATCGTGCAACGCGGCCGCGGTAAGATCGAGCAGCCACGAACTTACCACGCTACCACGCCGCCAAAGCTCGGCGACTTCCGCCACATCGAAGTCATACTGGAAATATTCTGGGTTGCGCAAAGGTGCGGTCTCCGCGTCCTTGTCATGCGCAGCGGCCCCGGCACCGGCGCCCTTTAGGATGTTGAGTCCCTCGGCATAAGCGGCCATGAGGCCGTATTCGATCCCGTTGTGCACCATCTTCACGAAATGGCCCGCGCCATGCGGCCCGCAGTGCAAATAGCCGAGCTCCGCCGAGCCCGTACCGGTGGCCCGACCGGGGGTCAAAGCCGCGGCTGAAGCCCCCGGCGCGAGCGCGCGAAATACCGGATCGAGCACCGACATGACCGACGGCGGTCCCCCTATCATCAGACAATAGCCGCGCTCGCGGCCCCACACGCCGCCGCTTGTGCCGACATCGACGTAATGGAGGCCCTTGGCGGCAAGCTCGCGGGCGCGGCGAATGTCATCTTGGTAGAAGGAATTCCCGCCGTCGACCACGATGTCGCCGGCCACCAGCAACGGCACGAGTTCGGCAAGCAAAGTATCGACGGTGGCCGCCGGCACCATGCACCAGATAACGCGCGGCGCCGGAAGCTTACCGATGAGGTCTGTGAGCGTATAGGCGCCAAGCCCCCCCTCGGCTGTAAAACCATCCACGGTGGTGCGCCGGCGGGCATGGCCCACGACCTCGTGTCCGGCACGCATCAACCGCTGTGCCATATTCCCACCCATGCGCCCCAGACCGACCATCCCCATACGCATAATCCGTCTCCTTACCTACGATGATGGGCCCCGCCACACCGCGGCCGCCTTTTGCACGGTAGCGGCCCCCGTCGGGTCCTCCCCGGGGCCCAATGCACACCGCACGCCGCCCATGCGTTACCATTGGGGGCGCGTGCCCGAAATCACAACGACATGGACCGGGGCCTTGGATCATGCCAGACAACGACCTTCTGCTTATAGGCGACATCGGCGGGACCAAGACCGATGTCCTCATCGTGTCCGTACAGGCCGGGCCGGCACGGCCGCTTGCGCGCGCGCGTCTCAAAAGCGCCGGATATCCCGACCTAAAGACCCTGTTGAACGAGTTTCTTGCGACCGCAGGGCTTCCCGTCACGCACGCGTGTCTTGCCGTCGCAGGCCCGGTCATAAACGGCCATGCGCACCTCACCAACCTCCCCTGGGAGGTCGATGGCGCGGCGCTGCGCGCCGAACTCGCCTTCGCCTCGGTCGATATCTTGAACGATCTCGCGGCCATTGCCCACGCCATTCCCGTCTTGCAGGCGACCGACTTAAAGACCCTCAACGCGGGCCGCGCCACTGACACCGGCACCAAGGCGGTCATCGCCCCCGGGACGGGTCTTGGCGAGGCATTTCTGGTATGGGATGGCGAGCGCTATCGGCCTCAACCCTCGGAGGGCGGCCATACCGACTTCGCGCCGCCAACCGCCGCGCTCGCCGGGCTTGTTCCCTTTCTGCAGCGTCGCTACGACCATGTGAGTTATGAACTGGTGTGCTCGGGGATTGGCATCCCGCATCTCTATGAATTCTTTCGGGATCAGGACCCCGCGCGCGAGGCAGCGGATTTCGCCGCGACGTTGGCCGCGAGCACCGATCACACGCCACTTATCATCGGCGCCGCCTTGCATCCCGACACCCCCTGCCCGTTATGCCGCGCGGCGGTCGACGCCTTCCTCACCATCCTCGCCGCCGAGGCCGCCAATCTCGCCCTCAAGGTCTTTGCCATGGGCGGCGTCTACATCGCAGGCGGCATCCCCCCGCGGCTTTTGCCGCTGCTCGATGAGAAGCGTTTCGTGAAGGCCTTTTGCGCCAAGGGGCGTTTCGCAAAGCTCCTCGCACGGATCCCGGTGCACATGGTCATGAATCCCGACGCCACCCTGATGGGCACGGCCACCTATGGATGGGCGCGCATGCGCCAGGATCTTTAAATTTCACCGCGCCCCCAGGCGACCGCTGGTAGCCGAGCGTGGGTCCGCAGGGCTCCCAACTCCTAAAGCCGTCCACGCTGCTCGTTCTGTTCGAGATCGCGGCGTCTGGTGTCAGTGGCTTGCGGAGAAGGTTACGCGCCGCCGACTCGCTCTTTACGCACCGGCCGGCCGCGCCGCCTGACAATGTGCCGGACGAGCCGGTTATGACGAGCGCGCGGCGAGCGCGTCATAGAGCGCATGATAACGCCGCGCGCTCGTACCCCATGAGAAATCCCGATCCATGCCGGCGCGCATAATCTGTGCCCAGTAAGCCTGGCTGCGATAACTTGCCAGCGCCCGCTCGATCGCCTCCCACAGGGCCGTGCCGGTGGGCTCGCCGAACAGAAAGCCGCTCCCCTCGCCGCCACCGGGCTCGACGCCACGGATGGTATCGGCGAGCCCCCCGGTGGCGCGCGCCACGGGCGGCGTGCCATAGCGCTGGCTATACATCTGGTTTAGACCGCACGGCTCGAATCGCGAAGGCATGAGAAAGATATCGGCGCCCGCCTCGATCTCATGGGCGAGCGCCTCATCGAAGCCGATGCGCACCGCGATCGCCCCCCGGTGACGGGCGGCGAGCGCGCGCAGGGCGTCCTCGAGTCCGCGCTCGCCGGTGCCCAGCACGACCAGCTGACCGCCGACGCCTGCCAGACGGTCGCCCACCTCAGCCACGAGATCGATACCCTTTTGCCAGGTGAGTCGGCCGACCAAGCCAAACAACGGTCGCGCCGGATCGACCGCAAGGTCAAAGCGGCGCTGCACGGCCTCCTTGTCGACCCCTTTTGGAGCCAGGTGGTCGCGGTCGTAACGGGCGGGAATCAGGGGGTCTGTGGCCGGGTTCCACACACGGTCATCGATGCCGTTTACGATCCCGACCAATTGGTCGCGTCGGCGCGCGAGGAGGCCGTGCAGCCCGCAACCCTGGGCCTCTCCTTGAATCTCGCGCGCATAAGTAGGGCTTACCGTAGTGAGGGCGTCGGCATAGTGCAATCCGGCCTTCAAAAACGACAATCGCCCATAAAATTCCGCGCCCTCCATAGCATAGACTTCCGGAGGAAGGTGCAGGGCATCCACCATCTCCGGGGCAAATAGTCCCTGAAAGGCGAGGTTATGAATGGTCATGATCGACGGCGCCGCGCCCGGCAATAGGGTCTTTAGCCAGAGCGGTCCCAGACCCGCCTGCCAGTCGTGTCCATGAAAGACATCCGGGCGCCACAAAAGCGGCGATTCATCCGAGGCAAGGGTCGCTGCGATGCGCGCAAAAAGCCCAAAGCGCCGGGCATTATCCGGCCAATCTCGTCCCTCGCTATCCTGGTAGGGTCCCCCGTCGCGCCCAAAGAGCCAGGGGGCATCGATCAGATAGGTGCCGATACCAGACGGCAATGGCGCCTCGCGCACGAGCGCGCCTAACACGGTCGCGCACGCCGGCGCCTCGCCCACCTCGCGGCGGATGGAACGATAAAAGGGCAGGCACACGCGCACATCAAGCCCCAAGGCGGCAAGCGCCGGGGGCAGGGCCGCGACCACATCCGCAAGTCCCCCGGTCTTCACCCAGGGGGCGCATTCCGAGGCCACGAACAGCACCCGTAACGGACGATCCGCCATCAAAAGCCCCCGCAGGCGATCATCGCCACCCCCTAGTGAAACGCCCCACCGATCCTCATCCGTCGGCCAAAGGCCAAGGATTTGAGGTAGCTCACGAGATCGACCATGGTCGCGCCGCGGTAAGACGGCGGGCGTCCCTTGATGCCATCCTTGACGCAGTGTCGAATCTGGTCTTCGAGGGTCACGATACGATGGGACTTGGCGCTATAGCGAGGAAACACGGCCGCGGCATTACGGAGACTCGGGATGCTTCGGCCGTCTGGCAACTGCCCGCGCGTAAGCCCGCCGCCGACATGGCACGCCGCGCAGGTCATGAACCCCACACGCCGGTGGCTATGATCCATATTCGCGAAGGCGCTCGCGGCCGAAGCCACCGGTCTGACTTGGCTGCCAAAGCTGTCTTCTTTGAAGATGTGGGCGCCACGCGCCACGGCCTGCGCAAGGGCCGGCGGCAAGGAGGCGTAGCTTGCGCCCGCCCAGACCACCGCGGCCCCCGCAAGCACCATGCGCGCGCGCCGCACGATCCCGCGATGATCCATATCCCGTCCTCCGTTCATGACCTTATGGTTATGATCACCAGACGCGCCTTGCCACTTGGCTATTCCACCATCCGGTAAGCGGAACCGAGCGCCGCGCTCACCCGAGCGAGCGCATGAGTTTTGGCAAAAACCCGTGCCATTTTTTTTCATCGCGCCCGACCCCACCCCTTACCGGGTAAAGGGCCGACTCCGTCGGGGCTAGGCCAGGCCGGGAATTACCGGCGGCGGCCCTGGAGGGCCCCTAGGATCTCAAGCAACGCCATGAATAGGTTCAGGATATCGAGATAGAGGCCCACCGCGATGATCACCGGACGGGTCTCGCCCCCGTTGATCATGCGGCTCGTATCAAACAAGACGAGCCCCGAGAATACGAGCAGTGCCATGCCCGCCACCACGAGCTGCAGGCCTGCCATATGAAAGAACATGTTGGCGAGCGAGGCGAGCACCACGATCACAAGCCCGGTCATGAGAAAGCCGCCCAGATAATTGAAATTGCGGCGCGACACGAGCGCGTAGAGCGACAGGCTCCCGAATATGACCGCGGTCCCGAGCAGGGCCTCGGCGACGATGCTCGGACCGGCTGGCATGCGCAGATACAGGGCGATCACCGGGCCAATCGACAATCCCATGAGGCCGGTGAACACGAAGACCAACGGCACGGCCATGGGGCTATTGCGACCGCCGGTCCACTGAACGGCAAACAAGCTCGCGAACGCCGCGATCATGATCATGATCGGATGCTGATAGGCAAACACGGCGCGCATGCCGATCACGGCCGTCAACGTGCTAAATAGCAGCGTTGCGGCCAGCAGCAGATAAGTCCTGTGGATGACGGTGGTGATGGCGTAACCACCCTGGTAACCCGTGGACGGGGCATCCGGAAACAGATTAGACCGAGCCATTCTGGCCCTCCTTACCGTAGAAACGGCATAAACGTTTGGTTATCAAAGGCCCTACCATACCATACTCCCGTCCGGATCAGACAAAGCGCTCGACTGCATGCAGCACCACCGCCACCAGGACGCCGATAAGCCCGATCCAGAAAAACACCCAGACCAACGCAAACAGGACATGCATCACAAACAGCACCGCCCATACCGCGAGCAGGATCAGTCCCGCCGTCATGAGTATGTGTTTCAGATTTTTGGCCACATCCCCTCCATTGGTCCTGCGTCACCCCGCTATAATGGGGCCCAGACGGCGCCCCATCAAGGGCGTGGCGCGCGGGTCTTGTGGTCTCAAGGCCCGTCTTACCCTGAGCGTGGCGGGCTTAAAGCCCCCAAGCCCGCCGGGACCCCGGCGGAAGGTTGCGGGAACTTTCCTTAAAGGCGATGGGATTCGGGTCGTGGCCGCTATCTTTTGACTCCATTTGCGACATCACACGCCCTGGGCCCAGGGAACGACAAACCGGGAAACCGCACAGGTCCCACACATAAACGACCACCCTACGACCTATAAGCCGCTTGCTATACAATACCTCCCATCGTCCCCCGCCCCGAAAGAAGGCGGGTCTTTCCCATGAGACCGCCCATGAGCCCCGACCGATCCCGGATATCCGCCATGACCCCTACGCAAGACCTCCGCCACATCCTCGGTGCTGTGGCGCGCGGTCAGGCCCATGCCATCGACTTGAGCCGCGAGGCGGCGCGTGCGCTGTTTGCCGAGTGGCTCGACGGACAGCTGCCGGCGCTCGTTCAGGGCGCGCTGTGGACGGCATTCCGGTTCAAGGGCGAATCGGCCGATGAACTGCTGGGCTTTACCTTGGCCACCGAAGACCGCCTGACGCCGGTCGCCGCGCCATCCGGTCTACGGCCAGTTGTATTCCCGTCCTACAATGGCGCACGTCGCCACGCCAACCTCCTGCCTCTGCTCGCTTTGTTGCTCGCGCGCCAAGGGGTGCCGGTCTTGATTCATGGGGCCTACGGCGGGCGCTCCACCGACGCCGATCTTAAACTTCCCGATCACGACCCAAGTGACCGCACGACCACGGGCGAGATATTGGCCGATCTCGGCTTTCCGCCGGCGGCAAGCCACCATGCCGTGCGCGACCTACTCGAGCGCCGGCACCTGGCCTACGTCTCCCTCGATGTGCTCCACCCTAAGCTCGCTGCCATCTTGTCTTTGCGCCGCGAGCTCGGCGTGCGCTCGAGCGTGCATACCGTGATCAAACTCTTTAACCCCTTCGCCGGCCCTGCCGTGCTGTGCGCCGCGGTCACCCATCCCGCGTACCTTGCGCGCATGCGCGCCGTGTTCGTGGCCGCCGGCGCCACCGCGCTCGTGTTGCGGGCGACAGAGGGCGAGCCCGTCGCCCATCCCCGACGGCGCCCGGCACTGATCGGCATCGAGGGCGGATGCGAACGTGAGTGGTTTCCCGAAGACCGCGCCCCGCTGACCGAGGTCCCGGACCTTCCGCAGGACCACAGCGCTCTCAAGACCTGCCTATTCATTGAAGAGGTTCTGGCCGGACAACGCGGTGTGCCCGCCGCGATCCGCGATCAAGCAGCCTGCCTGCTGGTCATGAGCGGTGCCGCCCCTGATCTCGCCGCGGCCTGCGCGTGCCTGGATCAGGCGTGCCGCCCCGTATGCGGATAGTCATGGGCGCGTTGCAACCGATGATGGTCTTAAAGACCGCCCCCGGCGGCCCGGAATTGGCCATGGGAAAACCCACGCGCCTTTCGCAGGCCGCCGATATTATCTTCCCTGCCCCGATCGATTCCGGGCTTTGCGGTCTTACATGTCTTGGTGTCCGGCTGACGGCCCGAAGCCCGCGCGCTTTAGCGTCATGACCGGCAACGCCGGGCATCTTTTGGTCGCCCACGGCTCGTCGGATGCCCGTTGGCGCGCCCCCTTCGAAGAGTTGGCGCGCCAACTGGCTGTGCGCCATCCGGCATGTCTGGTGGCTTTGTCGTACCTGGAGAAATGCCCCCCGGACGTGCCGGCGGCGCTTGCCGACCTCTACTATCGCGGCTGCCGCCACATCCGCGTCTCGCCGCTTTTTCTTAGTCACGGGGCCCACCTTACGCGCGATCTCCCCGATCTCCTTTGCGCCTTTTCGGACCGGCACCCGGATCTTGTCATCGTTTGCGACCCGGCCCTCGGGGAACGGCCGGATTTCCAGGCGGCGCTCCTCGCGGTGCTCGCGTAACGCAGGGTGGGGCCCGGTACGTCGCCTCTCGCCGCCCATTCGTTCCCCGCACCAAGCCTTAGGATGGGCGATAAGTCTATGATTTTAGAAAGCGGTCTCAGGCCTCAAGTCCGGCCCTCGGCAGGCCGCGCCGTCGCACCCATGGGCTTGATCCGCGGACCATCGAGGTCGTCATGGCCACCCATAAGCACTCCTCATCGCCGCCGCTTCCAGAGCCGCTTTTTTACGAGCTTGCGGCCACATTGGAGTTCGATCGGTTTTTTTTGAACACCGCGCGGGCTGCGGCGTTGACGGTCGGCGCCCACTACGCAGGCCTGATACGCCGCCATGGGGGCCATTGCGCTACCAATTCTTTGGCGCATTGACCACCACCGACGGCCGTCGCGACCCCATCCCTGCGCACATCGTCGATCCCCCGGTCGCGGCCGGCCTTATGCTCGCCACCAGCCACACCCGCGACATCGCCGATTCGGCTCATGGACCGTTTGCCGCGCGTGAGCTTGCCGTGCTTGGTATCCGCGCCCGCCTCATGGTACCCATGCGTGTCGCCGGGCGCGTCGAGGGGGCCTTGGTGCGTGCCTGGCAAGCCCGCCCTTTGCGCGCCCCGGGACACCGCAAACGGCGGCTGGTGGAGGCCTTCGCGGCGTTCATCAGTCTGCGCGGAAAACCCGGCATTTATGCCGGGGATGGATAGCGCCTGTTCCCGCTCCCCGTCTTTAGACATCATGCATAGACCTGCCCGGCCTCAAGCGACGTGGATTAAGCTTATGGGCTTGCCATGAGCGCGCGCAAGATGGCATCGCGGTAGCGGATCGGTAGGGAATAATGGCCCTCGTTGGCAATGAGCCGCAGGCGGGCGTCAGGCAGCATTCCGGCAAGCGCCACCGCCACCCCGGCCGGCACAATACGATCGGCCGCGCCGTGCCAGAGCGTGCACGGTGCCACAATCGCCGCCAGCGGGAAATTCCACGGCCGCACATATAAGAGCAGGTCCTGCACCGCCGCATACCCCCCTTGGGCAAGCCCGGCGCGCTGCGCGGCGACCAGGATGTCCAAAACCGCAGGATCCGCCAGCACCTCGCGATCGGCCGGCGCGGTCAGACGCATGCCAAGCCGCAGTCGTCCCCGCAGGCGCAGGGCGCGCACCATCGGCCGCGCAATGAGCGGCGCCAGGGCCGGGGCGCTGGAAGCCAGCATGAAGGCCCAGCGCACCACCGGGAAAAAATCCGCCCGACAGGCGGTTAACACCGGCGGCGGACCCAGGGCTGCCACCAGCGCCGCGGGGCCGAACCGTGCGGGCTTATGCGCCAATAGGGCTAGGGCATAGGGGCCACCCCCCGAGACGCCGATGACCGCGGCCTTGGGGATCTCGAGGTGATCGAGCAGGGCCACGGCATCATCGGCAAAGTCGGTGAGGCCGCGGCCGGGGCGCGGGCTTGATTCACCATAGCCCGGACGGTCTGGGGCGATGAGGCGCACGCCTGCGTCGGCCAGTACCGGCACAAGCAGGCTCGCCTCGCATGAGGAACTCGGAAACCCGTGGCAATAGACGACCGGTGCGCCCGTGGTCGGCCCATAGTCGGCGTAGGCCAGCACCCGGCCATCGGCCAGCTTCACGCGTCGAGGCGCATGCAAACCGTTATATTCACTGAAGGCCATCGGTCAATCGCGCTGGCATCGGTCGTCGCTCGAATCCCCGGGTGTTTGTCGTGGCGTGCATCATCCTCCTTCGCCAGGGTGCCGCCGGATTCAGGGGACGAGCTCGTCTTGCGTAGGCCCAAACTCCCTTTTAGGGTTCCTTTGGCATGGCGTTTTGCGTTATCCTCGGCGCCTTTGTGACCCTAGCAGAGGTTACCCACCCCCTCAATGCTCTTACAAATCGCCTAACGTGCCCCCGTGCGCCGACTCTCGTTTCTCACTGCCATCGCGCTGACCGGGGCGTTCGCGCTT
>JAKARW010000076.1 GCA_021819125.1 Pseudomonadota bacterium | reverse complement strand
GGGCAGGCCGATCTGCTGGCAACGCCGGTTGGCAATGAACTTCAGGTAATCGTCGAACATCGCGGCGTTGAGTCCGAGGACCCCGCGCGGCATGGTATCGACCGCGTAGCGATACTCGAGCGCCACCGCCTGCTTTATGAGATCAATCACCTCGCTCTGGAAGGTCTCGTTCCAGAGCGCGGGATTCTCGATCTTGATCTGGTTTATGAGATCGATGCCGAAGTTCAAGTGCATGGATTCATCGCGCAATATGTACTGGAACTGCTCGCTTGCGCCCATCATCTTGTTGCGTCGTCCGAAAGACAGCATCTGCACGAAGCCGACGTAGAAGAAGATGCCCTCCATGATCACGTAATAGCCAATCAGGTTACGCAAAAAGCGCCGGTCATTCTCCTCGGTGCCGGTCGCGAAGTTCGGGTTCATGAGATCGCGGGTGAACTGAAGCTCGAACACATCCTTGTCCGCTATGCACGCCACCTCGCGGTACATATTGAAGATCTCGCCTTGGTCGAGGCCGAGGCTTTCCACGATGTGCTGATAGGCGTGCGTGTGCAGCGCCTCCTCGAAGGCCTGCCGGAGCAGGTACTGCCGACATTCCGGATTGGTGATGTGACGATACATCGCAAGCACCAGATTGTTGGCCACGAGCGAGTCGGCGGTCACGAAGAAGCCGAGATTGCGCTTTATGATGGTGCGTTCGTCTGCGGTGAGTCCGTTGGGGTCCTTCCAGGTCGCGATATCGCGCGACATGTTCACCTCTTGCGGCATCCAGTGGTTGGCGCAGGCATCCAAATATTTCTGCCATGCCCACTGATACTTGAAGGGCACGAGTTGATTGACGTCGGCCTGGCAGTTGATGATGCGCTTGTCATCCACCTGGACCCGCCCGGAGCCGATCTTTAGTTCCTCGAGTCCGGTGACGCCCCCTTGGGCGGCCTTGGCCGCGACCGGTGTGCCGTCAAAGTCCAGCATGTTTCCCTCCATGATTTATTGGCATGCCTCGCATTGCGGGTCATTGATGGCGCAGGCCGTGGGGGCCTCCGGCACCGAGCCGCGTACCGCGTTCAAGGCCCCGTCGTTCAGTGTCGACTTCTCCACCGAGGTCGCGCCGAGCGTGCGTAGGTAGTAGGTGGTCTTCAGGCCCTTTTCCCACGCCAGCATATACATATCGGCCAATTTCCGTCCCGAGGGCTCGGCCATGTAGAGGTTCAGGCTCTGGGCCTGATCGATCCACTTCTGGCGGCGCGATGCGGCCTCGATGAGCCAGCGCGGCTCGATCTCGAAGGCGGTCGCGTACAGTGCCTTGAGATCGTCTGGCAGGCGCTCTATGCCGCGCACGCGCCCGTTGTAGTACTTGAGGTCATTGACCATCACCGGGTCCCACAGGCCGCGCTCCTTCAGGTCGCGCACGAGATGCTCGTTTAGGACTGTGAACTCGCCGGACAGGTTCGACTTCACAAACAGGTTTTGGTAGGTCGGCTCTATGCTTTGCGCGACTCCCGCAATGTTCGAGATCGTGGCGGTGGGCGCTATCGCCAGGCAGTTGGAGTTGCGCATCCCATGACGCGCCATCGCCTCGCGGACCGGTGTCCAGTCAAGCCCGACGCTCCGGTCCATGGACAGCGAACCGCCACGCGCCTCCTCCACAAAGGCGATGCTGTCTATGGGCAGGATCCCCTGGCTCCAGAGCGACCCCTCGTAGCTCGCATAGGCGCCGCGCTCCTTGGCAAGCTCCGTGGAAGCAAGAATCGCGTAGAAGCTCACGGCCTCCATGGACCGGTCGGCAAACGTCATCGCCTCATCCGAGCCGTAGGGCAGGCGCAGCTTGTAGAGCGCGTCCTGAAAGCCCATGAGCCCGAGACCCACGGGACGGTGGCGCAGATTAGAGGCACGCGCCTGCGGCACCGCGTAGTAGTTGATGTCTATGACGTTGTCGAGCATGCGCATGGCGGTACGCACCGTACGCCCGAGTTTCGCCATGTCCATGCCGTTTTCGTCGCCGACGTGGGCGGCGAGGTTCACGGAGCCCAGGTTACAGACCGCAATTTCCTGATCGGAGGTATTGAGCGTGATCTCGGTGTTCTTCGTGATAAGCCCGTTGACGGTCCACGCATGTGTCGGCGAGTCCACCATGAGGCAGTACGCATCCTCGTTGGGGAGCGGGCTAAGCCCTGTGAATGTCGCATAGCCGCGCTGCTTGTCGCTCATATAGGGGCTGTCGCCGTGATTCAGCGGGAAGGCTTCTTCGTCCACATGAAGCACGGATGCCGCTATCGCATGCCCTTCGCTGCTGCTTACGATCAGTCGAAAGAGCGAATGCCGCCAGTAGGCCCGGTTGATCTGCTGAATATGCGTCTCGACCCCGAGGTTGGCCCACACGATCTGCAGGTTTTCGATAAACGGCTGGTCATAGGAGGCAAAAGTAAGGCTCTTGATCATGCCGTTCCCGGCCTGATAAAGACCCCGCAGGTAGGCCGTCACCGTTTCTTTGTCGCCCTTCCAGATAAGTTCCGGGACGCCGATATGGGTATGGTCGCGCTCGTCATGGGTCTCGTGCCATGACTCGCAAGCCTCCCCGGTCTCGTGCGCGGCCATGGCCATGCGCGCCTTTCCGATGTAGGCAAAGCGCGAGGCCTCAAGTTCGGTCACCATGCGATGTCGGCCGTAGGCGCTGCTCGCGGTCATGAGCCCTATCACAAAGGCAATCTCGGGGTTGTGCATGGGTCCAAACAACCCTTCGCGCGGCTGAACGAGGAGATGGTCCCCGGGCCGCAAGTGCTGCGCTTCCACCCAGCCCCGATCCTTCACCCAGACTTTGTGATCGGGCGTGACTTTGTGACGGTAACCTTCCGCGGTCTCGATGCGCACGATCGGGGCGCAGGGTCGCGGTAACAGCATCTCCGATGCGTCGTAGACGCCATCTAGGCCGACGACCCGGTTCTTGCCGCCCAGGGCATAAAGTTCGCCTACGGTCAGTAACCCGCGGTCGGTCACCACCCGCTGATCGGCGGTCATGCAGCACAGATTGGAGCTGTGGACCACGCCTTTATGGCGCTGGGGGCTGCGTAGATTGCAGGGATCCTTGAAGGTAAGCCACGGGTGGCCGGTCTCAAACAGCATCGACAGCATCTTGCGCCACAGATCGAGCGCCCGAACCTTCTTGAAAAGTTTCAGTTCGCCGCGCGCCACTTGCTCCTCGTGGCGTTCGTAGGCGGCCCGGAATGCTTCGCCGTAGACGTCGTGCAGGTCCGCGGTATCCGATGGCGAAAACAGCGTCCATTCCGCGCCCGCCCGCACCCGCTCCATGAAGAGATCCGGTACCCAGTTGGCGGTATTCATGTCGTGCGTGCGCCGCCTGTCATCGCCGGTGTTCTTGCGCAGCTCGAGGAATTCCTCGATGTCCAGATGCCAGGTCTCGAGATAGGCGCAGACCGCGCCCTTGCGCCGACCGCCCTGGTTGACCGCCACGGCGGTGTCGTTTGCCACTTTGAGAAAGGGGATCACGCCCTGCGACTTGCCGTTGGTGCCCTTAATGCGCGCCCCCAGGGCCCGCACCCGCGACCAGTCGTTGCCCAGGCCGCCCGCATATTTCGACAGCAAGGCATTATCCTTGATGGCGCTATAGATGCCATCGAGGTCGTCGGATACGGTCGTGAGGTAGCACGATGACAGCTGTGAGCGTTGCGTGCCGGCGTTGAACAAAGTCGGGGTCGACGATACGAAGTCGAAAGCCGACAGCACCTCGTAAAACTCGATGGCGCGCGTCTCCCGATCCGTCTCGTTTAAGGCAAGCCCCATGGCCACGCGCATCCAGAACGCCTGCGGCAGCTCGATGCGCCGCTCCTCGCGATGCAGGAAGTAGCGGTCATACAGGGTCTGGAGGCCGAGATAGGTAAAGCTCAGGTCGCGGTCGGGTTTGAGGGCTTGCCCGAGGCGGACGCCGTCGAATTCGGTAAGCCGCGGGTCGATGAGCTCCGCCTCCACCCCTTCACGGATGAACGCCTGAAAGTATTCCGCATATTGGGCGCGCATCTCGCCATGGGTGGCCGGCCGGCCGAGCACCTCGCGCCGCAATACATCGAGCAGCAAACGCGCGGTTACATAAGTATAGTTTGGTTCCGTTTCCACAAGCGCCCGCGCGCTCAGGATCGCCGATTGCATGACGTCGCGTTCGTCGATGCCGTCGAACAGGTTGCGGAGCAAAGCCTGCAGCACGGCGTCGGCCGAGACCTCGCGCAGGTCGCTGCAGGCCTCATCGATCACCGCCTTGAGCCGTGCCTTATCGAGCGGCACGTTGCGTCCATCGGCGGTGCGGACGCGGATTTCGGGTTCTAGCGCCGTGGCTTGGGTGCTGGCGCGGGCCTGGGCGCGCTGTTCCCGGTAAAGAACGTAGCGCCGCGCCGTCTCGTGGTGCCCGTTGCGCATGAGCGCAAGCTCGACCTGATCCTGGATATCCTCGATATGAACGGTGCCGCCGCCGGGGAGTCGACGGGTAAGCGCGCCGATGACCTGATCCGTGAGCCCCGCCACGATCTCGCGCACGCGGGTCGAGGCCGCCCCCGAGTCGCCCTCGGTCGCAAGAAAGGCCTTGGTGAGGGCGATCGCGATCTTGGAGGAATCAAAGCGCGTGGCGTGTCCGTTGCGGCGAATGACGCGTAGGCCGCTTTCGACGACTGTTGCGCCAGCGGAAGCCTGTGACGATTGCGCGTAATCCATGAGGCCAGGTCTCCTTGGGGGACAAGCGAATACGAGGTGAGGAGTCTACTGCAATCGACCGGCTTTGATCAACATCAATAACAAGATATTGGGTATAAGGATGAGCTAATACACAAGACCTAGCTCGCTGACCACCGACCCCCTCATGCCGAGCGGCGCTTGGCGGACGATGAGCGGCATACGGATACTTAGAGCAGGGTCTTGAACAAAAATTCCGGCGAGGCGAACGCGGCTTGGTGGATGCCGGCGTTGTAGTAGCGCGTGGCAAAGGCCCGTTCGCGGCAGGCCTCTTCGCGAAAACCCGTAAGCGTCGCGCCCTTGCGCGCCATGGTCGCGCTCCACCAGCCCGACGGGTATGTGCATTGCGGGAAGTGGATGGTGGCGACGTCCAAAAAATCCGCGTCGCGAAACGCCTCGTGCATGGCCTTGATCAGCGTCGCATGAAAGAGCGGCGACTCGCTTTGGCCCACGACGATGCCGTCGGCTTTGAGTGCCCGGTGGCAATCGGCGTAGAAGGCCTTTCCGAAAAGCCCGGCCGCCGGACCAATCGGGTCCGTCGAGTCGACGATGATGACATCATAGGAGCCGGGCTTGGCGTCCGCGACCCAACGGATGCCATCCTGAAAATGCAGATGCGCCCGCGGGTCGTCATTGGCCGCGCACAGCTCCGGGAAGAACCGTTCCGCGACCCGTGTCACCCGCTCATCGAGCTCCACCTGATCGACATGCTCCACCTCGTCGTGCTTTAGGACCTCGCGCAAGGTTCCGCAGTCGCCGCCGCCTATGATGAGGACCCGGCGCGGCGCCTGATGGGTAAAGAGGGTCGGGTGCGACATCATCTCGTGGTACACGAAGTTGTCGCGATCAGTCACCATGACCAGGCCATCTAGGGTCATGAGCGTCCCGAAGGTCTCGGTCTCGTAGATCTCTATGCGCTGATAGGACGATTGCTCGTCATGGACCTTGTCCTTCACGCGTAGCGAGATCGCCGATCCCTGGCCCGCCCACTCCTCGGTGTACCAGCCGGCCTTGTCCATCACAGGTCCCACAGCACCACCGCGGCAAACGCCGCGCCGATCTTCTCGACGCGATGATCGATGGCCATCGACTTCAGGGTCTTCACCTCCCAGCCGCGCTTGCGCATGCCCTCTTCGGCCATGCGCCGCACCACCGACTCCGCATCCTCGCGGTGACCGTGGGCGTGGTATTCCATGATAAGCCCAGGCTTTCCCGGATCGGTCGGCCACGCCGCCGCCACCGCCGCGCAGATCATGGACCCCGGAATATCGGATTCCATGGCGGCATAGGCCACGGGCACGAGCGCGCCGGGCGGGAGCACAAGCTCCGTGATCGGCACCTCGCGGGTCCCCGGCGGAACGATGGACGACATTTTGACGAGGTTCGTGTTGCCGATCCCGGCCGCCAGCAAGGCACCGTCGAAGGCATTCAAGGGCGTATAGCCCTCACTTGATCCCGTCACGAAGGTGTGGGACGTAGGCGTCTTGATTATCATGGCAAACCCTGTTTTCGAGGCGGATCAGCCCATTGCGCGCTTCATGGCCGGTCGTTCTTCCTCGGCCACCGACATCATGTCGATCTGCCCGCGGTGGACCTCCATGGTCGACACATGGCCTGCGGCCAAGGCCTCGCGCAGATGATGGAAGCCGATCTCCGCGGAAACGGAATCGCCGCAGGTGAACAGATCGACCGCCGCATAGCCGTATTCAGGCCATGTGTGGATAGCCAGGTGGCTTTCGGCGATGATGACCGCACCCGAGACCCCGTGCGGGGAAAAGTGATGAAATGTCTCTGTGACGATAGTGGCGCCGGATTTCACGGCGGCCTCCAGCATGTGGTTCCGAATGTATGCGACGTCGTTCAAAAGCGCTTTGTCGCATCCATAAAACTCGGCCACAATCTGATGTCCAAGTGAGCGCATGGGCAAGCCCTCCAATTCTGTTACCGAGGAACTCCCAGACCTTCGTCTAAGGCAGTCCCGTTGAAGTAGCTCCCGTGCACACCCGGTCAGCGTTAGGCCTGAGAGCGATGGGATCGCTAACAGAGAATTGCGGCCGCCTTCGGTGCCGTGGAATCGGGCGAATGATAGGCATCTTTTTCGCCTAATGCAATTTGATTTTTCATCTGGAGGCAAAATTCTTGGTTCGCCTCCGCCGGTCGCCCGGATTCGGGCGCCGCGTGCGGTCGTTGGGGGGGAGGTGGGTCGATCCGCGCGGCAGGGCGACAGGGGCGCCGTGGGGCGCGTGGTCGGCCAAGTATCGGCGCCCCTGATGGGCACGGGCCCGCGGGCTCACCGCGTCATGCTCGATGCCAAGAGGAAAGCGCAGCGTCGCCGCAAACGCCTATTTTTGTCGTACTTTGCGCGTGGATGGGCGTTCGCCCATGGCGTGAATCGAAGACCTTGCCAGACATGCGTGCGAATCCTCGCGGCAGGGCCTGTTTCGCGCATCGCCTGGCAAATGTCGGTTCACGGCACGGGCCTCGCATGCGTTTGTGCCCCCGCGCGACACGCACATCCTCCCCGCATCCCGGTCTCTTTCGCCCGCGAGAGGAATCCGGGCTGCGCGACCAGGTGCGAGCGATCATTTTGGGCTTGAAGGGCCCTGCCGTCGGCCGATACGACAAAACGTGGCCCGGACCTAGTTGCCGCGCGCCTCGCGGAGCAGGATCGGTTTTAAGTCGAGTCGCGCCAAGACGTGGCGGGCGTGCGGGATCGCCGCGCGCCGCAAGGGTCCTATGCGCACGCGATAGAAGGCCCCGCGCCCGCT
>JAKARW010000001.1:38893-107152 GCA_021819125.1 Pseudomonadota bacterium | reverse complement strand
TTACATGGTCCCCGCGCACAGCCGACCCAGGAGTATCGACGGCCTGTGGGATATTTCGGCCCAGGATAGCGGCAACAGGCGGGTAGTCTCCATTTAGCCCGCCAGGCGGTCTGCCCCATACACGGCCTGGTCAGGACAGGGGCGGAGCCGGTCGGCCAGAAGCGGCCGGGGCGGTCATCCGGCCACCGACTCAGGGATCGCGAGTATCGGCGCAACGCGGTCTTTCGGGGCAAGGGGGCGCCCTCGACCGGTGCGCGCCTCTTATGAGGACCGGGGATGGATGGGGATGACCGGCCGCCCGCGGATGAGGCTCGTGTTCAGGACCTCGGGTTGCAGGGTCACATGACCGATATCGAAGCGCTCGCGCAGCAGGTCTTGCATGGTGGCCAAAAGACCGCTCCAGCGATCGAGGTCATCTACCACCACATGCGCGGACAAGGCAAGGGTTCCCGACGACAGGGTCCAGATGTGCAGATCGTGCACCGA
Organism: Pseudomonadota bacterium; assembly: GCA_021819125.1. Taxonomy (GTDB): domain Bacteria; phylum Pseudomonadota; class Gammaproteobacteria; order Acidiferrobacterales; family Acidiferrobacteraceae; genus Acidiferrobacter. The sequence goes on along the minus strand of JAKARW010000001.1, from coordinate 106,666 downwards.
TATCGTGCCCGGGACCTCGGCCAGCGCCCGGCCCACGGCACGCAGGTCGAGATGGCTTGGCACCCCCTCCATGAGCACGTTCAGGGTCTCGCGCAAAAGCTGCACGGTGGAATACAAGATGAGCCCGGAGATCACAAGCGACAGGATGGGATCGATCGGATCCCAGCCCGTGAAGGTGACCACCGCGCCCGCGACCAGCGCCGCCGCCGATCCCAGCAGGTCGCCCAGCACGTGGAGGATGGCGCTGCGTGTGTTCAGCGTATGGCGCTCGCGGCTCAGGGCATAGACCACCCCGCCGTTCATAAGGATACCGAGCGCCGCCACCACCATGACCACCCCGCCGGCCACAGGCTCCGGGTGCTGGAGGCGACCGACGGCGGCAATCACGATCGCCGTCACCACCCCGAGCAGCGCGAGGCCGTTGATGAAGGCGACGATGATCTCGGTGCGCGCAAAGCCGTAGGAGTGGCGCGCCGACGGCGGCCTGCGCCCCATCCACACCGCAAAAAGCGACAAGGCGAGCGCAAGCGTATCCGACAGCATGTGGCCTGCATCACTCAAGAGCGCAAGCGAGTGGGCAAAAAGTCCGGCGCCGGCCTCGATCACCGCGAACGCCGCGGTCAGCGCAAGCGACATCCACAGGCCGCGCCCCTCGCGCGAGGCCTCATGTCCATGATCCTGGGCCTCGTGGTGATGTCCATGGTGCGCGTAAAGGCCGCTCATGATGATGTCACGGGGTCCTTGGCGTACTCGAAGGCATCATAAAAGAAGGCATCCTCCGGCAGGCCCTTGGATGCCAACACGCTTTTGGCCGCCTCGATCATGCGCGGCGGCCCGCTGCCGTAGACCTCGAAGCCCGAGAGGTCCGGCCAATCGGCTCCGATCGCCTCCTGGACATAGCCCGTTCGCCCCTCCCATCGGTCCCCGGGGTCCGGTCGCGACAGCACCGGGGTGTAGCGGATATGCGCATGCGCGGCCGCCCACCCGAGCGCGAGATCATGGAGATAAAGATCGGCGCGGGTACGCGCACCCCAATAGAGGTACAGCGGCCGTTTGGTCCCCGCAGTCATGCTCTGTTCGACAATCGCCTTGATCGGCGCGAAGCCTGTACCAGCGGCCATGAGAATCACGGGCTTGTCGGAATCATCCCGCAGGAAGAACGTCCCAAGCGGCCCCTCGAAGCGCAACAGTGCGCGCTCCTGCATGGTATTGAAGACATGCCCCGAGAACAGCCCGCCCGGGACATGGCGGATGTGCAGCTCCAGGAACTCGTCGGCACCGGGGCTATTGGCGATCGAAAAACCCCGGCGCCGCCCATCCTTCAAGAGGATATCGATGTATTGGCCGGCCATATACTGGAGCCGCTCGTTTTGCGGGAGCTTCAGAAAAAGCCGCATGACGTCGGGAGCCAGTTTCTCCATACGCGTCACGCGGCACGGCAAGGTCTTTATGATGATGCCCTTCGCGACCCCGATCTCGCGCGCCTCGATCACGACCGGGCCGTCGGGTAGCGCGCGACAAAGGAGCGCTAGCCCTGCGGCCTTCTCGGCCTCGCTCAAGGCCTTGGCCTCATAGGGTTGATGGGTCACCGTGCCCGACACGATACGCCCCTTGCAGGTCCCGCACGCGCCGTTACGGCAACTGTAGGGCAGATGGAAACCTTCGCGCACGGCGGCCTCGAGCAGCGTCTCTCCGGGGGCGGTGTCAAACTCGTGACCGCTCGGTTCGATTCGGACTTTCATGGGTTTTAATCCCCGGGCAGCGGAAACGAGATGGTATTGTGGCCAAAAGGCCGCGGCGGCGAAAGGGCGACTTGCCGGGCGTCCGGGGAACGGTAAAACGCCGCCCATCGGGACTCGGGGGGCGGTCTGTGCGCCGTTGACAAAAAGCCGCCCTCGGCCTTTAATGCCGCCTATGCAGAGCGGGACCCAGGTGACATCATGAGCAATCCCGAGGTCCTCGTCGAGACCGACGTGGTCACCCGCTTCTACGGCCGCCACGCGGCGGTGTCGGACATGAGCTTCATGATACGTCGCGGCGAGGTGTTGGGTTTTCTCGGGCCCAATGGCGCGGGCAAGACCACCACCATGCAGATGCTAAGCGGCAATCTCGCGCCGTCATCGGGCCGCATCCTGATCGCCGGCCACGACATGCGCGAGGCCCCCGAACGCGCCAAGGCGCATCTTGGTTATCTGCCGGAATATCCACCCTTATACCGCGAATTCACGGTCGACGAGTATCTCGACTATGCAGCGGCGCTGCGCCGCATTGCACGCAAGGCGCGCCACGGTGCGCGCGAGCGCGCCAAGGCAAGATGCGGATTGAGTGATGTCGGGGGGCGGCTCACCGCGAACCTCTCAAAGGGCTTTCAGCAGCGCGTGGGGCTTGCGCAGGCGATCATCCACGATCCGGATGTGGTCATCCTCGATGAGCCGACCGTGGGTCTCGATCCCATCCAGATCCGCGAGGTCCGCACGCTCATCCGCGAGCTTGGCCGCGAGCATGCCGTGATCCTGTCAACGCACATACTCTCCGAGGTGCAGGCAAGCTGTGACCGCGTGCAGATCATCCACAAGGGCAGTCTTGTGCTAAGCGAGGACATCGACACACTCATGGCGCGCATGGAATCGCAGGCGCTCATCGCGGCGTTTCGCAAGACCCCGGATCTCAATGCCATCGGCGCGCTTCCTCAAGTGCGTTCGGTGGCCATGGTAGACGATGGGCGGGTGCGTATCCTTCACGAGCCGGGGACCGACCCGACCGATGCCATCGTGCGGCTGGCCCTCGAGCAGGACTGGGGGCTACGCGAGATCAGTCCGGAGCATTCCACGCTTGAATCAATATTCGTGGAATTGACAGGCGAATCTCCGGAGGCGGCATGATACGCGCGATCGCCTGGCGCGAGTGGCGGGCACTGTTTCTGTCACCGCTTGCGTTCGTCATCCTCGGGGTCACGCAGATCATACTCGCGCGATTGTTCCTTGGGCATGTGAATTTGTTTCTCATGATCGAGGGGCGGCTTACGACGCTACCGAACGCGCCTGGGCTTACGACTCTCGTTGCCACCCCCTTGCTCGGCAACGTCGGCGTCTTGTTGCTGCTCATCACGCCGCTTGCCACCATGCGGCTCATCGCTGAGGAGCGTCACAACCGGACGCTGACGCTTTTGTATTCTTCCCCCGCGTCGCTTACCGAGATCGTGCTCGGCAAATATTTTGGTATCCTCGGTTTCTACGCGATCATCATCCTTATGAGCCTTGCCATGCCGATGTCGCTGCTCATAGGCGGGCAGCTCGATTGGGGGGCGTTGGCCTGCGGCCTTCTCGGCCTTGTGTTGTTCGCATCGACCCTCGCGGCCATTGGGCTTTTCATGTCGACCTTGACGCGTCATCCGGCGGTCGCGGCCATGGGCACCTTCGGGGTCGTGTTCTTTTTGTGGATCGTCGACTACGCCGGGCATGGCCGGGGGGCGGGCGGCGCGCTCGTAGGCTACCTGTCGATCGTGAACCATTACGAGCCCTTCCTGCGCGGACTCTTCGACACCTCGAACGTCGCTTACTATCTGGTGCTGACCGTGACCTTCCTAATCTTTAGCGTGCGCCGGCTCGAAACCGACCGTCTGGGGACGCGATGAACTGGGATCGGATAGTGGCAGGCGGCGGGCGCGGACTATTCGTGGTGCTGTGGCTCGTGGTGGCAGCACTCGCGCTGTATGCCGCGGCGCGCTTTCATTACGTGGCCGACTGGACCGTAAACGGGCGCAATAGCTTAAGCCGGCCGAGCGTGCGTATCGTTAAGTCCTTGCACGCCCCCGTAGACATCAGGGCCTTTGCCCGGGGTGCGCAGATACGCCAGGGGCTGCGCGCGCTCCTCGCCAAGTACCAGCGGGTGGACTCGGCAATCCATCTCAAATTCGTCAACCCCGACAAGCACCCGGCCCTGGTGCGCCGTCTCGACATCGGCTTTAACGGGGAACTCGAGGTCCGCTATGAGGACCGGCGGGCCTTGGTGTCGAGCCTTTCGGAAAGCGGCATCACCAACGCTTTAGCGCGGCTTGAGCGCACCGGCATCCGCAGACTCACCTTCCTCACGGGGAATAAAGAGCGCGGGGCGCAGGACCGCTCCGGACTTGGCCTCTCGTCATGGGCGAGGCAACTGCGCTCGCGCGGCTTTACCGTCACATCAGCCAACATCAGCGCGCAGGCGCTATCCCCGCAAACCATGGGCGTATTGATCATCGCCGATCCCCGCGTACGCTTTCTTGCAGGTGAGATCAAGACGCTTGAAGGATTCGTAAAGGCCGGCGGCAGTCTTCTCGTCATGCTCGAACCGGGTCATACCGAAGGACTTTCCCCGCTTCTTGCACGGCAAGGCGTGCGCATGCGCAAAGGCTATGCGGTCGATCCGAACTCGAGCCTGCTCACCGGCGCAAGCCCGGACTTTATCGCCATCCGCCATTACCCGAATCTCGGGCCGGTCCGGGGCATGCACCTCGTGACGGTGTTTCCGACCGCCGCGGCCCTGGCCCTGACTCCGGTCCAGGGCCGCACACCCATCCCCATCCTGGCGACCGGTACCGATGCCTGGACCCAGGAGGCGAGGCTTAAAGGTCTCGTGGTGCCGCCGCCTGGCACCACACCCTCGGTATTGACCATTGGCGCGGCCTTTGAGGCACCCTATAAAGGCAAGACGCAGCGCCTGGCGGTCGTGGGTGATAGCGATTTCGCCGCCAACAGCTACATAGGCGAGGGCGGCAACCTGGCGTTGGCGATGAATCTCGCCAACTGGCTTGCGCACGACGACGCGTTCATCAACCTGCCAAACCGCGCCTCGCCGGATCTGACCCTGACCCTCACGAGCGCCGAGGAGGATGTCATCGCCTTTGGCTTTTTGCTGGTGCTGCCCTTGCTCCTGCTCGCGAGCGCCGTCGCGGTCTGGTGGCGGAGGCGGCGGCTATGAGCCTGACGAGGCGGGGCCTTGCCAACGCCGTACTTCTGGTCGTGGCCATGGGGCTTGCCTGGGTTTTGTGGTCTAGGCCCAAGGCGCCACCGGCCGCACCGCCCCCACGGCTTGCGCCGGTCAAGGCCGCGGCGATCACCGACATCACGATCACGCGCCCGGGCCGGCCGGCGATACGATTGGAGCGCATAGGCCGACACTGGCGACTCGTGCAACCTTTCAAGGCCCGCGCCGCGCGCTTTCGTGTGGAGGCCTTGACCGATATCGTCGATGCCAAGCCGCATGACCGCTTCGCGGTCCCCAAGGGGCCGCTTGGGGCCTTCGGTCTCGCCCCACCGCGGGCGGTCGTGACTTTGGATCACAGGCGCATCCTGATCGGCCGGCGTCGGCCGTTCGGGGATCTGCGCTATGTCTTGACGGGACACATGATCTGCCTGGTGCCGGCCGAGATCATCCACCCGCGCAGGCTGACGAGCGACAGCTTCCTCAGCACAAGACTCCTCGGTAAGAAGATCCACCCGGTGGCCTTTACCCTGCCGCACCTCACGGTGACCCGCCATGACGGGATCTGGCACGCCGCCCCGAGTCCTGCACAGGTCTCGAACGACCACATCAACGGCTTTGTGGATGCCTGGCGCTACGCACGCGCTCTTTCGGTCACCCGCTACCACGGCGCCGCCGCCGTCGGGCGCGTGGTCATTCATTATCATGAGCGCGGCTCATCCAAATCGCAGACCCCGCATACCCTCGTCATCGATATCCTGGCCACACACCCGGAGCTCGTGTTGTTGAGGCCGGATCAAGGCCTCGAGTACCACTTCCCCGAGGAGATCGGCAAACGGCTGCTTGCGATCGGCCCCGGTGCCCGAACTTCCTGAGGTCGAGACCACCCGCCGCGGGCTCATTCCCTGGATGCGCGGGGCGCGGATCGTCGATCTCAAGGTGCGTGACGCGCGTCTGCGCTGGCCGATCGCCGCCGATCTGGGCGCGCGGCTACGCGGCCGCACCATCAGGGATATCGGCCGGCGCGGCAAATATCTGCTCGTGTGGCTTGATCACGGCGCGCTCATCATGCACCTTGGCATGTCCGGGAGCCTTCGCGTGGTGAGTGATATGCCGGCCGGGCCCCATGACCCCTTCGACCTCGTGCTGGCCGGCGACCCACCTGTATGTGTCCGTCTGCGCGATCCGCGCCGCTTCGGGGCCTTACTTTATAGCGACGAGCCGCTTTCCCATCCGCTCATCGCCCGACTCGGCCCGGAGCCCCTCGAGGCGGGCTTTAACGGGGCCTCTTTGCGCGCCCGGGCCCGTGGCCGGACCATCGCCATCCGCGATGTGCTCCTAAACGGCCATATCGTAGCCGGCATCGGCAATATCTACGCCAACGAGGCGCTGTTCGAGGCCGGCATCCACCCGCGCCGGTCGGCCAAGCGTATCGGCGCGGGGCGTTACGACGCGCTCGCCCACGCGATTGTCGCGGTCCTGTCACGAGCGGTTGCGGCGGGTGGCACGACCTTGAAGGATTTCGCCGCAAGCGACGGGCGGCCGGGGTATTTTCAGCAGGAGCTTAAAGTCTATGGGCGCGCCGGGGCCCCGTGTCTGCGCTGCGCGGCACCGATTGTGCGGCTGACGGCAGGGGGGCGCAGCAGCTATCATTGCCCAAAATGTCAACACTAGCGGCATCTTGGCCTATACTGGTAAAGCGGCCCTAAGACCGCGAACAGGGGGCGGATATGAGTCAGACGGCGATTGAGCAGCGCTTCGAGGCCTATGGTCTATGGCGCCGCGATCTCGCGCAGGCGCTAACGGAGCTACGGACATGGCTTGCCGAGCGCGGCTTGAGCCAGCCACAAAGCGATCTGCATCTTGATCGCATGCACAACGTCCTGCGTGACGACAAGCTCTACCTCGCCTTCGTGGCCGAGTTTTCGCGCGGCAAATCCGAACTTATCAATGCCCTATTCTTCGGCGAACAGGGCCAGCGCATCCTGCCCTCGAGCGCCGGACGCACGACCATGTGCCCGACCGAGCTTTTCTACGAACCCGACCGGCCGGCCAGCATCCGCCTTTTGCCCATCGAGACGCGCCGAAACGGGGCCACCGTCGCCGAGTTCAAGGGCTTTCCCGACGAATGGGAGACGATTACCTTGAACGTCGACGACGCGCCGGGCACGGCCGAGGCGCTGCGTCATATCGCGGACGTCAAGCGGGTACCGGCGGAAGAGGCCCAGGCGCTGGGGCTTACCGTCACCCGCGATATCGCCGAGACCGGGGCTGCGATCGACGCCGAGGGCGAAGTCGAGATTCCCCGCTGGCGCTACGCGCTTATTAATTTCCCCCACCCCCTGCTCTCCGAGGGACTGGTGATTTTGGATACCCCGGGGCTGAACGCCCTGGGGGCGGAGCCGGAGCTCACCCTGAACACCCTGCCGAACGCGCATGCCATCCTGTTCGTGCTCGCCGCCGATACCGGCGTGACGCAGTCGGAGATCGCGGTGTGGCGGGACCATGTGGCGAGCAGCCATAAGGGGCGTCTCGTGGTCCTGAACAAAGTCGACGGATTGTGGGACGAACTGCGCAACGCCGATGACGTCGCACGCGAGATCGCCCGCCAGGTCAGCGAAACCGCGCGCTACCTGGGTGTCACCGAAAAGCGCGTCTATCCGGTATCCGCGCAAAAGGCGCTGGCCGCCAAGATCCGGGGCGACCACGACCTCGAGACACGTAGCGGCATCGGCACCCTCGAACGGGCCCTGGCCGACGAACTCCTGCCCGGCAAGGGCGGGCTCGTGGCCCAGACGATCGCCCATGAGTTCGGTGAGGTCGAGGCCGCAGTCGAGCGCCTCATCGTCCAACGGCTGCAGGGCGTGCGCGAGCACTGGGGCGAATTGAGCGCCCTCAATGGCAAGAACATGGACGTCATCGAGCACATGATGGGCAAGGTGCGCGCCGACAAGACCGAATTCGATCGCAGCATGCAACGCTTCCATGCCACGCGCACGATCTTTGCCCAGCAAAGCGCGGCGCTGTATGCCAGGATCAGCCTGCGCCAGCTCGACGCGCTGATTCAGGAGACCAAGAAGAACATGGAGACCTGCCTTACAACCGCGGGCCTTAAGACCGCCATGCAGGCGTTTTTTGAATACGCGCGCACACACATGGAGGAAGTGGTCAAGGACAGCCAGGAGATCAAGACCTTGATGGACGGCGTATACCACAAATTCCAGGAGGAGCATGGGCTCGCCAACATCAAGCCCGCGACCTTCTCGGTCATGCGGTACACGCGCGAGATCAAGCGCCTTCAGGAAAAACACGAGCAGTTCATGCGCGGTCTGTCGCTCATCATGACCGAACAAAGGGCGGTCGTGCGGGGATTCTTCGAATCGGCGATCAGCAAGGTGCGCGCGATCTATGTAAGCGCCAACCGCGATGCCGACGACTGGTTGCGCGATATGATGGCGCCCATGGAATCGCAGGTGCGCGAACACCAGGCGCAGCTGCGGCGCAGGCTCGAGAGCATCAAGCGCATCCACCAGGCGAGCGACACCCTCGAGGGGCGCATGGCGGAGCTCAAACAGGTCTTGGAAGAGATCAGCGAACAGCACCGGGCGGCACACACCACGTTTCGCCAGATCCGCGCCCAGCTCAACGCAGCCCCGTAAGGGGGCTATCGTGCGGCGGCGTTTCTGGCACCCGATTCGCCGGGTGCGCGGGTTCGTGCGGGGACACCATTCGCCCCGGCGCTGGCAGCTCACGGGCTTCGGGGCCGACCGCGGGTGGTTCTTTCTTAGGACCCCGCGACCGCCTTCGGTCATCCTCGGCATGGTGAGTTATCCCAATGAGACGACAAATCCCCATCACGGCCTTATGTGAGGGTCATGGAAAGGACCGCGAGCCACGCCATGGGTTTACGCCCATGACCGCCGCCTTCCTCACCCCTGAGGCCTCGCGGCTTGTGTGGCAAGAACCGGTCTATCAGGGGCGTGCCCCGCGGCTCGTGGTGTGCGCCAAGGCCGAAGCGGTCTTGGCGCAGGATTGCGATGGGTGAGCCTAAAGGCTCGCGCATACGCCTCATCGCCGGACACTGGCGCGGGCGCAGGCTCGCCTTTCCCGCGGAACCGGGTCTTAGGCCCACGCCCGACCGCGTGCGCGAGACACTCTTTAACTGGCTGAACCCATGGCTTGCCGGGGCGCGGTGCCTCGACCTCTTCGCAGGCTCCGGGGCCCTCGGCTTCGAGGCGCTGTCGCGCGGCGCGGCGGCCGCGACTTTGGTGGATTGCAACGCCGCGGTGGTCGCGGCGTTGCGCGAAAACGGCGCACGGCTCGGCGCCGAGGCGGCCATAATGGTGGGCGAAGCCCTCGACTATCTGGCCGGTCAGGGACCCGCGGCCTTTGATATCATTTTCCTTGACCCACCCTATGCAAGCCGGCTCCTCCCTGACGCCTTGACCACAATCCTGGCGCGGCGCATTCTGGCGCCAGCGGGGCTTATCTATATCGAAAGCGCGGTCGCCTATGGTTTTGAGTTGCCGGCGGGACTGCGCTGGCACAGACGCGGCCAGGCAGGTGGTGTCGCCTACGGTTTGGCCGCGCTCGCGTCTTGAGGATCACGCGTGACCATTGTCGTCTACCCGGGGACATTCGACCCCTTCACCAACGGCCATACCGATATCGTGCAACGCGCGGCGGCGCTTTTTCCGCGGGTCATCGTCGGGGTCGCCGCCAACGTGCGCAAGGCCCCGCTCTTTACTTTGGGGCAGCGCGTGGCGCTCGCCGAGCAGGCCCTGGCCGAAATCCCAGGGGTGACGGTCATCGGCTTTGACACCCTGCTCATGGACTTTATTCATCGTCACGGGGCACGGGTCATCGTGCGCGGCCTGCGGGCGCTTTCGGATTTCGAATACGAGTTCCAGATGGCCGGCATGAACCACCGGCTTGACGCCACAGTCGAGACCTTGTTCCTGCCGGCATCCGAGCGCGACGGCGCGCTGTCGTCGTCGTTCGTCAAGGAAATCGCGGCCTTAGGGGGGGACGTAAGCCCCTTCGTCCACCCGGCCGTGAAGGCTGCATTGACGACGGCGTTGCGGTAGACTTGGCGCCTCTATAGAGGAGGGCTGCCATGGCCTTAATGATTACCGACGATTGCATCAACTGCGACGTCTGCGAGCCGGAATGCCCCAACGGGGCCATTTCCCCAGGCGAAGAGATATACCGCATCGATCCGAATTCCTGCACGGAATGCGTGGGTCACTACGATACCCCTCAGTGCGTCGAGGTCTGTCCGGTCGACTGCATCCCCAAGAATCCGGATCGTGTGGAGAGCAAGGAATCTCTGTATGAGAAGTACCTAGCGCTGACCCGCAAGACCGGCTAGGCCCTTATGGCGCTCTTTCGTAAGGCGGCGGACGATAGGAGCGGGAAACCGGGCGTATTCACCCGCCTGGGTGAACGCCTCGCGGCCACCCGGCGGGCCTTGGGCGCGAACGTGGGCGGCCTCCTTAGGCGCAAGCGCATCCTCGATGCGGCACTGCTCGAAGACCTTGAAACCGCCCTTATCACCGCCGACCTCGGCGCAGACACCACCAGTACCGTGATGGCGGAGATCACAAGGCGCGTGTCACGCAAGGAACTGGGCGATACCGAAGCCGTTTATGCGGCCTTGCGCGCCATTCTCTACGAGATTGTCAAACCCTGCGAACAGCCTTGGCCAATCACGCACCGGCCCGAGATTGTACTCATGATCGGCGTAAATGGCGCCGGCAAGACCACGACCATCGGAAAACTCGCCGTGCGGCTACGCGCCGAAGGCCGCTCGGTGCTGCTCGCCGCCGGTGACACGTTTCGGGCCGCGGCCATCGAACAGCTCGGCGAATGGGCGCGGCGCGCCGAGGTGGCCATGATCAGTCAGCCGCGGGGGGCCGATGCCGCCGCCGTCGCCCACGATGCCTTACAGGCGGCGCGCTCACGCGCCGTCGACGTCCTTTTGATCGACACCGCCGGCCGCCTGCATACCCAGGGGGGGCTCATGGACGAACTGGCCAAGATCAAGCGCACGCTCACGCGCCTCGACGCGCACGCCCCGCACCAGATCATCCTGATATTGGATGGCGGCATCGGTCAGAACGCGCTGGTCCAGGTCGAGCAGTTTCACAAGACCGTGGGCGTGACCGGCCTATGCATCACCAAGCTCGACGGCACCGCCAAGGGAGGTGTCGTGTTTGCGCTTGCGAAGCGGTTCGCGTTGCCGATCTATTTCGTGGGTGTCGGCGAATCGGCGGATGATCTGCGCCCGTTCGACGCCCAGTCCTTTGTGGATGCGGTATTACCAGCCGAGCTCGTCGATGATCGAACTTAAGCACGTCTTTAAGCGCTACTCGCTTGGAACCGAGGCCTTGAGCGACGTCGGCTTTAGCGTTGCGCGCGGCGAGATGGCCTTTCTCACCGGACCTTCGGGCGCCGGCAAGAGCACGGTATTGAAGTTGATCTGTCTGCTGGAACGTCCGACACGTGGCCAGGTCGTGGTCAACGGTCATGACTTGGCGCGCTTAAGACCGCACCGCCTGCCGTACTTCCGGCGTGAGATCGGCGTGGTCTTTCAAGACAACCGACTTTTGAACGAACGCACGGTGTTTGACAATGTCGCCCTGCCGCTTCTGGTAGCCGGCATGACCGGAGACGAAGTACGCAAACGGGTCCTTGCGGCACTCGACAAAGTGGGGTTGAGGGGCCGTGAGCGCGGCTTTCCGCTGGCCTTGTCAGGCGGCGAGCAGCAGCGCGTGGGTATAGCGCGCGCGCTCGTGCATCGCCCGGCGCTCCTCATCGCAGACGAGCCGACCGGCAATCTGGATGCCGCCTTGTCCGACGACATCATCGACCTTTTTCAGGAGTTCAACCACCACGGCGTCACGGTGCTGATCGCGACCCATGACCTGCGCCAGATCGAGCGCCTGCAGGCGCGCGTGATCCGGCTTGGCGAGGGCCATATGGTGAACGCCGCATAAGCCGACCGCCCGTGGTCGTCTTATGCGGCGGGCGGGCGCACACGGCCGGCGGCCCGGGCGGCGTGACGGATACGCAAGCCCCAAGGGCCATGATCACATCGAGCGCGGGCCGCGGTCATGGGCGGGCTTGTAAGACGGGTGCGAGTCGACCCGCGGCAAGCGGGGGCCATGGGCGGGAGCAGACGATGAGGCCATCCCTGGGCAGGCCGGATAGTACCTTGCATACTAAGACTTCCGACCCGACGCCTGCGCGTCGCAAGCGGCAGACACGGCGGCCTTGTGTGCATCACGGGCCGAGCTTGCCCTGACCTCTTTTGCGATGGCCGACGCAAGTTATGTTATTTTTAAGGACACGATGGTTATGAAGGCCTACCTGACCCGTCACGCACAAGTCTTCATGAGGACACTCGGGGACTTTGCCCGCAGTCCGGCGGCGACTTTGCTGACCGTCGTCATGATCGGCGTCACTTTGGTGCTACCGACCGGCCTCTATGTCGGGCTTTTGAATCTGCAACGCCTGACACTTGGCTGGCAACCGCGCGGGTCGCTATCGGCCTATCTCGCAAAGGGTGTACCCCATGCCACGGTGATCGCGGCGATCCGCCAGATCCCAGGGGTCGCCTCCATCCGCTACATCTCCCCGGCCGAAGGCCTGCGCGCATTCGCGACGAGCTCTGGATTGGGCACGACCGCCGTGGTGTTCCGACATCACAATCCGCTGCCGGGCGTGGCCGTGGTCACACCCTTGGGGACCAAGCCTTCATCCGTGGCGCACCTCGCCGCGCAACTGAAGACCGTGCCCGGCATCGCTCACGTGCAATCCAATCTCGCATGGGTCAAACGCCTCGATGCCGCGCTCGCCCTCGGCCACCGGATAGTGGTGATCCTCGCCGTCGCGCTCGGACTTGCGCTCATCCTCATCATCGGGAACACCACGCGCGCGGCGGTGGCAAGCCGGGCGGACGAAATCTCCGTGGTAGGCTTAGTCGGGGGAACCAATGCCTTTATCCGGCGTCCCTTCCTGTATGCCGGGGCATTGACCGGGGGGCTTGGGGCATTATGTGCGCTCATCCTCCTCGAAGCGGCCTTCCTGGCCCTGGACGGGCCGATTGCAGCGCTCGATCGCGCCTACGGGGCCCATTACCACTTATCGGGCCCGGATTTGAGCCAGGCTTTGGGGCTTTTGGGTTTGGGCGCCCTGCTCGGATGGCTCGGGGCGCGGATCGCGGTGGGCCGGGCCTTGCGCTCCCGCCGGATCTAGCCGCAGGCCGGACCTGGGGGAACTTCTCAGGGGGATTAGCACTCTCAGGCCGAGAATGCTAAAATACCACTCACGTTAAAGTCGATACGGATCGTCGAAGGGGGTAGGACATGACCATGCATACCTTGCCAGTCGCCGTCAGCGTCAGCGCCGAGGGCGGACTCTCGCACTACATGCGGCTTGCGAACGCGGCGCCGGTATTGGACGCGGAACAGGAACGAAAGCTTGCCATCGAGTACCGTGAACACAACAACCTCGAGGCCGCTCGCGAGCTTGTGCTCTCCCAGCTTCGTTATGTCGTCCGCGTGGCACGGGCCTTCGCAGGCTATGGCCTGCCGCAAGCCGATCTCATTCAGGAAGGCAACATTGGCCTCATGAAAGCCGTGAAACACTTTGATCCGGCACACGGCGTGCGCCTGGTATCGTTTGCGGTGCACTGGATCCGTGCCGAGATCTACGACTACATCCTGCGCAACTGGCGGATCGTCAAGATCGCCACGACCAAGGCCCAGCGCAAACTGTTCTTCAACCTCCGCCAATCCCGCGCCCGCATCGGCTGGATGAATGAGAGCGAGATCTCGAGCCTGGCCGCGGACCTCGACGTGCCGACCGCCACCGTCAAGGAGATGGAGTCGCGGATGGCAAGCCCGGATGTGCCATTCGACGCCCAGGACGACAGCGACGACGAGGAATTCCGGTCATCGCCAGCGGGTTTCCTGCAGGACATGCGCTACAACCCTGAGCGCCTGCTGACCCACGCCGATACCGAGAGTTCGCAGCAAGACCGGCTGCAAAATGCCCTGGTGTCCCTGGATGGACGCAGCCAGGACATCATCCGCAGACGCTGGCTTGCAGCCGATAAACCGACCCTGCACGAACTGGCGGAGGAATACGGCGTGTCCGCCGAGCGCATCCGCCAGATCGAGAAGAAGGCCCTCGACACCATGAAGGGCGTTCTGCTCTCGCCGGAGCCGGCTTAAGGCGCGCTTAAATATCCTCAGCCCACCGAGGGGACGCGCCGCGCCGGATTGCCTATGACGATGGAGTGGTCGGGCACCGCCTGGATGACCACCGATCCCATACCCACGATGCAATCGGCGCCGACATCGGCGCCGATCACGGCGCCCTCGCCTATCCAGGTGTGGGCGCCTACGGCGACACAGGTGACGATAATCTCGTCACGGATGCCGCCGGCGGCGCTCCCGTGATAGTGGAGTCCGGATGTGATCGAGACGCGGCTTGCGATCCGCACCCCAGGACCGAGATCGACCAGTCCCATGATGCAGTAGGCGCCAACCCCCGCCCCGGCATGCACGCGCGCGCCGCGCTTTGAGAAATAACTCCCGAAATGGACCGCCGCACCGGCCTCAAAGAGCGCAAGCGTGCGCGAGTAGTAGGCCGCGCGCGCGGCGTCGCCGATCACCCCTGGAACCAGGGCGAGCGCCTGACCGCCGAACACAAATCCGTCATCACGCCCGCCGCTACACCGGTCGCAGGCCGCCAGCACAAGCGCGGGAAACGCGATCAGGATCCCGGCACCGGCCAGCAAAGTCCGGAACACCCCCTTCAAACCGCCACCCATGACTTAGAATACGTCGAGACAGAAACCGTCCACGGCCTCCGGCAGCTCTGTGATATCAGGGCGCAAAGCGCCGAGCAAGAGCCGCAGTTTGCGTGGCGCAGCGCGAAACCCAAGACGACGCAAGACCGCGAGGTCCGCGCAACCGGTATCCGGCACCATGATCGCATGGGCGCCCTGCACGAGCGCTTCGCGTAACACCGTATCCACAAAAGCGGCGCGCGCGGCAGGCTCCAGGCGCGCGAGCGCGAGCGCCTCCACATAGGCGTTCATACCGATACTCTCCGACAAGACTGGCAAAAACGCGAGACTGATAAGGCCCTGCGGCTTGCCATCGGCCTCGTAGACGTAGGTTCTCACGCGCGGCCGCAGGCGCAGCATGAAGTCGACATCCTCATGCTCCACCACCTTGGCCAAGGGCATCTTTGCGGCACTCTCCGCCAAAAGCGCAAACGCCGCGGCCGCATCGGCCGATTCATAACCCCGCACCCGCTGGGCGTCGCCGGGACCGAGCCGCGCGCCGACGATAGCCGGGATTCCGGCCAGGTAGCGAAAATTGCACACATTGCGCACGCCAAGGCCGCGCGCCGCAAACGCCCGCGCCACGGTCTGGTTGGCCGGTGTGCCAGCCACGGTCACCGCCACATACAGTTCGTAGCCCCGGTCGCGCGCACGATCCAGCATGAGCCCCTGATGGCGATCACTCAGGCCATGGCGCCGGTAGCGTCCCGACACCGTAAAAAAGCTGGCGAACACGCCGCGATAGAGGTGCCCATGGACACGCAGGGTGAGGGGCACGAAGGCGAGATACGAGGCGAGATCGCCGTTTTTCGCGCGCAGGCCGATTGCCATCGACGGATCGGCGGTCGGCCTTAGGATGTGCATTGCCAAAAGATCGCGTTCGTACACCCAGCAAGGCGGCGTCCAGTTGGCACGCATGAGCGCGCTTGCCTCATCGAAATCCGGATTCACAACCTCTTCAAAAAACTCCGCAGACTTTGCGTCCATACCGCCTGCCGCCATCCGACTTTCTTGCACCACGCTCTCCTTGTGCCTGCATAACCGCCGGCCACAAAACCCGCGCCTACATACGGCCGGCGGCGTTCTCCATAAGTTCCATCGCGTGCTTAAACCCGTGCTGACAAATGCACGCGTACAAAAGCCGCTCGAGGCCAAACGCCGCGCACCCCGTGTGGGCCGGCTGTCCATCGCCGGCACCGATCTCAAAGCGCGTCCCGAAAAACCGCTCGTGATAATTAAACGAGGCGCACGCAACAGATTGGTCCGGGGCCGTATCCACCTTTAACTCATACTTCAAGTCATTGGCCAGCTGAAAGAAGCGCAAAGATGGAAAGTCGCTTGCGAAAAACGGATCGCATGCAGTTTCTATCCTGGCCGAAAGGTCCAGAAGATCGACCAGTTGCCACATGGCGTTTATGGCTTTCTCCCGTGCCGCCAAAACCTCATCGCGCGCGCCCAGCCACACTATCTCGCGCATGGAAAACTCCCATAGGCGATCAAGGCCCGCGAGATTCTTTGATTCGTAACGAAAGCACCGCCCGTGGGCGGTAAAGGCGGCGATTGTGCCCGCTGGGACATTTTGGCCCATGAGCGCGCCATAGGTGTGATAGCACACGGCCGGGGATAGACAGTATTCAGGGGATGCGATCTCGTTTACCCCCTCAAACACCGGATTTTCTCCGTGACGATGGCGCTGGCCGAATCGCTCGATTGCATCAAAGTCTTCCTTCAAATGCACGGCGAAGGTCACCGAATGAGGAAACGACCCGAAGTATCCGGAGCGCCGCAACCAGTCGCTTGGGACAAGCGAATTGTAGGACTGGGATATAGCTTGAAATTCGCGCGCCGCAAGACGCTCGAGCGCGCCGTCGAGGCAATTCATGAGGCGCATGAAGGCCCCGCTCCGACCCACCGTACCTTGGCCAGAGGCCCACACATCGCCTCGTTCGGCAAGTTCTTTATAGGC
Source organism: Pseudomonadota bacterium (assembly GCA_021819125.1). Classification (GTDB taxonomy): domain Bacteria; phylum Pseudomonadota; class Gammaproteobacteria; order Acidiferrobacterales; family Acidiferrobacteraceae; genus Acidiferrobacter. The sequence continues at coordinate 89,879 of JAKARW010000001.1, read as the reverse complement.
TTCGGCAAAGAACTGGCCCGATTCCCGGGACCGCTCGCGTAGGATTTTTGGGATGACCGCCAGGCGCTCGACCTGCATCTTTCCGATAAGGTTTTCGAGCTTGGCCGCCACATCGCCACTAGCGCCCGAGCCCTGCAGATCGATCTCGAGACAATTTGAATCCTGGTGATAACGGGATTTCAGGATCGCGGTGTCGCAATAGCAGGCGCGCTTGCTGATCTCCGTGCACACATCGGGCGGAAGGTTGGCGGGCAACGGGATGGCAAGAGTTTCCATGCACAGTTCGTCCTTGACTTGAGGTGGGAGCCATGCCTGGCATCCGTGCCAAGCATGGCCATGACGCTACCCCGGTCATCGTAGTTCGTCAATCAGCCGCGGGCATGCCCTCAGGGGCACGGCGCGGGATTGGACGTGCCGCTCAAGGCCCACGAAAAACTTTGCTCATTGCCCGCCGCGTCAGTCATGGCCACCACGAGCGGCGAGGGTATGGGCGTCGGCACCTCCACCTCCCAGATACCTGGGGTTATGGCAAGCGCGGCACCGTCGGCGCTCCCCGCCACGACCCCCGATATGTCCTGCCACTGACCTGCGACCAGGACACCGCCTATGATCGGCTGAAACACCGTCACGCAGGCCTGCGGCGGGGCGTTATCGATGCCCATCGACCCCTGATAAGAGGCCGCATCGCCGGCCGCGTCCTGCGCGGTGACGGACACGCTATGCATGGCATTGCTGAGCGCACTGGTATTGATGGCAAAGGCAAACGACGATGTCGTGGTCACCGTCTGGTAAAGCTGTCCATCCATGGCGATCGTGACCGTCACCGGCAGCCCATAAGGATCGGTCACGGATCCACTTGCCACTACCGTTCCGTGGGTCCACGCCGGCAAGGGCGCCATCGTCAAGGCGAGCGTGTTGCCGCCAAAAGACGGCGGTGCAAGCGTGCCGAAAAGCGGCGACGTCGATTCGGCAAGCGCTTGCGCATAGGCCAGGAGCGCCGCGGAATTGGGCCCGGAAAGGGCATCCGCAGACCCGGGCGGAGCCGATGCCGCAACCTGCAAAAGGGCATCCGCGAGCCCCTGACGATAGGCATCGGCCGATAGCGCAAGCGACCCAAGCATAAGCGCGCCGCTGGCGCCGGTACCGTTTAGCAGCCCGTCATAGGCGACATCCGCGGCCATAACTTCCGTCGCCGTCTGCGTTTGGCTCACGTTGGCGTGCGCCCATTGCGTGAGAGCCGCCAGCACAAGCCCGTAGCGCAGGCCCGCGCTCAGGGTCTGCGTACCGGCGCCGACATCCGAAGCAAGCACCGGTTGCGTGGTCACCGGATCGAAGCCGAGCCAATCCGTAAACACGGTATCGGCGCGCGCGAATGCCGCGGGCGCGGACAATCCCTGTCCCTGAAAATAGCCTTCGGCTGCCACCACGGCATTCGTTATGGGGGTGATGGCCACCGCCTCGGTGCTACCCGGCGCATAGGAAACGGTCGTGCGCAAGACGCCGGATTGGACATTGCGGCCCGCGGCGTTGCCATAGGAGCCCCCGCTTGCGACCACCTCCAAGGTCGTATCGAGGCTTTGAACCGCCACCGTGAAGTGCCCGCTGTCGTCCGTGCGCGTGGCCGCAAGGACGCCCCCTTGCCCAAGCACGGACACCGACGCGCCGGCCACGGGTCCGGCACTGACGACGTATCCCGTGATCGACCCTTGCGGTATGGGGGTCGTGGGTCCTGGATTTCCCAATTGACAGCCGCTCAACGCAAGGCCGGCAAGTGATGCCCATCTGTAAAGTTTGCGAGTTTTCACCAAAACCTCCAGAGCATAGTCATGCTGACAGTGGAAATGCGTGACGGAAATCCGGTCTGGGCGGTGACGGCAAGAGACCACGATGAAGTCAACGGTACGGTCATGTCGATCGCCAAGTCGCCGTCGTTTTTTACGATGGCCGGATATGAGGCAATTGCGTAGCCGGCACCGTTTAAAAGCTGCCGATCATCGAGTCGGTAATGCGAGATTCCGCCTCCGATCCCGATCCAGGGCCGAAACGCATAACTGAATGGCGCCCGGTGCTCCCAGAGCACAAGCAGGCTGGTTTCACGCCCACGTTCGCGCCACTCGCTCGTGGTCGCTTGCGTCCCATACTGGCTGATGTTCGCGTCTACAAGCCATCTCTGCTGTGCATAGGTGCTACGCGTCCATTGGCCCGTGAATTGCCAGCCCAAGGCCGTCCCCGGGACGAGACCCGCGAGCAGGCCTCCACCCACCGCCAACCGCCAGGCGCCACAGGATGCCGGCAATACCAATCCGGCCATAAAGAAACAGACTTTCCACGTTTTTGGTTTCATGATGTCTTCTGAGTTTCCACATAGGCTTGTTGCGCTGGGACATAAAGTATCCGGCGCGGGATGCGCCAATCCGCGGCGGCATTCAGGGTATTGGTGCCGACCTGGCCCAAGGCCTCAGACGTGACCGACGACTGGGCCTCCATGGTCCCGACGACGGCATCCACACCCTCCACGACCGACTGCGCGAAGGCCGCAAGCGCGGCCTTGCGCCGCCCGCCCATCACATAGGCGGGAAGGCCGAGATCATGGTCGGCGCCAAACGCCGTGGCGGCGAACGGCAGGATTCGCCCGCGCGGCGTGACCGCCTCAGTGACGCCGACCTGCACACGCCCGAGCCGCGCGCCATCGACGCGGCCAAGAAGACGCGTCCCGGCCGGTAGGACGCCTCGGAGACCCCGCACGGGCACTGGCACATGCAAGACCACGAGGGCCGGATCCTGGTCGGTGACACCGTGTCGCAGGATGACCGGAATCCACGACCCGGGGCGAATGCCGAACGTGGGCTCTGGGCTTGCCAGGATCACAGGCCGAGCACGCCCATGGGCGATGGCAAAGGCCATGGGCCGGCGCGGCGGCGCTTGCAAAACCCGGATGGACGCAAAAGCCCGGATCGGTCGCGCGCGAGGGGTTACGAGCCCGAGCAGCCTATGAAACAGCGAGGGCGGCGACGGTCTCTGGTGCGCGAGGCGGCGCACGATGGCCGCTGGGGTGACGGGCAATGGGGCTACCATGACAAGCGTACCGGTCCAAGGACGGTGAGAACGATAAGATGCCAGCGCCTGACAGGGCGCGCGGGGGGCGCAAGCACGAGCGCGCAGGCGACACGCCGATCGGTCTTTGATGAACGACACGTGAGGGCGGCGGGAATTCGCCGCCACTTATGACGCCCGCGGTAGAGTAGGGCGCCATGCACCAAGCCCAGCGGACCCTTGACGCGTAAGAGCGCAAAACCGAGCACCTGCTCTCCTGGCATGAGCCACAGACGGCGCACGCGCAGGGCGATGGTGCGCGCGCCGCGAGTCGCAAAAATGCGCTTTCGAATGACGGTTTGCGGGGTGGGCCCAAAGGCGGCATAAGCCCAGGCGCGCGCCCACGGAGAGGGCCGTGGCCGGCGCGGCGGCATCGTCTGTGGGCGGGGTGGACGCGTAAAAAGGATATCGCTCGTATAGTGGCGACCGCTTGTTGTCGTGCACAAGAGCAGGGACACATAAAAGCCCCGCCAATCCATGAAGGCATTTCCGCAATAGCGTTTATGGGCGCCGCGTGCCACGGTTATGAGAATGGCGCGACGCCCAAGGCGAGCCGCCGAAAACAGCGGGTTGGTGAGCGCAAAACGGGCCGGCGGTGCGCCGCCCGGAAATATGAGGCGCAGGCCGAGATCAGGCACGATGGTGGCCGCCAATGCGCGGTAGGGGCGCAGCATCACGGTGCGCGCATGCGGCACGAACGGTCTTAAGGGGACGGATAGAGTGGGCATCATGGCGCGGCTATCGCCTCTATGAGGATGCCGGCGGTGTCGTGCATGCGACGCGCCACCGCGACCTCCGTTAGGATCAACGTAAAGCGTTCGTTATGGCGCCGGCCGTTTGGCAAAACGACATGCAAGACTCCTGACAACCGCACCAAAAAACGTCTACCGTCCCGGCGCGCCAGGCGCGGGTGGTTTGGGCTCTTGGCGAAACTCACCCATGAGCGCAGGCGCGCGGCGCGTACACGCGCCAGGTAAGCGGTTTCGCGCAAAATCGCCACGGTCGTGGCGCGCAGCGGTGGGGCCATCATATCGAGCGCCTGGATGTAGTCGGGCACCACGGTGGCACTGTTGACACTGAGGTAATCTTGCAAAAACCGCATGGATGCCGTAATGATCTCGCGGCGCGATCGATGGACTGCGCCCAGCCACTGGATGCGTCCCAGGACAGTCCCAGCCCGGTCGACCGCTATGATGGGCGGCGTGCGCCAGACGGCGACCACCGCCAGGACAACAAACGCCAGCGCCGCGCAACCAAAGAGCACCCAGCCCAGCAGCGCGTAGCGCGCCAGACGCTGCATCAAAAGCCCGTGCGGGCCGTGGCGGCGCCACACGTTAGCGTCGAGAGAAATCATCGGTCTTATCGCTTCTTGGAGGGCCGTCGTATTGCGGCTTGAGATAATTGGTGCGCACGGCGTTGTTATCGTGCGCGCTTGGCCAGAAATCGGGGTCGGCGGGAATGTGGAGCTCGGGTATGCGCCGCGGAGGCAGCGACAAAATGTCCTCATCGGGGCCATAGATATAGTAGTCCGCGGCCTTCGCGGCGCCCGCGCTTACCGCGGCAGCCGCCGTGGCCCCCGCCTGCGAGAGCGCGCCCATGTACGGGGTCAAAAATGGATGGGCCGCGCCGGCATTCTCGATAAGACTTGCGGTGATATACGGGGCGGCAAGCAGCACGGCGCATAAGATGAGATTGAGAATGGTAAAGAGCATGTGCGCGTACACGATCATGTAATCGGCCTTGCCAAGAAGGCTTTGAAGCTCGGACACGGCGTGCGTGAAGATGGGCGAGAACACGGCCAGCAAAAGCGCCTGTACGACCGGCCACAGCACGAAAAATCCGAGAAGTTTGGCAAAGCCGCGCAGCAGTGACAGCGTACGGCTCAAGGCCAACGGTATGGCCACAAGACCATAGAGGAACGCGAACTCATAACCTATGGCCTGGGCGATCCGCAGCAACGCCTCCAGAAAAGTCGTCATGACCAGGGTCGCGTAGTAGAGAAGCACGGTGGCAAGACGCAAAGGCAAGGCGTTGATTTCCTTTATGGTGGCCCACACCCCGCTCGGCCCCTTGGCCGCGGTGTCGAGTAACGTGGCCATCTGCGTGGCCACGAGCCGTAGCGACCCAATCCGACCCATCGCCGCATACAGCGCGTTCAAATAGTGGTTTACGAGATGACCGAGCGCGAAATAGGTCGTCAGAATGACGCCCCACACCGCGACGTCACGCACAACGCGCGCGAGTTGTCCGGCCCCCGAGACCGAGTCGAGCTGCGCCTCGAGCAGGCGCGTATACAACGCCACCAAAAAAAGCGATGGCGTTACTGTCCGCATGAGGGCGTCCGCCACAGGCGATGCGACGCGGTACACGCTCCCGGGCGCGAGATAGCCGAGCAGGTCGGCGACCAGAGAGGCACTACTCATGACGTTTGTCCGAAGGCGCGATACAGGGATGCTGCCTCTGTGGGCAGATGGCGCGCATTGCGTTGTTCCGCGGCGCGCCGTATCGCCCGCCGTTCTTCGGTGCGCGCCTGCCTCGCGGCGAGTGCTGCGAGCGCCGCCGTCGATCGCGCGGTCACGTCACTGCTGGTGCGGGCCCCCAAGTTCGTTGCCGACAACTTCAGGCCTTGCCCCACCCCGCGGCCGAGCCACCGTAACCGCGTAAGCCTGCCAAAGCGGCGCAGCTGCTGGTGCAGATAGGCGTTATAGTCGCGCGCCTTATGGGCCGCGGCATCGGTGGCGCCCAGCAGCCCCCTAAGACCATGCGGCAAGCCGCGAGGCAGCCTGCGCTCCTCGTAACGGGCAAGATTGCCGTCGGCGATGGTCTTCACGTCACGCTGCGCGGCGCGCAAGGTCGACTCGACCGCCTGAAGTCTATGGACCTCGCTTAAGACAGAGCGATAGATCGCAATAGTTTGATGGAACAAAGTCATGAGCTCCGCATGAACCGGCGGATCGAAGGTCACATCGCCCACGCCCAAAAAGGCGCTGGCGGGTGCTGCGCCCAAAACCCATAGAACCATGGCGGCATAGGTCTTTTTCATAAAGCTTCCTCTAGAAATCTGGCAAGCCGCGCAAGCGGGTCGGATAACTCCATTCCCAGGCGGTCCTTGCGCGCCAGGCCCTCGGGGGTGGTGTCTGCCAAGGCCAGAACCGCCGCTGGAAATGTCAATCGCAGGGCGTAGTACTGGGGACCGACGGAGCGGATGGCCGGTCGCCAGGGGAGATGCAAGGGAAATGGCAGTTGTTTCCAGATATCCAAGGCGCGGCCTGGCATGCCGATGCGGCCGGCGATCTCTTCCCATCCGTCGTTACGATAGAGAAGCGATCTTAGGGGCATGGAGTTTACGATCTCTTTTTCCATGAGATCGATCTCCGCCAAGCCCTGGGTTACGATATCGATCGCCGCCGCCTCCTTGCGTCCCATGCGCGCGATCTCGGAGACGAGGCGTGACAAGACCCCGGGGGCATGGGCTACGAATCGATGGATCTCATCCAGCAGGACCCGCGCCTGATTGCGTCCGGCGAAGGCAAGATTTAAAAAGCGCAGACATAAAAACACCAAATAGAACGTAAGCAACTTGGGGCTTGCCCGATCCACGTCCTTGAGGTCGATCCCGCTGATGCCAGGGCTAATCTGGACGTTGTCTTGCCCGGCGAATATGCGGCCCTCGGGTGTCTCCAGGAAACTGTGGAGATTGGCGGCCATGACGCGCGAAGCCTGCCTTTGTTTTGGGCTCACGTCGTCTAGGTTTTCAAGTGATGCCAAAAGATCCGCCAAGCCGGGATCGGTGGCTGATGCGTTTCTGTAGAGCCGCATCAAGGCCGCGGCCCCGGCCGCCGCCTCATGGAAATCAAGAAGCGTGCGCCCATCGGTCAGGATGAAGGCCAGGATATTGAGCGTGCCCGAGGCAAGCAGCGGGTCTAAGCCGGCAATGGCTTGCGCGCGTGGCGGCAAGGGATTGACCGCGGCCGCCCCCGGGTCGAGCCTCGTATAACGCCCACCCAGCGCTTCTATGGCCCAGCGGTAGGTCGACCCGATTTCAAGCACATACCAGTCGATACCAAATGGATACGTTTCGACTATGGTGGCCACCTTATCGACGCCTTTACCGGCGCCCGTCATGGCCACCGTAAAGCCATGTGCCACGGCCTGATGACTGTAATCGAAAGCGAGCGGCTGCGACGCAAGACCCAGACGCAGGGATTCGTGATGCGGGGCGCCGGTGCGAAAAACTTGCGCCGGGCTCATGGCGGCGATCAGCGCGCTATGATCCGGCCGCCAGATGGGTGAGCGGTATCCTTGGCCTGGTTGTGATACGCGAAAAAACGGTAGCTGAATAAAGTCATCGTCGCGCACCCGCCCACCCTTACCCTGCAGGGACTCGACGAGCCGCGCCAACGCCTGTGGTGGAACGTCGTCGAGATCGACGCAGACCATATAGGCATTACGGTGCACGCGCCAATCGTGATCGGCCACCTGCTGCCGGAAGCCTTGCATGTCCTTGAGGGCGGCGATTTGCCGCTCCCGCCCTTTGTGCGCCAAGGCGCCTTGCGCCAGCCGATCGGCGCGTTCGGAGGCGCGTAATGCCCGCTCGGTGGCGGCCGGCAGGACGACCTGGCAGACATGCAGGCTGATGGCGCCGGATACGCTGGGCAGGATCCAGGCGGGTTCGATGTCGGGATAAAGATGAAGATAAAGGATGCGGCGGGTATGGCCATCGACATCCAAAAGCCGCTTGCCGGGTCGCGGCGGCACGGCAATCAGCTGCTCGGCAAGCGACAGCCACGGGTCTAGCGCCGATGGCGCCGGGCGCTCGTCGTAACTGCGTTGTATGAGTCCGGCGTACTCGAGGACCGTGGCGATCCGGCCGCCTGGGAGCAGCGTCGCAAGCTCCGCGCCCAGCACCCCGAGGTCGGCGGCTCGCAGCGCCTGTCCATTGAGGGCCCGGCGCAGGCCCGCCTCCATCTTTGGCAGTCGCCCGACTATAAGCGCGACGGTGTTCATCAGGATATACGGCGCCAGATGATCGGCGATGGCCGCGCGCACCGTGGCCGCAAACTTGCTCTTACGGGGCGCCTGCTCGTAATACCTGAGATAACCTTCCACCGCCGCCGGATTGCGCTCACGCCATAGGTGAAACTCCAGCCAATACCCCTCCGGCAGGCGCTCCAAGACCCGCTCGATCGTAGCCCACTCTCGCGCGCGCTCCCCGCTATCTTCGAACTCGGCATCAAGCCCGTCCCATAAGATTGCGAGCGAGACGGCGCCATCCCCGTGCGCCACAACGGTTTCGGTTAAGGCATGCGACCATGTATAAACGTCGCAGTAGCGCCGCGCGCCTAATGCCATGAGGCCTCCCGGGCGACGATCCGTGCGTCTTGTCTTGCAAGCCAAAAGGCGTGCGCGAACACCACGTCGTCACCAATCACAATGGCGCCGACCCCTAAGGGAAAGGCCGCGACGGCCACCGTGATGGCCACGGCCGCGGCCGGGCCCGGCAGGACCACGGAAAAAAGTGCGCCGCTCACGGTTATAAGCCCGGCCACCGCCGCTGCGAGCGGAACACCCAGGATGCGCGCGGGGGCCAAGCGCTTATTGAGGGCCATGATCATGACCCTATCACCAGGGCCGCGATCCCGTAGGCGCTGGCCGCAAGGATGAGCCCGAGAACGCTGCCTACGACATAGCTCCGCCCCCGCTCCCCCTGTCCGACGGCGAAATATCCGGCCCCTATTAAAATACCGATTATTGCGAGAATACTGACAACGAGCGCTATGACATCGGTTATGGCGTGCGCACGCTCTTCTATCGTTACGCGTAGATCCGATCCCTGCGCATAGTTTGGCAATCGCATGATGGCAAGCGCGGGGGACGTTACGACGCAGAATGACAAGGCGATCCATCTTTTCATGTAAGTGCCTCCGTTTTGTGCCGGCACATTACGCATATAAACGCACAGATGGTATTGGGTAAATCGAGGGGTTAGGCGCGGCGACACATACCACCCCTTAAATGACGGGGTCTAAGAACGGACGGCCGCCCGCCACGGCGTGTGCCGTGCGACGAAATCAGGGAATATCGTTGTTTTGCGGCCGGCTATAAATCGTCGCGCGCAAGACGGTGGCGTCTATGAGAATCGAAGACGTGGCATAAGGCACGTCTTGGCACCCCGATCAAAGGATACGACGTGGGGCTTGGACATTCTTTAGGGACCTACGGGACTGCACCCGGCGGAGATTTTACTTTCAGGTTCGGTCGGTCGCCGATAGCTCACGAGGGCGATTTACGAGGACACGCAATCAACGCAAAGACATAGGCGGAGACCGGCTGCCCGTTGATGCGTAGCCGGTTTTGCGCCACGCATTCGAGGCGCGCACCCATTTTGCGCGCGACCCCTATGCTTGCGTGATTGGCCGTCGCGACTACGATCTCGACCCGTTGCAGGCCGAGCCCGACGAAGGCGTGTTCGGCGAGCGCCCGCGCGCTTTCATGCGCCACCCCTTGGCGGCGGCACGTCGGGCGCACCCAGTATCCGAGATTCGCCACGCGATGGTCGGGATCGATGCGATTGAGACCGGCACCACCAAGAAGAGCGTTATCGGCGGGCGTAAAGATGCCGTACTCAAGGCTCGTCCCCGTGGTATGGCCGACCGCAGCCGAACGAAACCACTCACGCGCCTCCTGTTCGCTGTAGGTTTCTCCGCCCCAGGCAAGCCAGGCATCGCCGGCGGCGGCCGTCTCGCGAACCGCGCACGCGAACGCCGCCGCATCTCTTTTTTCAAAGGGGCGTAGAACAAACCTTGAGGTCCGGATAAGCGACAAGCCCGAAAGGCCCTCCTGCCCCGTAAGTCACTCAACGCCTGCATTATAGTATGCGCCCGATGGGACGGCACAACGCGGCAGGCTTTATGGGCCACCGCCAGCGCACAGGATCCGCTTTCAGTGGTTTTTCAAGGTATTACCGGCCGACCTTGCAGTCTGTGCAAGAGGTTGTGGCGGTTCTTTAAGAGGGTTGCCGGGAATGCTTCCTTGACCCTCGCGATTTACCGCATGGATGGGCGCACACGGTAGCCGCACAAAGTACGGCGATGGCCGTTTCCAAATAGAGCGTGATAGCCATACCACCCTCGAGACACAATCCTGCTTGGCGGCACCCGCGTAGACAGCGCGACCGCCGTCAGACGCTCCGGATGGGAATCACGGCACGGGCGTTGGAGGGGATAGACGGGGGCGGAACGCCGGATGGGACCCATGCTTGGCCGTACACGACTTCGTAGGTCACAGGCAACCGCCCGTCCCGACGGAAGCTTTCATAGGCCTGCTCGAAACGCCGATAGCGCCCCTTGCCGGTGAGTCCCGGGAAACGGGCCATCGCGGCATTGTGCGCGCCGATGCGCTTTAAATCGCTTAATGCGGCGCGCACCGACTCGTATGTGAGGGTGTAACGTTCGACATCCAGCACCGGGTCCGAAAATCCGGCATAAACCAAGGCATCGCCCAAATCATGCATGTCCACGAAGGTATGCACATGCGGCCGGTCGTCGACTTGCGCCCACGCCGCGCGCAGTTCCCGCAAGGTATCGGGACCAAAGGTGGTAAAGGTCAACAGGCCCTCCCCCCGCAAGACACGACGGAACTCGGCGAACGCCCGCGGTGCGTCCATCCACTGCAGGGCCAGGCTTGAATAGAGGCAATCGATCGTCTGGGCTCGTAGCGGCAGATTATGGGCGTTTGCGACCCACACCGGGCTCGGGCGCCATAGCACCCGGTGCAGGCGCGCGGCATGGGCCATGGCCCATGCGATATCACAGGCCAGGACCTGCGCCCGGCGAAACCGGCGGCGCAGATGAGGCAGGGCGTAGCCGGTCCCGGTCCCGACATCGAGCACCGTGGTAGGCTCGATACGCAACCATTGGAAGCGACTCAAGAGTTCGTCTGCCACAGTGCGCTGCAGTACCGCGCTTTCATCGTAATGGCGTGCGGCGCGATCGAAGCTGTGGCGGATGGCCTCGGGACTCAGGTCATTCATGGAGAAAGTTTCGTATCAGGGAGGCGCTGTCTTCCGGCGCGCTTAGAAATGGCGCATGCCCATGGCCAATCGCGCAAAGGCGCGCATGAGGCATGAGGGCGGCGGCGGCACGGGCGGCCTCGATGGAGACAATCGTGTCGCCGGCACCATGCAACATCAGCACCGGCGCGCGCACCGCCGGCAAGAGCGGGCGCCTATCACTTGCTTGCAGCACCGCAAGCCCCTCGGCCAAAGCCTCTGGCTGCGGCGCGCCGCCGCTTTTGAGATCGGCCATGAGCGTGCGCACCTCGGAACGTCCACCGGGACCGGCTTGCAAGGTCAAAAATCGTCGCAGGGTGGCCTCGTGATCAATGGTCAACTGGTCGGCGAAGGCCTGAAAAACCGTGGGCTCGGTACCATGAGGCCAATCACGGGCGCGCACAAAACACGGCGTGGCACCGATCAGGATGAGCCGGCTTACGCTTTCGGGATGGCGCGCGGCAAGCGTCAAGGCGATAAGCCCGCCGAGCGACCAGCCGAGCCAGGCATGCGCGCCGGGGTGCCGCAAGGCGAGATCGGCGGCAAGCCCATCGGGATCGAGGGCGCCCGGCTCGTAGGGGGCCTGTCCGTGGCCGGGCAGGTCGAGGGATTGGCATGGAAGGGCAAGCGCCTGCTCGAGCGTCGCGAACACCCGCCGGTTCAACCCCCAGCCGTGCAGGAGAAACACCATCAGGCGGTATCCCGCGGCAAGGTGGCGAGCGCGGCGAGGAGACGCTCGATGTGGTCGCGGGTATGGGCCGCGCTCAACGTAACGCGCAGCCGCGCCGTGTGAGCGGGCACGGTCGGCGGACGCACCGCGGGCACATAAAGACCCTGTGCGCGCAGCCTGGCCGATGCGTCAAGCGCGCGGCCGGCATCCCCCAGGATCACCGGTTGAATCGGGGTGGACGACGGCAAGATCCGCAGACCGAGTTGGGTGGCGCCCGCACGAAACTCGCGGATGCGCTCGTAAAGCTCGGCGCGCCGGTACTCCTCGGCAATGGCGATCGCAAGACTTGCCATGGCACAGACCGCCAAGGCCGGTGGCAAGGCGGTCGTATAGATGTACGGCCGGGCACCTTGGATCAAGGCCTCGACGACCTCCGCACTGGCTGCCACGAACGCGCCGAATACCCCAAAGGCCTTGCCGAGGGTCCCCATGTGAACGAGCGCGGGATCGTGGCCCAGGCCGTGAGCGGCCGGCGTCCCGCGCCCCTGCGGGCCCACGACGCCGAAGGCATGGGCGTCATCCAGCAGGAGCCCGGCGCCATGGGTCTGGGCAAGCGTGAGCAACGCCGGGACATCCGCCATGTCGCCATCCATGCTAAAGACCCCGTCACTTACCACGATCCCGCCCGATCCCGCCTTGGTCAACGCGCGTCTGAGGCCGGCGACATCGCGGTAACGATGCCTGTCGGCCTGCGCGAGGCCGGCGGCATCGATGAGCGAGGCATGATTGCGCCGATCCTCGAAGACGCGGCCGTGGCGCGGACACAACACGGCCAGAAGCGCGAGGTTCGCCATGTACCCCGTGGAGAAGATCAGCGCCCGGGGGGTCCCCACGAACGCCGCCAAGGCCTCCTCGAGCTCGTGATGCGCCTTCGTGTGACCCCCGAGGAGATGCGAGGCGCCGGCCCCCACCCCGTAGCGCCGGGCCCCCTGGCACCACGCCTCTACGAGCCGCGGATCGCTGGCAAGCCCCAGGTAATCGTTGCTCGAAAACGACAGCAGGGTCTCGCCTTCCATCTGCACCGAGGGGGCCTGCGGCGATGACCGCCGCTCACGCCGCCGCCACAGGTCCTGATCGCGCAAGCGCGCGAATGTCCGCTCAAGAGTGTTCGCGAAAGGATCGCCCGTCATCGGTTCCGGTCTCAATTCTGGAGGCGCAAGCATACGTGGGGGCGGGCGTGCGATAAAGACGGGGCGACCTTATGGACCATAGGGAAGGGTTAGCGCGTGCGCTATCGTGCCCATTCCCGCGGCAATTTCTTAAAGGTGGCGACATGCTACGACGATTGGCTCTCGGTGGTCTGGTGGCGGCCTCGCTGTGCGTGCCGGCGTGGGCTTGAGCGCCGGCGCCGGGACCCTGGGGCTTTCACTGACACTTTCGGTGCCCATCGTGCGCGGATGGGTGGATGCGCGACTACTGGCCAATGGCGGGCGCATCACGCGCCACGAGATGACCGACGGGCTCAACTACCAGGGTCGGGCCCACTTTCGCAACGCCGCGCTGCTCGCCGACATCTCCCCCTTCGGCGGTGTTTTCCATGTCACAGGGGGCGTCTATTACGACGACAATCGGGTCGACCTGACCGGCACTCCCGTGGACGGGGCCTATGCCGTCAACGGCTACACGGTGCCGGCGGCGGTGGTCGGACCGGTGACAGGTACCATCACCTATGCGCGTTTCGCGCCCTACCTCGGACTGGGCCTCAGCAATGACGCGGGGGTCGGGGCGGGATTGGCCTACGGCGTGGATCTCGGCGTGATGTGGGACCACCCGACAACGACCCTGAGCGCCCCCGGGGCCGCCTACGATCCGGCGCTGGCCTTTGAAATCGCCGCGGTGCGCGCCCGGATCGAACAGCAGGCGAGCCGCCTGAAGGCCTATCCGGTGATCTCCGTGAGTCTCGGCTATCGGTTCTGATGCGTCCCATGGAAGGCGTGTATGCGCGCCTGTACGAAGCGTGCGAGGACCGGGGGCAGAGGACAGGCGGCGGCGTGCCGGAAGGCACGGTCGGCCCGCGCGGCCTGCCCCGCGCGGCTGTCGATGAGCCCCAGACCCACCCACAACGGACCGTCATGAGGAAAACGGCGCAACGCGCTCCGGTAGGTCGCATGCGCCGCGGCCTGGTCCCCGGCGCGCCATTGCGACACCGCGAGCAGCGCCCAATAGGACCGGCTGCCGGCCCCGACCACGCGCAAGCCTGCAAGCGTGTGCGCGGCGGAGGCGGGCTGCCCGCGGCGCAGATCGACCTGCGCCAGCAACATGGCCGCGGGCAACGCCTGGGGATGCCCCTCCAAGGCCACGCGCAATATGTCATGGGCTTCGCGCAGGCGCGCCCCCTGAAGGTCGAGGGTGGCGAGCAAAAGCGCGGGGGGCAGGGCCTTGGGATTCAGGCGCAGGGCCACCTTGCAGGCCGCGCGCGCCTGACCGGCGTGTCCGGCCTGCAAGGCCTGCACCGCGTGCCGGTACGCCGCTTGCGCCCTTTCGAGGGCGGTCAGCGGCGCGCGGCGCCGGGAGATCGCCGTCCCCTGTGACCGAAACACGAAATGGGGCCGGGCGGCAAGACGGCGCACGGCGGATACCGGTGCCGCCGCGACCATGACTTTCGTGGACGGCGCAAAAGGGCGTGGCGCGGGGCGGGAGGCCCTTGCGAGATGAGCCCGCGGCGGCCGGGCAGCCGGCGCGGTCACGCGTGCCACAGAGGGGACGTGGCTGGCTTGCGGCAAACCGGCAGCGGGGATAGGAGGTGCTCCGGTCACATGGCTCAAAGACATAGACCACCAGGTCGCGGCGGCAATCACCGTCAACCCGAGCACCACTCCGAATATCCGCAAAAACCCTCCAGACCGTCGATCCGCGCTCTCCGAGGCGGGACGCAGGTCGTCTAGCACCGGCCGTTTAGGCGGGGTCTGTTCGCCGCGCTCACGGGCCTCGAGGTCGCGCAGCACCTTATTGATGAGGCTCATCGGCGCCCCCGAAACGCGAGCCTCAAAAATCCCGGGCGCGCGCGCACGGCCTCGGTGTCGGCGCATGCCAATCGCATATGGCGGGCCCGGACCACAGTCGAGCCTTCGCCATAGGCGACCATGAGAGACTTATGGGCGAGGATATTGGCAAGCCGCGGGATGCCCCCGGATGCCCGGTAGAGCACGCGCAGCGCGCGCTTTCCGAAAAGTGCCGGCCCCTCATAGCCTGCCACATGGAGTCTGTGCCTGAGATAATCGTCGGTATCGGCAAGCGACAAAGGCCCGAGCCGGCACGAAAAGGCGATGCGCTGGCGCAGCTGGCGAACCGCGCGGTCCTCCAGACGCGTATCGAGTTCCGGCTGGCCAAACAGGATGATCTGTATGAGCTTGCGCTTCTCGGTCTCGAGGTTGCTGATAAGGCGCAAGGACTCCAGGGTCTCCACGGGCATGGCCTGGACCTCGTCTAGACACAACACCACGCGCCGGCCTTGCGCGCAGCATTCGATCAAGTGGGCGGCAAGATTGCGCGCGAGGGCATGGGGACCTTGACCGGGGGCCGGGGGGGCCGCAAGCTCGGTGGCGATCGCCTCTATCAGCGCCAGCGGGTCGAGCGTGGGATTGGGGATATAGGCGGTCATGAATTGGGCATCGGCGGCAAGCACCGCCAAGAGCTTGCGGCACAGCAAGGTCTTGCCGGTCCCGACCTCGCCTGTGACCTTGAGGAAACCCTCGCCCATGCGCACCGCCGCAAGCAGCGTGTTCAAGGCCTCTTGTTGATCGGCGTGCGCAAAATAGTATTCGGTATCGGGCGTAAGCCCGAACGGGAGTTCGCGAAGCCCGAAATAGCGCTCGTACATTTATTGGCCTGTTATGCGCGCGATCCGTCTCTGGGCGCGTGAGAGCTCCCGTCCCCACGGGCCGCCGAGATTCACGACGGTCGGCTTTAAAAGGATGACGAGTTCCTTTTTGACCCTCACCACCTTCTTATCCTTGAAGAGATTGCCAAGGAGCGGGATATTGCCGAGCAACGGCACGGAGGCGTTACTGTTGGTGGACCCTTCCTTCATCAAACCGCCAATGACGATCACCTGACCGCTCTGGGCGCGCACCACGGAATCCGACTCCTGGATGGAGCTCGAGGCAAGCGGCAGGTTGAACGCCTGCCCCGAGACGCTGAATTGCTGGTTCACCTGCGTCACTTGACTCACCGACGGGTGGATATAAAGGATGATCGATCCGTGGCCGTCGATCTCGGGCGTGACATCGAGCGCGATTCCCGAGAAGAATGGCGAGAGTTCGACAGCCGGCGTGGCGATCGGGGAGATCCCGACCAGGGACTCGGTGTTGGTCACCCCGGTCACGAAGAACTGGTCGCCTCCGACCTTGATGACCGCCTTCTGCTCGTTTACGGTCGATACCCGCGGGCTCGACAGCACCTGGACGCGCCCTTCGGTATTCAAAAGCTGGATGAAGGCCGCGAAATTCCCGGCGTGCAGCGCAAGACTGAAGATGCCGCCAAAGGCCGACACGGCGGTGTTGTTGATCGCCGAGTAACCGCTCGCACCGTAAGGATTCGGGGTGCCGTACGCGGGATTGATATTGCCCGTGTTGCCGCCTATGGTCGCCACCCCCGAGGACAGGAGCTGGCTGCCGCCGGTCTGCGCGCCTATCACCTGCGCCCCGGCGAGATTCCCAAGCTTGGCCCAGTCAATCCCGCTCTGATAGCCGCTCTTTAGGTCGACTTCCAGGATCTTGGCGTCGATCACGACCTCGCGGTCGACGCTCGCCTGAGTCAGCCGCAGGAAGCGGCTCACGGTATGCAAGGTCCTTGGACCTGCGCGTACCGCGAGCAGACCGGCCTCGGGATTGGCGACTACCTCGCAGCCCGGCTTCTTGCCGACGAGCGCCGTGACGGTCTGGGCAAGGGTCTTCCAGAAATCACTGCGCGAGGTGGTCTTTACCGAGATCGTGGGGGACATGGTCTGCTGTCCGGTGGCAGGCATCGGTGCCCCACCCATGGTCCCGCCGGTGGTCCCGACGCTTGTCAGGCTCTCGCCGGTCAGGCGCGTCTCCGACACGCCGGTGCGGATGATGTCCAGATAATGGACCCGGAACAGTCGCGTCCTAAGACCGGGAGGCAGGATATAGAACTGATGTCCGCGCCGCCGATACTGGTAACCGTCCTCGGTGCGGATGACGCGCATGGCCTCGGGCACCGTGACATTCTTCAGGTGCAGGGTGATGCGTCCGGGTAGACGGCCCGGCAGCGCGATACTGTAGGATGTGCCGCGCACAAGTTCCGTGAACACCTGCGCGGCCGGCGCGTCATGGGTATTGAAATCGAAGCGACTTGGCACCGCGAGCGTGCGCGCATGTGGCAACTGGATCGTGACCGGCGGGATGAGGGCGTTGGCCACCGCCGCCGAGACGGCGATGTGTTTTTGCGACCGCACGCCCGCGGCCAGATTGCGCTGCATGCGCGCGGTGAGCGGCTTGTCGAATCCCTGCGGCGCGCACCCGGCGAGCGCCGCGACCAGGCATGCCGCCAAAAGACGCGCTTGTGACGACCTCATGAGGTCCCTTCCTTCAAGACCGCCGTCTTCTTCACGGAGCGGCCGGGGCCGAGCATCAACCGGCGCGTGCCCTCGCGGCCGGAAAGCACGACCGAGTCGTGATGGATAGCGATCAGGCGCGCCGCCCCGACGCGCCCTCCCACGGTCACGAGCCGGCCATTGATCAGGGCGAACCGCCGCGCGCCATCCAGCATGATCGCCTGAAGACCGGGTGCGCGCGTGGCGCCCGCGGCCGCGGCATCGATCCATGGGGGACGCGTGGGATCCGTAAGACCAGAGGCGCTCGCGCCCTGCGCCAACGCCACGCATACCGCTGCCATAAGCCATTTTCCGTTCATGTCAGATACCATACAAGGACCGTGCCAATCATTGGAGCAGGGCCTCATGGGTGCTTAGGGTGTAGACCCGTAACCGCACCGTCGAAAACGGGTAACGATCGGCGGTCAACGTCACCCGGCCCCAGAGCACATGGCGCTTGGTGTGGGCGAGCACCGTAAGGTAGCGTAACAAAGCCGCGTAGGCGCCTCGGACGACCAGCGTCATCTCATGACGATACAAAAATGGTTTGTCCTTCGGGCTACGACGCACCGCTATCACCCGACGATCCACGAGCGACACGACCGTCACCCCCGGTGACCGCGCCAGGACCTGGCGCAGGAGGGCTGGCATGTCGCGCGCCGGCACCAGGCCTGCCGTAAGGCGCGCAAGACGCGCCTTCAGCACATGCACCTTGCGCGTAAGCGTTTTTAGCTGCGCAGCCTCGCGGGCCCGCGCCCCTGGCGCCAGGATGGCATCGAGCCGGGTATCGATCTGACGGGTCTTGGCATGCAGGGAGGCGAGATCGGCGGTAGCGGTCCGCGCGCGGTTTTCGAGCGGGCGGATTGCCGCGACGATTATGAAACCATAGGTGACGGTCACGATCGCCGCGAACAGCAGGATGCGCTCGCGCAGCGTGAGCGCATCGATACGCTCCTGGATGGCAGCGATCTGCGTCTTCACGCTCATGTCGCACCCTTGGCGGCGCGTGGGGCACGGGCCTTGGCGGTCATGGTGGCGGTGCTCGCATTGAAATCCACGTAGGGTCTATAGCGGCCGGCCACGCGTGGGCGCGTGATCGCAAGCCCCCGGAAGCGGTAACCGGCCAGACTCGGGCCGGCCACCACGCGGTGCAGAAAAAGCGGCACCAGGGCCGGGCGCAGGCTGTGGCCGGAAAGCGTGAGCGCCCGATGCCGGCGATCCAGGGAAAACCGCGTGATCCATAGACCGGGAAGGACGCCGTGGCTCATGGCGATAAGCACCGGCGCCGGGCCGATCTCGGCCCGGCGGCTTTGGCGCAGGAAGCGCGCAAGGCCCTTTAAAGTCCGTGCGCGGCGCTTGAGCGCGGACAGTTGCGCATGGGCGCGACCCAACCCAAAGACGCGGTCGGCCGACATGAGGCGCGCCTTGGCGATCTGCTCCGTCTGCCGGGCGGCGGCAAGCGCCCCGGACAGGCTTGCGACCTGCCAGGCATCGAATCCGGCGGCGAGCAGACCGACCGCGAGCAACGCAAGCCACGCGCGCAGCATGACACCCGCCGAGAACAGCTTGGGCTCGCGCCGGAAGATCGGGTGGTAGAGGTTGATCTGCTGATGGATCACAACGCCACCTTGTCCTGGCGCAGGGCTGCGCCCAAGGTTAAAAGACAGGCATCCGGGACCGGCCCGTCCGTCTCGATGTCTCCATAATGGCCCGCCTCCCAGGGCGCGACCCGCTGCGTGAGATTGCCTTGCAGAAAAGCCACAAGCGGCTCGGTCCGCGCCGAGGCCGGCGCCACCACCACATGCGTGATGGGGCTTTGCCGCAAGGAGCTCTCAAAATAATCGAGTGAGCGCTGCAGTTCGAGCAGCAGGCGCTCGAATCCGCGGCTATCGGTCAAGGCCGATGATGCGTCGGTGATGGCGCGCGAGAGATAAAGCGCGCCGTCGCGCGTGATGGTGATAAATGCCCCGTCCTCGGTCAATGTGAGCAGCGCCACGCCCTCCCGATCCTCGGGCAGAAGCTGTGCTAGGTTACGTTGCGCAAGCTCCGGGATGTCGATGATATCGAGGGCCGCACCGGCGTTTTGCATGAGGTCGGCGCGCGCACGTATCGCCTCGTTGCGTCCGACCACCACGTATACGAGCGCCGCGCGCCCGGGCATTTGCACCGGGACGTCGAAGACATCCAGGGTGGCATCGTTGACATGAAAATCGATCAGGTCCTTGATGCGCCAGCGTAGCGCCGCGCGCAACTCCTCGGACTTGACGTCCGGCGCCTCGGTCTGCAACAGCCGGTACTCGCCCTCGCCAAGCAAAGTCGTGCAGGGTTGGTGCTTCAGATCATAATCCGAGACGAGCCGTGCAAGCACCCGGTCCGGCGCGGCGCCGTCATAGGGCCGGAACTCGGCCACGGATATGCGTGGCGGCACCTGCGCCTCGCGCACGACGCGCACGAAAGAAAGCCCCTCGGCGTGCACACCGATGCCGGCGAGACCCCCGTCCCGGCGCCCGCGCCGCCAACGTCCCCACATACCTCCCCCTATGGCCTGTCCTCACGGCCTATCCATCGTTCCGGGCCTGCCGCGGTGGTAAGCTCTTTTCCCCGACAGTAACACGCGCACTCCCGAGCGTCACGCCCAGGACCCTTGCGACCGCGAGACCATCCGCGGTTGCAGCGGACCGCCCCCTGTCGCAAGCCCCCGGGGTACGTCCCTAGACCTGGCCGCCGTTTTGGTGGAAGGCGGCACTCGCCAGATCCCACATCGGCAGAAACACCCCCAGCGCCAGCATCAGGACCAGCACGCCCATGGCAACCACCAATAAAGGCTCGATGGCGGTGCTGAGATTGCGCAGATCATAGTCCACTTCGCGCTCATAGTATTCAGCGACCTCGGTCATGAGGCTATCGATCGCCCCGCTCTCCTCGCCCACCGCGATCATTTGCAGCACGAGCGGCGGAAACAGTTCCGTGGCCTGCGCGGCGCGCGCCAAGGTCTCGCCGCGCTCGATGCCGTCGCGCATCTGCAATATGCGCGCGGCCACATACTCGTTGTCGACCGCCCGGCTTATGACGGTGAGGCCCTGGATCAGGGGCACACCGCTTTTTATGGTAATCGCGAGCGCCCGCGAGAAACGACCGAGCAGGGCGCGGGTCAGGATAGGGCCTATGATGGGCAGCCGCAGACGCAGGCGATGCCAGCGGTAGCGCCCGCCTACGGTGCGCACATAGGATCGGACGCCGAGCACCGTCAGCACGACCGCGGCCACGGCGTCGTACCAATAGCGGACCGTAAGCCGCGATGACGCAATCAGGATGCGCGTGGCAAGCGGTAGCTTGGCATGCAGGCCGGCATAGACATGGGCGAAGGCCGGTATGACAAAGATATTGATGATAAAGACCGCGATGACAAGGGCGGCCACGACGAAACTCGGGTAGCGGGTGGCGGATTTCACGCGCTGCTCGGTCTCGCGGTCGCGCTCCAGGTAACCCGCGAGCTGCAAGAAGGACTGGTCGAGCGTGCCGCTCGTCTCCCCGATCTGCACCAACGCCACAAACAGGGTCGAGAACACCTTGGGGTGGCGCCTCACGGCGCCAGTGAGGTCGAGGCCCGCGTCCAGGGCCTCGTTTAACTGCCCGATCACAGCCGAGAGCGTGCGGTTGTGGGTGGAATCGCGCAGACCCTTCAAGGCCTGCATGATGGGTACGCCGGCCTTGAGGAGGGTGTGCATCTGGCGGCAGAACAACACGAGGTCGGTCAGATCGACGCGCGCGCGCCCGAGTTCCCGCAGCCACAAAGGGCGCGACCCGGCCGGGGCACCGTGGATGTCGATCGGGGTGATGCCGAGATTGAAGAGATGGGTGGCCACGGCGTCGGCGCTCGTACCCTCCATGAGGCCCGCCACCGCCTCGCCGCGGCCATTGCGCCCCTTGTAGCGAAACGACGCCATCAACCGCCCCCATACACGGCGCGCACGGCCTCCTCGACCGTGGTGATACCGCGCGCCGCCTGGGCGAGGGCCTCGGTACGCAGCCTTCGGTAATGCGGGGCATTCAAAGCCGCGCGCTGAAAGGCCTCGGGGTCACGTTTCTGAAGGGCGAACATCAAGGCCTCGTCGATCTCGAGGATCTCATAGACCCCGATGCGTCCGCGAAAGCCCGTGTGCTGACAAAAGGCGCACCCGCGTCCGCGCTTTAAGGTCATGGGTGCATCGGCGCCGAACTCGGCCGTCAAAAGCGCCTTCTCGGCTACGGTCGGCGCGACCGGCTCGGCGCAACTGTCACACACCCGGCGCACAAGCCTTTGGGCCATGACCCCGCGCAGCGAGGCCGCCACGAGATAGGGCTCGGCGCCCATATCCATGAGCCGCAAGGCGCTCGATACCACGTCATGGGTGTGCAAGGTCGACAATACGAGATGGCCGGTCATGGCCGCGCGCAGCCCGATCTCCACGGTCTCGGTATCGCGCATCTCGCCGATCAGGATGATGTCCGGGTCCTGCCGCAAAAAGGCGCGCAGGACGCGCGCGAACCCGAGATCGATCTTGGGGTTGACCTGGACCTGGTTGACACCCGCGAGCCGGTACTCGACCGGATCCTCGACCGTCAAGACCTTCACCGAGGTGGCATTGAGCTCCTTTAGGGCGCCGTAGAGGGTCGTGGTCTTGCCGCTACCCGTGGGGCCCGTGACGAGCACAAGACCGTGGGGCTGATGGATCAGGGCACGCAGGCGCCCCAGGATATCGGCGGGCATGCCGAGCCGGTCGAGATCCAGGATACCGTTCGATTGGTTCAAGAGACGCATGGCCACCGATTCGCCGTGCTGCACCGGCACGGTCGACATGCGCACGTCGATCACGGTATCCCGAAACCGCACCTGACAGCGCCCGTCCTGCGGGAGCCTGCGCTCGGAGATGTCGAGCGAGGCCATGAGCTTCAGGCGCGATACCAGGGCCTGGGCGATCTTACGGTCGGCGGTGGTCTGCACCCGCAGCTCGCCGTCGATCCGAAAGCGCACGCGCACCGCGCTCTCGTCGGGCTCGATATGGATGTCCGAGGCGTTCACCTGGATCGCATCCTCGAATATGGTCTGCAGGAGCTTGACCACCGGGGCGTCGTTGGCGCCGTCGGCGACCCCCGATGCCATCCCGAGATCGATATCGTAGGCCGCGAGCTCCTGCTCGAGCTCGGCGGCAAGCCCGCTGATCTCCTCGGTGCGGCGGTACACCACATCCAGGGCCTTCAAGAGATCGCCCTCCTTGACGACCGCGAGCTTCAGGGGTTTTTGGACGAGCCGCGCGATCTCATCATGGGCGAAGATGTCGATCGGATCGGCCAGGCCCACGAGGATCGCGCCGTCCTCCTCGCGCAGGGCGACGGCGCGAAAACGCCGCGCATAGGCCTCCGGGATCAGGCGCACGACCTCCGGAACGAAGGTATAGCGGCGCAGGTCGACGTAGGGGATGCGCAGTTGGCGCGACAGGAAGTCGAGCAGGGCGTCTTCGGTGAGATAACCGTTTTCGATAAGGACGCGACCCAACCGCCGCCCGCTCTTGCGCTGGTCGGCCAGCGCCGTCTCGAGCTGCTCCTTCGAGATCACCTTGTTTTCCAGCAGGAGATCGCCGAGGCGCGCCTTGCGCGGTCGGGGAACTGCTGCGGATTCAGTCATGGCCATCTCAACCCCTATCGTCGCTAAATACTCTTAAGGTATAGCAAAACCAAAGCATCAGTGCCGAACCCATGCGCACGCGTCTATTGCTGCGCCCAGGCGGTGACCGTATAAGTGATCTTGCCTTGCTTCCGCGTCGCCGTGACTGTCCGTACCACCGTCCAACGCGCCGCCGACCCCGCGCATGTTGCCACCGACGTGACGAAATAATTGCCGCCGGCCTTGGTGACGGTCACGACCGGCGGGCATGCGGGATCGGGGACCGACGGGGTCTGCGCGGGCAGGGTGAGCGGCGTGGGCGGCAACTTGTTCCAATAGTTCGTCTCCAGGTAGTAGACCCCGTACTGATCGCCGCTCTCGGCGGCGGTGAAGGCCTGGCCGCCGCCATTCTGTGTCGCCTCGGCGCCGGTCGCAGTCCCATATAGGAAGGCCATGGCGGCCAATAGCAGGGCGCCCACGAGCACCAGGAAGATGAGCGCCACCAGAATAAAGCCGCGATCGCGGCGTGCGCTAGGAGTAGGCATAGGCCGACAGCTCCCCATCCACGGCCAGCTGTCCCTGGCCGCTCGGACCTATGTAGAGAAAATCGTAGACCACGGTGTAGGGGGACGCGGCGGCAAACGGGCAGGCCCCGCCCGGACTTTGCAGGTCCGCCAATATCAAGGCCTTCTTCGTACCTTTCTGTTTGCGGTACAGATCGCCCCCGGCATAGTGATAATCCTCGAGTACCTGACCCTTCGCGTTCTCCAGATCGAGCGTGCAGGTATTGGTCACCACCATCTGGTAGGCGTTGCGCCCATCCCATTGCAGGCGCGCGACGGCGGGCCCGGCGGCCGTTGCGAGATCCGCCCCCTGGGCGCCTGTGACATAACTCCTTATGAGATGCGTAAGCAACGGCGCGGCCATCGCCATGAGGATCGCCGTCAGCACGAGGGCGACCACCATCTCGATCAAGGTAAGGCCGGCGTCAGGTCGTGTAGACATAGGAGGTCAAGACCATGGGGGTACAGGCGCCGGACGCGCAGGTGACCGTGACCGTCACGAGATAGGCGTAATAGGTGATCGGTTTTTTTTTCCCTCCCACCGTCTTCGTGGCCGCGGTCGCGACCGTGGCATTGGCCACATAGGGGCCGAACGCGGCATTGCTTAGAACGACCGGCTTGCCGGTGGCCGACTTGGTCTGCGTCTGCAACAACTCATACTCCATGACCCCCTGGGCCACCCAGGTCATGGGCGCGGCCTGCTCGCCGGCGGCATTGTGACGGGTCACGTCCCCATACATGGCCATGAAGCCTGCGCCAAGGATCGCGAGCAGCACGATCGCGACAAGGAGTTCGATCAAGCTTAAGCCCGCGATCCTACGCCGGGCGCTGATGTGTTCGCGGGGCCTCATGGCAGACAGGCTCCCTGCGGTCCGCATTCATAGATATAACCGCTCGCGGTCACATCTACCCGGACGGTGGAGCCGGGGCCTGCGACAGTGAAGATCGGGGTGGCATTAGGAACCCCTGGGCGCGCGAAACTCACCGTGGTCTGCGGCGTGATCGTAACATCGGCTGGCAGCGGGACGACCAGACTTGCCGATTGCAGCGTGGGATTGGCCACGGCCACACTATTCTGAGTAACCGAGAAGGAACCCGTACCGACCACAAGAGAGGTCGTCACCCCCTGGTTTTGCGCCAGGGTCTCGGCATAACGCGCCGCCATTAAAAGTTTGTCAGCGGTCGTCTGCCCGGTAAATCCCGTGGTGCCTATGAAGCGCGGCGCGAGCACCGCGGCGAGAATGGCGGCCATGACAAGAACCGTGACGACCTCGAGCAATGTAAAGCCCGCGGTCGCGGCTCTCGCGCGCCGCCGGCATTGCCCCCTATCGCACGCACGCCGCTCATGCACGTCATGAAATATCTCGAGACCCTCGAATTCCGCCATGACGAGATCACCGAAAAGGACGGGCCCACCCCTGCGGGCAGGCCCGTTCACCTAACAACCGCTGGTGGTCGTACTCACGGACGGCTCTGCGCCAGCTGCCGCCGCGGCTGTATAGCTCACCTCACATCCGGTATTGGCCGTTCCGCCCACCGCGGTATAGGCGAAGGTCGCGGCCGTCGTGGTGGTACCGGCGGTAAAGGTAAAGGGGAACGTCTGCGAGGGCGCGGCTGAGGCATCCTGCAAGGATACGAGGATCCCGGTCGCAGTCGAGTCCGGGTAACCGTACGCGGTTGTAACCGTCGTACCACCGAACGTCACACTTCCCGTGGCGCCCGTTGCCCCCTGGACCTCAGCCAAGGCATGCACCATATCGGCGGCCTCCATGACCGAACCCGTCATGCCGCTCACCACCGACACCCGCGCATCTTTGCTAAGCCCCATGAACTTCGGCAGGGCGACCGCCGCCAAGATCCCCAGGATGATGATGACGACCACCAATTCGATTAACGTAAAACCTGCCTGCTGCCGCTTCATATTCAACCCCCTCTCCATAAATATGATCCGTGATCAATCTTTGGCGTCGGCCTTGAAATCAGCCGTACCGACCGTGCTCTCAAATGACCTACCCTATCCATGCAGGAAGCGTGCCGACGCAATCTTGAGTGATTTTTTTAAGCGTCCCCGCAAAAGAATCCCTACACTCCACCCCGCAATGGCGCCGCGCGACTCTAGCACAGCCTGCGGCGCGACGGGTTATAGTGGCGCCGGAACCGGGAGGATGGCGCAGTCCCTATCCCGCCCCGACAATGACCCGAATAGGACGGATACGGTATAATTTATAGTGGTAGTAGGGACTTATGGCAACATGCGATACGACATTTCATGTGGTGCTCTTCGAGCCCGAGATCCCGCCCAATACGGGTAACGTCATAAGACTTTGCGCCAACACCGGGGCGGCACTTCATCTGATCGAGCCCCTGGGGTTTCGTCTCGAGGACCGGCTGTTGCGCCGCGCCGGGCTCGATTATCACGAGTGGGTGACGCTTTGCGTCCATCGGGATTTCAGCGCCTTCCTGAAAGATGCCGCGCCACGGCGTGTCTGGGCGTTCTCGACCCGCGCCAAGCGCCTCTATACCGAGGCCTGCTACGAACCCGGCGATGCGCTGCTGTTCGGCCCCGAGACCCGCGGCCTGCCCGAGGAGCTGCTCACCGCACTTTCTCCCGAGCAGCGCCTGCGATTGCCGATGCGCCCGGGCAACCGCAGTCTGAACCTTTCAAACAGCGTCGCGGTGGCGGTGTTCGAGGCGTGGCGGCAACAGGGGTTTGCAGGCGGTATGTAAGGACTGGAAAGCGCAAAGGCCCGGCCCCACATTCACACCAGTGAATCTGGTCTGGAGGAACGCCCGTGTCGGTCAAGCAACTGGTGTGCCCGCACTGCGGACAAAAAAACCGGGTCCCGGCGGAACGTCTGGCCCAGAACCCCCGGTGCGGGGCCTGCCACCATCCGCTCATCACCGGGGAGCCGGTCAATGTCGACGAGCAGGGCTTTGCGCAGCATATCGCCGGCGACGAACTCCCGGTCCTGGTCGACTTCTGGGCCCCGTGGTGCGGTCCATGCCGCATGATGGCCCCGGCCTTCGCGCAGGCGGCCGCCGAGCTCAAGCTCAAAGCGCGCTTCATCAAGGTGAACACCGAGGACCACCAGGGGCTTGCGAGCCGCTATAACGTGCGCAGCATCCCCACGCTCGCGGTCTTCAAGGGTGGCCAGGAGGTCGCGCGTGTGGCCGGGGCCATGGACGCCGGACGCCTCAAGGGCTGGATTGCCCCCCATCTCTAGTCGACGGCGCGGACCGGTGGTGCGACGACCCGGAATAGGGAACCTGTGTCGGACGATCATTCTGACGGGCGACCGAGGCTCGCATGGCGGCAAACACAGGGCTACTCATGAATAACAGACCCAATACCAAAAACACGATACGCAGGGCGCTCTCCCGCAACCGAAAGGACGCTCGGTCTTTATCCATCATTGTGACCGTGCGCGGCGGGCGCGCCAAGACATCGGTCAGGCGGTCTCGCCGGCGACCACCACAAGGGTACGGCCCGTGCGCGCGCCCTGCAGTAGGGCCGTGACCGCCGGGCCGAGATCGTGACGGTCCACGACCCGTTCGATGGCCATAAGGGAAAGTCGCCACGGGCCCGCAAGACGTGTCCACAGGTCTTCGCGAACGGCGCGCGGGCACTGCACGGAATCGATCCCGAGTAGCCGCACGCCACGCAGGATGAACGGCAAGACCGAGCCCTGGAAGCGGGTGCCGGCGGCCATGCCGCAGGCCGCGACCACCCCGCCATACCCGACCGCCTTGAGAACATCGGCCAAGACCTCGCCGCCGACAGTATCGACCGCCCCGGCCCACCGCGCCGCGTGCAAGGCCTTGCCGGACGCATCGCCATCCAAAACCGCCGTGACGCGCGCCGCACCCAATCCCCGGAGATAGGCCTCTGCGGCCGGTTTGCGGGTCAGGGCAACCACGGTGAAGCCGAGTTTGGCGAGCAGCATGATGGCGAGACTGCCGACCCCGCCGGTGGCCCCGGTGACGAGGATCTCGCCGCCCGCGGGAACGAGGCCTTCCTGCAAAAGGGCGTCGACGCTCAAAGCCGCGGTAAGGCCCGCCGTGCCGAGGACCATGCCCTCGCGCGCGGTCAGTCCCGCGGGGATGGGGATGATCCAGTCGTCCGGGACCCGGACATAATCCCCATAGCCGCCCCACACCGCCGTGCCCAGGCCGTAACCGGTCACAAGCACCGGACCGGCCGTGGGGTCGTCAGCCAGGAGGCCTGCGGCGTCGATGCCCGGCACATGCGGAAAGCGCTTGACGATACCGGCCTCGCCGCGCACGGCCAGCGCGTCCTTGTAGTTGAGGCTCGAGTATTGCACGCGCAGCAGAACGCCGGGGGACGCAAGTTCGCGGATATCGCGACGCGCGAGGCCTGCGGTAATGACGCCACGCCCATCCTTGTCGACCACATAGGCGTCGAAGGCATCCATGTGCCGCTCCTTTTTAAGTTCGGCGCGTCCCTAGGGCAGGCGACGCACCCCGCTTGCAGTCCCCAGCAACAGCACGTCGGCGCCGCGGCGCGCGAACAGGCCATTGGTGACCACGCCCGCAATCTGGTTCAAGCGCTCCTCGAGAGCCACGGGGTCCAGGATCTTCAGTCCATGCACGTCCAGGATCACGTTGCCGTTGTCGGTCTTGAACCCCTGGCGCAGGACCGGCTCGCCGCCCAAGGTCGTGATCTCCCGGGCCACTAGGCTGCGCGCCATGGGGATTACCTCGATGGGCAGCGGAAAGCGTCCCAGGATCTCGACCAGCTTGCCTTCATCGGCGATGCAGACGAAGGACCGGCTCGCTGCCGCCACGATCTTTTCGCGCGTGAGCGCCCCACCGCCGCCCTTGATCAGGGCACGATGGACGGTGGCCTCGTCTGCGCCATCGACATACACCGTGAGAGTCCCGGCCTCGTTCAGATCCACAACCGGGATGCCGTGCCCCTTCAGCCGCTCGGCGGTCGCGACCGAACTCGCCACCGCGCCGTCCAGGCGATTCTTGATGGTCGCCAGATAGTCGATGAAATAGTTGGCGGTGCTGCCCGTGCCCACACCGATGATGCCGCCGTGGGGCACGAACTCCAGGGCGGCCTTCGCCGCCGCCTTCTTCATGTCGTCTTGGGTCATGGGCGCAGGATACCTGGGCCCTGGCGCGAAGAAAAGATCGGCGAAAGGCCCGTCTCGTGCCCCAGGCGGGGCCTCTATCCTAAAACCGGGGCAGGCCCTAAAATGGGGGCGGGCGCGGCCTAAGCGTGCTATGGGCGGTCGGCAAAAACGGCTGAAATCACGAGACATGAAGGAGCCATAGTATGGAAGAATGCCCCCGAATCGTTAGTTCTCTATACAATTTTTATCATGTACTAACGAAAGGGGGGCCGCAGGCGGGCTTTGCGCGCGGTCCGAAGGAGAGAATACGCCCTAGCATCACGCTATGGCTGTTCTGGATGGCGGGTACCACGGCGGCGCACGCGGCGCTGGTGTTCGCGGGCGGGCTTGGCATCGCCAATGAACCCGGACCGAAGTTCAAGGCTGCGGCCATGGCCTACTACGCGGGCACCCATTGGGAGGCCGGCTATTTAAATGAGGGCGTAAACCACGGGACCGATGGCGTCTTTGTCGAGTACCGGCTCTCCCGCGCGGTCACCAAACGGCTGCGCGCGACCCTGGCCCTCGGCCCCGAGGTCCTGAACACCACCTACGATATTCGCCCCGGGGTCGTGACCAACGGCTACCACCCCTCGCTGCTCGTCTCGCTGTCTTCTTCTTACCGCCTCAGTCGGCTGTGGCGCATCGGCATACGCTGGAACCACATCGCATTCCAGCAATCGGCGCTCTTTGGCTATCGCGACGCCGACATGGTGGTTCTGACGCTCGGTTATGGACGCTAGACAACGCGGCGCTCACGCGTGTTCCTGCCGCCACCTATCGAAGGCCGGCGCGTCCATGGGCCGGGCGAGATGGAATCCTTGCGCATAATCACAACCGAGGCTCGCCAGGACCGCCATGGCCTCCGCGGTCTCAACCCCTTCCCCCACGACCTTGAGTCCCAGGGAATGGCCGAGATCGACAATGGAACGTACGATGACGCTGTCGTTACGACTGACACCCATGTCCATCACAAACGACTTGTCGATCTTGATCTTCGCGACCGCAAGCTTGCGCAGGTAGGTCATGGACGAATAGCCGGTCCCGAAATCATCGATGGCCACACGCACCCCAAGCTCGCTTAGCGCCTGGATCGCGGCCTGCGCGCGCTCCGGGTCGCGCATGAGCGCAGTCTCGGTGACTTCGAGCTCTATCAGCTCGGAAGCAACACCCGCATCCTGCAAGATACGCCCCACGCTCTCCACGAATTCGTTGTCATCGAGGTTGACGGCCGAGACATTGACCGCGATCGGTAACGGCCGCGCCTGTTCGGCCCACGCGCGGGCCTGTGTGGCGGCCAGACGCAGTACATAAAAGGTCAGAGGTCCCATGAGATGCGTGCGCTCGGCAAGCGGCACGAACTGGGCCGGTGGCAGCATCCCGAGCACCGGGTGCTGCCAGCGGACCAGGGCCTCGGCCCCGGAGATCTTGCCGGTGACAAGATCGATCGTGGGCTGATAATGCAGCACCAGATCCCCATGCCCGATGGCCTGCTCCAGATCGACTTGTAGCCGCAGGCGATTATCCCCTTCCTCGTCCATGGCGGGCGCAAAAACCAAGAAACCGCGCCGACCCCGCTTGGCTTCGTACATGGCGCGGTCGGCGTGCCGCAAAAGGACCCCCACCTCGTCGCCATGCGCCGGGAACAACGCCACCCCGCAGCTGGCCGTAACGCTGACCCGCCGATCCCCCAGGACGACCGGTTCTTCCAGGGTGCGCAAAAGCTTGCGCGCCACCTTTTCAGCACCCGCGCCGTGTGCCACGCCGGGAAGCAGGATGGCAAACTCGTCCCCGCCGAGACGGACCGCGGTATCCGACTGGCGCAACCGGCTGACAAGCCGCGTGGCCACCTCTTGCAACAGATGATCGCCCGCCTGGTGACCCAGGCTGTCGTTGACATCCTTGAAACCATCAATGTCCAGGATCATGAGCGCAAACGATGCCGCCTCCCGGCGTCCGGCGCGAATCACCTGAAGTAAGCGGTCTTGCAACAGGATCCGGTTGGGCAGGCCGGTCAAGGGATCGTGCATGGCCAGATATTCGAGCTCGCGGTTGGCGACCGCCAGCGCCTCGGTGCGCTCGTGGATACGCTCCTTAAGCTGCTCGTTGGCCGCCAGGACCTGCTGGTGCTCGCGCGCCGCCTCCTCTTGCAGGGCCTTTAATTGCGTCGACATCCCATTAAAGCCCGCGACCATGCGCGCCAGTTCGTCGCCCCCTGTAACCGGCAGCTGAAACCCGAATTCGCCTTGCGCGATACGCGCGGTGCCGGCCTCGATGGCGGCGATCTGACGCATGAGATAGCGCCCGAAGATCCAGAATATGAGACCCGTCAGCAGCATCTCGCCCAGGGCGATGACGATGATGCGCCGGCCGGCTTGTTCCAGAATCGGTCCGAAGCCGCGGTCGGCCACCTCGATCTCGACCTTGCCGTAAGACGTTTTGTCGACTGCTACCGACGCGACCGCCTGATAGGTATGGGCGCCGACGGTATTGCGTCCGGCGTGGGCCAATAGCCGGCCATCCCCGTCCCACGCGGCGGCGTAGGTGACCCCGCGGTTACGCAGCACCTGACGCACGATCCGTTGCAATGCGCCGATGTCGTCGCTCACAAGCGCGTGGGCGGCAGCGGTCGCGAACAAGCGTGCATCGCTTGCCGCGCGCGTCACGAGCGCCTGCTTGCGCGACTGCGACAAAATCCCGAGACTGCTCATCAGGATCGCGAGCAGGAACAATCCCTCGATGAGCACGATCCCCGTGATCATTTTCGCGCGAAAGGACATGGCCATTAGATCGGCATCAACGGACGGGGCCGTAGTCGGCGCGCGCGACGCGCTGTTCGAAGCGGTGGATCGTGGGCGCCGAGCGTAACGCGATGCGTACACCGGCGACCGCCGACCAGGCCCGAAGGACAGGGGTCCGGCGGCGCGCAAGCGCCCATGGCGACGTCTGCGGGACAATCCCGATCGTCAGTACACACTGTGCGGCACAAGCACCCAACATACCGGCGAGCAGGGCGTGGCCTCCAATGAACGGGACTATGCAACGCATGTCTCATTACCCCCCAAAAGAAATATAGATCATGGTCTGCGATACGCCATGGCCGGCGGCCCCGCGGGCACACTCCGGATGATTGCCGGTTTTCTTTAAAGACCCAAGGTCCCCTGGAAAGAGGGTCTGATGGGTGGCGCATAGGCTCGACGGGGCCGGCGCATGGCCCTTGACGCCAGGATCACGCCCCTTGGCGGACGAATGATAACCCGCGCCCGCCGGATATCCTGGCGCCCGGCCCAAATCCCAAGCACAAGGCGTCACGGCCGCCGGTGGCCGAAGCCCTACCGCCTCTGCTATGCTCACGCAAAGACCGCCCGATGACACGCGACTACCTCAAACGCATCCTCAAGGCCCGCGTCTATGACGTGGCCATCGAAAGCCCGCTGTCTGAAGCAGCGGCCCTGTCGCGCCGGCTGTGCCGCCCGGTCTTCTTAAAGCGCGAGGACATGCAGCCGGTATTCTCCTTCAAGCTGCGTGGCGCCTATAACAAGATCGCCAGTCTGACCGCAGACGAGCGGGCCCTGGGGATCATGACCGCCTCGGCCGGCAATCATGCCCAAGGGGTCGCGCTCGCCGCGCAGCGCCTCGGCATCCGCGCGGTCATCGTGATGCCTACCGTGGCGCCGCACATCAAGGTCGAGGCGGTACGCGCCCGAGGCGCCGAAGTGGTGCTCGAAGGGGACAATTACGACGCGGCGTACGCCTATGCCCGACGCATGAGCGAGACGCAAGGCCTGCCCTTCATTCACCCCTACGACGATCCCGACGTCATTGCCGGTCAAGGCACGATCGGCATGGAAATATTAAAGCAATACCCATCCGATATCGAAGCGATCTTCGTGCCGGTCGGTGGTGGCGGGCTCATTGCGGGCATCGCGCTCTATGTCAAATCCCTGCGGCCCGAGATCCGCATCATAGGGGTCGAACCGGCTGACGCCGACGCCCTCGCGCGCTCGCTTAAAGCGGGTAGCCGCGTGCTTCTCGATCGCGTGGGCACATTCGCAGACGGGGTCGCGGTGCGCCAAGTCGGCCGCGAGCCGTGGCGCATCGCGCGGCGCCTGGTCGATGAGGTCCTGGTGGTAAGCAACGACGCGATCTGTGCTGCCATCAAGGATGTCTTCGAGGATACCCGTTCGATCGTGGAGCCGTCCGGGGCGCTGGCGGTGGCGGGACTCAAGGCCTATGCCGCGGCACACCCAGGAGACAGACCGCTTATCGCCATCGCCTCGGGCGCAAACATGAACTTCGATCGGTTGCGGCATGTCGCCGAGCGCGCCGAGATCGGCGAGCGCCGCGAGGTCGTGTTTGCCGCCACCATCCCCGAGGTCGCGGGGAGTTTCCGGAAATTCTGCAGCCTGATCGGCGAGCGCAACATCAGCGAATTCAATTACCGCTACGCCGGACCCACGCTTGCCCATGTGTTTGTCGGGATACAAGTCGCGGAGGGCGACGATGCCCACGACCTATTTACAGCCCTCGCGCACGCCGGCTACGACATACTGGATCTTACCGATAATGAGCTCGCCAAGCTTCATGTGCGCCACTTGGTCGGCGGTCGCTGTCTTGTGGACGACGAGATCGTCTACCGTTTTGAGTTTCCGGACCGGCCCGGCGCCCTCATGGCCTTCCTAAATGCCATGGGCCGCGCCTGGAACATAAGCCTCTTCCATTACCGCAACCATGGTGCCGACTATGGCCGGGTCTTGATCGGCATGCAGGTGCCGGCATCCGAACGAAAGAGTCTTCCTGCGTTCCTCGAGACACTCGGCCTGGATTATCAGGAAGAGACCGGAAATCCCGCCTATCAGCTGTTTTTGCGTTGATCCAAGCGGCCGCCTATGGGCGCGGGCGAGCGCCTACGACCCACGCGCCGCCAACGCCTCATCATTGAATGCCCCGTCGATGGCATGCACCGTGCGCTCCATGCGCCTTAGCTCGTGACCCGAGACATCGTCGCGCATCGCCTTTAAGCGCAAGGGGCCAAGCGCGGTCGTGGCCTGCGCGCGCAGTATCGGCGTCTTTGCGGTGGTAGCGTTTACGCTCGCGGCCATGGCCGCCACGATCTGCCCCGCCAGGGGGTCCTTGTGGCGACCGGCCGAGGCCTTTTTGATAGTCTCCTCGCAATCCCCATCCAGCACGGGATAACCGGATTCCCGATCCAGATAGATCAAAAGCTCGCACAAGGTCATGATCCCTCCTGCAATCAACCACTGATGAGGCCGTCACGCAGGTCGACCCCGCAAACGCCCTGAACACGTTCGAAATAATACATGATGTCGATCGGCAAAGTGATGCCATCGAGAAGCTGCAACGAAAAAAGATCGGCGGCGAGCAGCACGTCAGCCGCCGAAAACGTCCCTGCATAGAATCGATGCTGGGCCAGGAATGCCCCCAGATCCTTGAACTGGGTCAAGGCATCGAGCTGCGCATAGGTCCCATAACGGTCATTGGCCAATTCCTCCACGCTGGCACCAAAACGCGTCATGATCGAGGCCTTATACGAGGCAAGATGGGCCGCGTGATCGCCCAGACCCCGGTACGCGGGGCGCACCGGGGCATAAAGCCTCTCCAGAAGACCCGCGGCTTGCAGGCGCCAGCCTTGCAAGGCCTGCCATTGCGCATCCTGCAGGGGACCAAAGAGTGCCGGGTCGGGCCGATATGAATCGAGCGCGCGCAGGATCTGTTGCGAATCGGTCTCGACGCGCCCGTCGTCCCACAGCAACACCGGCGCCTGGCGGGCCACGCCCAGTTCGAAAAAGGTCTCGTCGTCGTCGTAGTCGGGGATGAGCCGCTCGTGCTCGATCCTTTTGGCCCCGAGCGCAAGCCGCACACGCTCGGAGACCGGCTCGAACCAGAAGTGATAAAACCTCATGCTGCGCGGGCGAGTCCCTGAATGACCCGCCACTCATCATCGGTCACGGGCAGGACCGACAATCGGTTGCCGCGCGCGAGGAGGCGCATGCCAGCGAGTGCCGGACAGTCCTTGAGGCGGGCCAAAGTCACCGGAGTCGGGTAGCGTTCGCGAAAGACCACGTCGACCATGGACCAGAGCGTAGGGTTTGCGATCGCGCGTGGATCATAGTGATGGTCAGCGGGATCGAGGGCGGTATGGTCAGGATAAAACGCGCGCGCCACTTCGACCTCGCCTACGATCGCAGGTCTTGCGCAGCTCGAATGATAAAAAAATCCGAGGTCTCCAGGCCTCATGGCGCGCATGAAGTTGCGCGCCTCAAAATTCCGCACCCCGCTCCAGGGTTCGGGCGCGCCACGCGCCATCAGATCCTCAAGGGAAAACGAGCTCGGCTCGCTCTTGAAAAGCCAGTACGCCATCAATCCTCGCGCACGCTCAGGCGTTGGATACCACGGCTGCGGCCGGTCTTCCCGTCGACATCTATGACCACCCCGCACAAGGTCGCCGGGCCCTCGGCGGCTTCGAGCCGCTCGGGTAACTTCTGGACCATGCGCCGCAGGACCTTGTCCTTGTTCATACCGATCACGGAGTCATAGCAGCCGGTCATGCCCACATCCGAGATGTAGGCCGTGCCGGCGGGCAAGACGCGCTCGTCGGCGGTCGGGACGTGGGTATGAGTGCCCACGACCGCGCTCACCTGCCCGTCTAGAAACCAGCCCATGGCCATCTTCTCGCTCGTCGTTTCGGCGTGACAATCGACCAGCACCGCCTTCACATCCTCGGGCCTTGTCTTAAGTGCGGTCCGGGCACAGGCGAATGGGCAATCGAGCACCGGTTGCATGAACGCCGTGCCCATGACGTTCAGGACCGCAAACGGCTCGCCGCCGCGCGTCTTCCCCACATACCAGCCGCTGCCGGGGGTGCCCACCGGATAGTTGTGAGGCCGCAACAGCCGCGGCTCGCGACCCACCAATTCCACCGCCTCGCGCTTGTCGAAGACGTGGTTGCCGGTGCTCAAGACGTCGATCTTGTGGGCAAGGCATTCGCGCAGGATCTTTTCGGTAACCCCGAAACCTCCGGCGGCGTTCTCGATATTGACGATCGTGAGATCGATCCTCAGGCGCTCCTGCAGCACCGGAAGTCTTGCCAACAATACCCGGCGGCCGGCATCGCCGACGACGTCCCCGATAAACAAGATATTCATGCCAGCCTATCCTGCGCGCGATACAGTCGGCGTTCGGTCAGTACCGCATGCAGGCGCACATCGTGCCCCTCACGCGGCACCGAGGCCAAGCGCTGGCACTCGTAAGCCAGCCCAATCAAAACAGGGCGCCCCCGGGCCCTGCGCACAAAACCAAAGGTCCGGTCGTAATGGCCGCCGCCCTGGCCCAAGCGCCAACCGCGGGCGTCGAACCCGACCAATGGCACCAAAACCGCGTCGAGTCCCCGCGCGCGCATCCTGCGGCCCCAACGTGGCTCTGGTATGTCCAAGGATCCCCGGACGAATGGGGGCCGCCAGGGAAGGAACACCAGGGGACGTCCAGGGTGGCGGTCGGCGACCGGCAGATAGACCGCGCGATGCGCGCGCATAAGGGCATACGCGAGCGGCCGCGGATCGAGCTCTGAACCGACCGGCCAATAGATCCCGACATGACGTGCCCGACGCAAAAGTGGCAACCCACGCCGCGCCACTTGTCGGGCACTGGTCGCGCGCGCAGGCACGCCTAGCGCCTTGCGGCATTCGCGCAGACTGCGCCGCAAACCGTGTTTGTCACGCATGGGACCGATACTGATACTGAAAGATAGAGGCGCCCTCCGCCTGTGCCGTAACCATTCTTTGCCTCGAACCAAAGGTTCAAGTGGGACACGTCCAGATGCTTCAGGCTTTCCGCTCGAGACGGACATGCACAACAGCACCCGAGATCGTGGTTCCCGAGGCAAGAGTTATAGGTTCAGGGGCACGGAATGGCTACGAACACCGCAGGGGGCGCCAAACCCGCAAACGACCTTTTAATGATACTCAAGGCCGCTCCTTTAACTCATCTCGTAAAACCCGCTCCACTTTGTCGGTGAGCAATTCGACGCGCTTTACCCACTCACCCGACGTCGACACCGACTGTTCCCGCAACCGCAGTAGTTCATAGGCCATATTGAGCGCCGCCATCACGGCGTGCCGCTCGATATTGACCGTCCGGCCACCACGCTGGCCTTCCTGCATACGCAGGTCGACATAGCGTGCTGCCTTGGCCAAGGCCTCCCGCTCGTCCTCCGGACAGGACACCGCGAAATCCTTGCCGAGCACGGAGATATGGATCGTCTCCTTATTGCCCGCCATCACCGCTCCTCGCGGGTCAAGGCCGCGACACGGCCTATCATCTCTTCGACACGGCTGCGTGCCACGCGCGTGCGCTCGTTTAGCCGCACATACTCCGCCGACAAGGCTTGGTGGCGCGCGCGCCAATTCGCATTGTCTTCCTGAAGTCGCCGGCATGCCGCGACCAAATCCTCGATTCGACGTTCCAGTCGGGCCAGGGCGTCGGCATCAGGGGGAGATTCGCCGCTCATGTAGGCCACTATAGAACTTAAGAGGCGCCGGGGTCAACGTCCGCCACAGGGGGCTTGTGGAACAGGCGGCGGCGTGCTTTTTGCGGGCCTTAAGTCCTTCGGAAAATACCCGCCCCAAGCGACGGGCAAGGGGCGCTCACATGCGATAGAATGGCGGCATGCACGACGATTTCACGTACGATACTTGGACCATGATCCTGGAGCAGGCCTATGTCACGCTCGGGGGATCGGAGGCCCATGGCATTGTGATCGGGCTCCTATGCGCCGGTGTGGCGGATGACGATATGGTGATCGCCGCCCTGGGGGCCGATGAAAACGACACCGGTCTGCGCGACAGCCTGGAAGCCGCGCGCCGTCGGATTACCGAGGGGTCGGCGGAGGTCGGGTTGAGTTTCGAACCTTTGTTGCCAGACGACGAGCGGCCGGCGGTCCAACGCAGCCGGGCCCTTAGTGAATGGTGCCGGGGCTTTGTGACCGGCTTTTATTTTCTTGACCGCGGCACGACGCCCCATGAGCGCTCCGAGATCGTAACCGAGGCCTTGGCCGATATTAACGACCTCGCGGAGGCAAGCGGCACCGTCGGCGAGTCGGACTTGAGCGAACTTGTCGAATACTTGCGGGTCGCGGTGCAGTTGATCCACGACGAGGTCGTGGAGTGAAGAGACCCGCTATACGGCCTGCGCGGGCGTGGCGCGGCCATCGACTTCGGGCATAATGGCCCCCATGGACAAAAATGCCTTTAGGCGCCGCCGCGCCGAGTTCATGGGCCTCATGGGCGAGGCCATTGCGATCATACCGACCTCGCCCGTGCGCACGCGCAACGGCGATGTGGAATACCTGTTTCGACCGGACAGTGACTTCTATTATCTGACGCACTTTCCCGAGCCCGAAGCCGTGGCGGTCCTGATCCCCGGGCGCGCGCAAGGGGAGTTTCTGCTTTTTTGCCGGGACCGGGATCCGGACCGGGAGCAATGGCAAGGGCGGCGTGCGGGCCCCGAGGGGGCCGTCTCCCAGTACGGGGCCGACGACGCCTTTCCGATAGACGATATCGATGACATCCTTCCGGGTCTTCTCGAGGATCGGCGGCGCGTCTACTACAGCATGGGCCGCCATCCGGAATTCGACGGCCATGTCCTTGAGTGGGTCAACGAGGTCCGCGCCAAGGCGCGCTCGGGCATTGCGGCGCCGGAGGAGTTCGTGGACCCCAACCACATCCTCCATGAGATGCGGCTTACGAAACAACCGGAGGAGATTTCGCTCATGCGGCGCGCGGCTTTGGTCGCCGCCGAAGGCCACAAGCGCGCCATCCGAGGATGCGCGCCGGGACTCTATGAATACGAACTCGAGGCCGAACTTCTCTACGCCTTCCGCAAGGGCGGCTCCACGTATCCAGCATACCCGCCGATCGTCGCAAGCGGGGCCAACGCCTGCATCCTCCATTACACCGAGAACGACGCGCCGCTGAAAAACGGCACTCTTGTACTGATAGATGCCGGCTGCGAGATCGATGGCTATGCATCCGATATCACCCGAACCTTCCCGGTGGGACCACGCTTTAGCCCCGAGCAGCGCGCGCTCTACGATATCGTGCTTGCCGCGCATGATGCGGCGCTCGCGACCATAGGACCGGGTCGCGAGTGGCCGGCCGCGCATGAGGCTGCAGTCAAGGTCTTGACGCAAGGCTTGCTCGACCTCAAGCTTTTGCGCGGCCCGCTAGACGCGCTAATCGAATCCGGTGACTACAAACGTTTCTACATGCATAGGACCGGGCATTGGCTGGGCCTCGATGTGCATGACGTCGGAGATTACAAAGTTGGTGGCGCGCATCGCGTGCTGGAAGCGGGGATGGTTACGACAGTTGAGCCAGGCCTCTATACCCCTGGAAGCGATGATATACCGGAACGCTTCCGGAATATCGGGATTCGTATCGAGGACGATGTCGCCGTTACGAAGACCGGCTACGAGATTCTAAGCCACGACCTGCCAAGACGCGCCGAGGACATAGAGGCATTGCGAGCCGAAGGCCCGTGAGCACACATAGGCATGATGTCGTCATTTGCGGTGGCGGACTCGTGGGGGCGAGCCTTGCGCTCGCGCTCGCGCATCTGCCGCTTGATGTATGCCTTCTCGACCCGGCGCCGTTTGCACCGCCTGCGCGCGCCGATGATCGGACCTTTACGATCGCCCAAGGTTCGAAGCGCGCGCTTAACGCACTCGGCGCGTGGCCTAGGCTTTCCGGGGGCGATTTTCAACCCATAACCGAGATCGAGGTGTCGGACCGCGTTGGGCGCATCGGTCTTACGCATATTCTGGCCTATGAGCAAGGCGTGGATGCGCTCGGCTTTGTGACCGGCAACACCGCGCTGCTTGCGGCCTTGTACGAGGCCCTCGACGCGACCACCGTGACACGCCGCGCGGGACGCTTCGACGGGTTTATTCAGGACGCGGACGCGGGCGTGATCACGCTTGCTTGCGGACAAGACGGCGAGCGCATCGCCTGCCGGCTTTTGGTAGGCGCCGATGGCACGCACTCGGCGGTGCGCGCGGCGTGTGGTATAGGCGTCGATTGCCATGACTACGGGCGCGAGGCGATCGTCAGCAACTGCCGGGTATCGAGGCCGCGGCCTTTCACCGCATTTGAGCGCTTCACCGACAATGGTCCCGTTGCCGCACTTCCCATCGGCGATGACCGCTACACTTTCGTCATAAGCCGCGCCGACGGCGAGCAATGGCAGGCCCTAGACGAGCAGGGATTCCTGGAGCGCCTAGCCGACACCTTCGGCGACCGGCTTGGCCGGCTGCTGGCGGCAAGCCCGCGCCTGCGCTTTCCGCTGATTCGGCAACACGCCCGGGAGTGGGTAGCGCCGCGAGTGGTGCTCATCGGCAACGCCGCCCACACCCTGCACCCGGTCGCGGGGCAAGGCTTCAACCTGGGACTGCGCGACGTCGCGGTCCTCGCCGAACGCCTATCCGAGGCCTGTCGCGCGCAAACCGATTACGGGGACCGTGCGTGGCTTGCCGACTACGCGCGAGCGCGGCGTGCGGATGTCGCCTACACCACGCGCTTTACCGACGGCCTGGTGCGGCTTTTCACGCCGCGTCTGCCAGCACTTGCCGCCGCCCGCGGTGTGGCGCTGAACCTTGTCGACGCCTTGCCCGGACTTAAACGGGCATTGGCGGTGCGCACCATGGGGCTCAAGGCACCCTTGCCCAAACTGTTTCGGGGGATAAAACCATGATCGACCGGCGTGACCCGGATATCATCATCGCCGGCGCAGGCGCGGTAGGCGCACTCCTCGGTCATGCCCTGGCTATGCGTGGTTTTGAAATCGCGATGATTGATGCCGCAGGCGCAGACCCGCGGACGTCAGTACGCACGAGCGCACTCAGTCGTGCGTCGCTGCGGCGGCTCTCCCATTTCGGCCTTTGGCCGCTCGATGGCGTGGAGGCAGCGCCACTACGCGCCTTGCAGATTATTGATCGCAGTGGATACGGCCGGCTGTCTTTTGACAGCGCGGACATCGGCGAAGCCGACCTTGGCGTTATCGTCAATCACAGCCGGCTCGAGTCGGCGCTACGCGCCAAGGCGCAAGTTCGCGGCGTTTCTTGGCATCAGGATCGCGCTTGGGAAGTCGAGATCGAAAACACGCGCATCGAGGTGGCCATGAAGGGCGGCGGGCGATTGCGCGCACCGCTATTGATCGCCGCCGACGGCGCGCAATCCGTAATCCGGGAGCAGCTCGGCGTCGCGGTTTTTCAGTATCACTATGGACAGACCGCGGTATGCGCCGACATTCGCCTGGGGCATGCGCACGACGGTGTGGCCTGGCAGCGCTTCCTGGCCCATGGGCCCTGCGCGCTTTTGCCCCTACCAGACGCCTGCCGCGCCTCGCTGATCTGGTCGGCTACCGATGACGAGGCGCGGCGCCTGCGCAACCTCTCCGACACGCAATTCGCCGCGGCCTTGAACGACGCCTTCGGAGATCATCTCGGTGACCTTGAGGTCGATGGTGAGCGCGCCTACTTTCCGCTCGCAGCCTCCCATGCGCAACACTATGTGGGCGCGCGCTTTGCCCTGGTGGGCGACGCCGCCCACCGCGTGCACCCGCTGGCCGGTCAAGGGGTCAACCTTGGGTTTGCCGACGCCGACGCCCTCATCACGACCCTGCAGGCCGCGCGCGCGCAATCCGCGGATCTCGGCCGTCGGCGCACGCTGCGCCCCTATGAACGCGAGCGCAAGGTGGATAACCTTGCCATGCTGGCGGCCACCGACTTGCTCAATCGCGCATTTCGCAATGACCGCAGGTGGGTGGGTGCAACACTACGCACGGGCCTGAACGTCATTGATACCTTGCCTCTTTTGAAGACGTTTTTCATGGAGGCGGCCGGCGCCGGGACGCCGCGTATCTCCTATGATGCGCGCCAGAGGTCTTGATATGATGGTGGCGCAACGGAATCGACGAGGATAGCGTCACGAACGAACAAGTCACACAAGATCAAGACGACCAGGTGGCCACGGCCGGGCACGTCGAGCCCGCAGGCTACCATACGCGCCGCGATGAGCGTGGGCGGACGGTCGTGGTGCTGACAGGGCAATGGACGTTACGTGGTATAGATGGAAACGCTGATGCCTTGGCGAGTGCGCTACGGGAGCATGCGCGCGATAACGACAAGGTTGTCTGGGATTGCCGCGAGGTGCGGGGGCTTGACAACGTGGGGGCGCTCGTTTTGTGGCGCCTGCAAGGGTTTGCGCAAGGCCACGCCATTGAGGTTCGACCAGAGCATGCTGCGCTTTGCGAGCGATGGGCGCGGCGCGAGCCGCCACCCGAGGGCGGGCGTAGTCCGGGCGTGCGGCCGCTCGCGGTGCTGTCATCCCTGGGACAAGGGCTTCGATCGCACGCGCTCGAGTTTACGACACTCATAGGTTGCGTCGTTGTCGATGGCGGCCGACTACTGCGCAGACCCGATCAAATACCCTGGAAGGACATCTCGGCTTCGATATATGAGGCGGGCGTACGGGCGCTCGGCATAACCGCCTTGGTCGGCGCGCTCGTGGGCATCGTCATGAGCTACCTGTCATCGCTCGAACTGCGAAACTTCGGTGCGCCATCCTACATCGTCAACGTCCTCGGTCTTAGCATCATGCGCGAACTCGGTCCGCTGCTTGCAGCGATCCTGGTGGCCGGCCGGTCCGGCTCGGCCATGGCGGCGGAACTTGGTGTGATGCGCCTTACCGAGGAGCTTGATGCCCTGTCAGCCATGGGCATTTCGCGCATTGTGCGCCTGGTTTTACCAAACATCGTAGCGCTCGCCGTAGCCCTTCCGCTACTCGTCGTGTGGACGGATGCGATTGCGCTATTTGGCGGCATGGTAGCCGCGCATATCACCCTTGGGATCGATATACCGGAGTTTGTCCACGCCATACCGTCTGCGGTCCCTGTGGTCGATTTCGTGCTCGGCATCGTGAAAGGCGCGGTCTTTGGGGTCGTCATCGCGCTCATCGCCTGTCACTTCGGCCTGCGCATCAAGCCCAATACCCGCAGCTTGGGCGTCGAGACCACCAATGCCGTGGTCACGGGGATCAGCGCCGTCATATTCGTTGACGCCGTGTTTGCGATCGGCTTTCGTGGGATCGGCCTGCCGTGACTTCGGATAACATCATTGAAATGGAACACGTCTTTACGCGATTTGGACGAAACGTTGTCCATGAGGACATCACGCTGAGCGTGGCTCGGGGGGAAATTCTAGGGCTCGTCGGAGGATCGGGAAGCGGCAAGACGACGCTCGTACGCGAGATGATAGGTCTCGATCAACCAAGCGCGGGGCGTGTGAGGCTGTTCGGGGAGCCCCTTGATAAGATAGAGGCCGAAACCCTCGCCACGTTGCGCAACCGCTGCGGCGTCTTGTTTCAGGGTGGGGCGCTGTTTAGTGCATTCACGGTCTTTGAAAACGTCGCGTTTCCGCTCCAGGAGTATCGCGCCATCGAACCCACGCTGATTCGCGACCTCGTTTACATGAAGCTCGCGCAAGTGGGCCTCGGCCCGGAGGTGGCAGCCTATCTGCCGGCCGAACTTTCCGGAGGCATGGTAAAGCGCGCGGCGCTTGCACGGGCGCTGGCCCTGGAGCCTGAACTTTTGTTTCTCGATGAGCCCACCTCTGGACTTGACCCTGTTGCCGCGCAGACCTTTGTGCATCACCTGCAGGACCTGCACAAGGAGCTCCAATTTACGGCGGTCGTGATCACTCACGATCTGGACCTCATGCGCGACCTTTGCACGTCGCTCGCAATCCTGGCGGACCGCCGCATCGTTGCCAGGGGGGCGCCGACCGAGATGGCCCTGAACCCGCACCCGTTCGTTCAGGCCATGTTTTTGGGCGAAAGAGGACAGCGCGTCTTTGGGGCTATGGCATCATGAACAATCGATCCTATGCATTGCGGACTGGCGTGTTTGTCGCGGTGTTCGCCGTGGCGATCCTGCTCGCCACATTTTGGATCAGTGGTACCCATCGACGCAGGCTTCCCTATGTCGTGGTCACTCGAGGCAATGTGTTCGGCCTAAGATCCGAGTCCACGGTCTTTTATCGCGGCATAACAGCGGGCGTGGTAACGCACATTAGGGTGAACGCGCAGGACCCGCGGGAGATTCTAATTTTCATAGCCGTCGATCGGCGCATACCCATCACGCGTGGCACGTATGCCGAACTCAAGCTCCAGGGAGTGACGGGCATGTCCGCGCTTGAACTGAATACGACCGCGGACATGCGTTTGCTTGCGACCTCGGCGGCTCACCCCGCGCGCATTCCCATGCATCCCTCGCTCTTCACCCGAATCACGCGCGCGGGGACGCGCGTGGCCCAACAGCTGACTGTTTTGAGCGGTGATCTCGAAAAGACCTTGAACGCCGCCAATCGCCGCCATCTCGCCACGATACTATCGCATGCAGCGCAA
Organism: Pseudomonadota bacterium; assembly: GCA_021819125.1. Classification (GTDB taxonomy): domain Bacteria; phylum Pseudomonadota; class Gammaproteobacteria; order Acidiferrobacterales; family Acidiferrobacteraceae; genus Acidiferrobacter. The sequence continues at coordinate 45,631 of JAKARW010000001.1, read as the reverse complement.
GCGAGCCGGCAGTGGGTGATGCTCAGCGCGCGGCTAAACCAGGCCGCCGCCCGGTTGCCGGCCATGGAGGCCGCAGCCAACACGGCGCTGACGCGCATGGCTACCCTTGAAAAACAGATGGGGATATTGAGTCGTCACCTGAAGCGCTTAAGCGAGACCGCGCAAGGGGCAAGCGATGTCGCGCTGACGCGCACGCTGCCCAAGATCGACCGCGCTTTGGATCGGCTGACACGCGCCGCGGCCGACGTTCAGCGCCTCAGCCGATCACTGCGCCATCACCCTCGCGAGTTGCTGCTCGGCGCTCGTCCACTTACCCCCGGACCCGGAGAGAAAGGCTACAAGGAGACTCCCTGAGCCATGGCCAAGACCTTGAGAATTTTTGTTGTAACGCTTGCCGTAATAGGCCTTGCGGGCTGCACCCTGTTTCCCGCACGCGCCCCACAGGCACTGACTGTTCACGACTTTGGGCCGCTACGCGCCCACACCCCAACAAGAGACATGCCGCCGGTCATCGTGCGCGTGCAGGCCGTAGCTTGGCTTTCCGGGACGACTATCCATTACCGGCTGCTTTATCGAGACCCTACCGCCGTGCACGTCTATGCGCAAAACCGCTGGATCGCGCCGCCGGCGTCCTTACTCAAGGCACGCATTCGCTGGCGATTGGGTATGGGTTCAGTATTCGCCGCGCGGCCATCCACGCCTATCGAGCGCCTCGTTATCGTGCTTTCGCGCTTCGATCAGGACTTTACGACGCCGCATCGCGCCTTCGTGCGGCTTGACGCCACGGCACGCCTCTATGACGCGGCAAGCGCCCGGGTTCTCGCGCAAAAGACCGTGGACCTGAAACGCCGGTGCGCACCCGACGCGCAAGGCGCGGTCATGGGCTTAAGCCGTCTTGCGCGCCAGGCGAGCGCCGCCTTCGCACGGCTTGTCACGCACCACGCCCGTTAGAGATTGAGGTCCTTTAGCTTACGCGTCAAGGTATTGCGCCCAAGCCCCAAACGCTTGGCGGCATCTTGTTTGCGGCCGCCCGTGTGGTGCAACGCCGCCTCTATCAAAGTCCGCTCGAACTCGACGCTCAAATCCGTGTAGACCGCCTTATCGCCTAGGGCCAACCTCTGCTCAACGACACTGCGCAGTCCGGCGCGCCAGTCCACGCCGGCGGGCGCCGGGTCCACCTCCCTTAGTTCGGGGGCGAGATCGGCGACGCGAATGGTGCGTCCAGGGGCCATGACCGTAAGCCAGCGACAGGTGTTCTCCAGTTGGCGCACGTTCCCCGGCCACGGCAGCTTACAAAGGTACTGCTCGGCCTCGGGCGCAAGATGCTTTGCCTCCACATTGAGCTCGGCTGCGGCCGCCGCCAGGAAGTGGCGGGTGAGGACCGGTATGTCCTGCCGGCGCTCACGCAGCGGCGGGACATGAATGCGGATGACGTTCAGCCGGTGGAACAGGTCCTCCCGGAAAAGGCCATCGGCCACGCGTTGCTCCAGGTTTTGATGGGTCGCGGCGATGACGCGCACATTGGTATGAATCTTTTCACAACCACCGACCCGATAGAATTGGCCATCGGATAAAACCCGCAGGAGCCGCGTCTGGAGGTCGGCCGGCATGTCACCGATTTCGTCTAGGAACAAGGTGCCGTTATCGGCCTGCTCGAAACGCCCGTGCCGCTGCGTCAAGGCGCCGGTGAACGCGCCGCGCTCATGACCGAAGAGCTCCGATTCGAGGAGCCCCGCCGGGATGGCGGCGATGTTAAGGGCGATGAACGCGTTACGTGCCCGCGGGCTGTGATTGTGCAGCGCTCGCGCCACGAGTTCCTTGCCGGTACCGGACTCGCCGTTTATGAGCACCGTGATATGCGATCCGGATAACCGGCCGATGGCGCGGAAGACCTCTTGCATGGCCGGGGCGGCACCCAGGATCTCGGGGGTCGATTCGGCGCGCTCGGTGTGCGCGACCTGCCCCTGACGCCTATGCTCAATCGCATAGCGCGCCAAGCCGACGGCGTGATCCACATCGAACGGTTTCGGCAAATACTCGAAGGCGCCGCCTTGATAGGCCGCTACCGCGCTGTCTAGGTCGGAGTGGGCGGTCATGACGATCACCGGGAGCGTGGGCATGGTATGGCTTATGGTCTCGAGCAGCTTAAGCCCTGAAAGTCCGCTCATGCGGATGTCGGTGATCACGACATCCGGGGCCTCCTCACGCAGTTCATCCAAGGCACTACCGGCGCCACTGAAAGAACGGGTCGCCATGCCAGCCTGCTGGAACGCCTTTTCCAGCACCCAGCGGATCGATTCGTCGTCGTCGATGATCCACACACTATCCTGTCGGGTCATATTCGTGCCTCAGAGGAAGAAATAATGTAAAGATGGTGCGTGCCGGTCGGCTCGTGTATTCGATGAGGCCGCCGTGGCGGCGGGCGATATCCTGAGCGATCGATAGGCCAAGCCCGGTCCCGGCGGCATGCCCCGTGACCATGGGATAAAACAGGGTGTCGCGCAAAGCCTCTGGCACGCCTGGCCCATCGTCTTCCACCTCGGTACGCAGCACAAGCTTATGGCGCCGCTGGCCGATCGTGAACTGGCGCTCGATGCGTGAGCGTAAGACGATCAGACGACTCGGGGCTTGCACCGCGTTGCGCACCAGATTCAAGACCGCCTGCACAAGCTGATCCGGGTCACCGGCGAACTCCGGGATGCTCGGGTCATAGTCGCGCCGCAACACGAAACTCTCACCGACCTCGGCTAATATCAACGACCGCACGTGCTCCAGGACCTGATGAATATTGACCTGCACTGGGAGATAGGGATGGGTCGGTTCCGCCAATCGATCCACAAGACTCTGCAGACGGTCCGCCTCGCGGATGATGATGCGCGTATACTCCCGCTCGCTTTCGGAAAGCTTGCGCTCAAGGAGCTGGGCGGCGCCGCGCAACCCGCCAAGAGGGTTCTTGATTTCATGCGCCAAGCCGCGCACCACCGCTTTCTGCGCCAAGTGCCTGTCCACGAGATCCTCCTCATGGGCCAAGCGGCGTAACCGGTCGACCTGGTTCAACTCAAATAACAAGACCGCTTCTTGCCGCTTCGACTCGGCAGCCGGCAGGATCGCCGTCACCGTCATATCAACAACGACCTCGCGGCCGGGCAGCGCCAAGGGGAGACCGCGGCGCGTGAAGGAATGGGCGCTTTGCAAAGTGTCCGCGAATAGGCTTGCAAGCGGCGCGGTTTGCGGCCAGAGCCGTGCGAGCGGTTGCCCAAGCATTTGCTTGGCGCTTAATTCAAACAGCATCTCGCTTGCCGGATTCACAACCTTGACACGCAAAGCCGCATCCACCACCACGACAGCGGTCGTCAGATTTTCCACAATGCTTTCGGCATGACTCACCACGACACCCCCAACGCAAGATCCGGGCCAACGGCCTCTACCCAAAATACGCCAATCCCGTATGCCATGGCCAACCCATGATGGGGCGTGTGCACCATTATAGTGCACAAGGTCCTTCGCTTGCATCAAATGACAATGAATCTTATTATTATTAGAGTCTATGAGGGGTTTCTTGCATGCCTTTATCACCTCGGCGCTCCGATACTGGATCCAGGCGATGGCGTAACGTGTTGGCCGTGCTCGGACCCGGCCTTGTGGTGATGTTGGCCGATACCGACGCCGGCAGCGTAATCACCGCCGCCCAGAGCGGGGCCCAGTGGGGTTACCGGCTGTTACTGCTCCAGATGGCGCTGATCCCGATCCTCTACATCGTCCAGGAATTAACGGTTCGCCTCGGGATCGTCACCGGTGAAGGGCATGGTGAATTGATCACCAGGCACTTCGGCCGCGGCTGGGCGTGGCTATCGGTAGGAACTTTGGCGCTGTCTTGTCTCGGCGCGCTTCTCACCGAATTGAGTGGCATGGCCGGTGTCGGTCTTTTGTTCGGGGTCCCGCGATGGATAACTATGGCCATCCTTGTGAGCGGCCTTATCACCATGGTCTGGACTGCGTCCTATGCCGGCGTGGAACGGGTGGCGCTTGCCGTCGGGGCCTTTGAGTTTGCGTTTTTGCTGGTGGCCTTGCGCACGCACCAAGCCCTTGGACCGCTTATAAGTCAAAGCCTGCAAATCCCTTTTCATGACCCGGGCTATCTTTATCTGGTGGCCGCCAATATCGGTGCCGTAATCATGCCATGGATGGTGTTTTATCAGCAGTCGGCCGTCGTCGATAAGCGACTGCAGCTCGATCATCTCACCATGGCGCGCATCGACACTGCCATAGGAGCCGTCGTGACTCAGCTGATCATGGCCGCGGTGCTCGTTGCCACCGCAGCCACCATAGGGCGGAGTAATCCACACGCGCCCCTCAACACCGTCCAGCAGATCGCAGATGCCCTGACACCGTTTCTGGGACAACAGACTGGACGGCTGTTGTTCGCGTTAGGGATGAGCGGAGCGGCGGCAGTCGCCACGATCGTGGTTTCTCTCACCGCCGCGCGTGGCGTAGGCGAGGTCATGGGCTTTAAGCACTCCCTCGAGCACCACCCGCGCGAGGCCCCCTGGTTCTATGGGATCTACACGACTTTGCTCGTGCTTGGCGGGGTTCTGGTGGCATCCGACGTCAATCTGGTCACGTTGGGGGTTGCGATGGAGGTGATGAACGCCATCCTGCTCCCCGTGGTCCTGGGCTTCCTGTACTTGTTGGCGCGCCACGCGCTTCCGGGGCCTCTGCGCCTCCGGGGACCTTACGCGGCATTCGTGTTCGGCATCATCGTCCTGACCGCCGGATTCGGTGTTTACGCCGCGATAAAAGGGATTGCCGTAGCTTAAACCTCCGTTTACGGGTATCCGATTTTGTGATCGGGATGCCGCGCGATTCATCCCAATGGGCCTCGACACGGAAACGTCTTTTGTGGTTGAGTAGCGTGGGTCGCTCCTGTTATAGTTCCTGTTATATTAAAACGTGTTTAATGATTTATGGGGTGCTGCGACATGACTCTCTTCGATGCCCTCAATTTCCAATGGGACCGGTCTGCGGTACCGACTATTATCCCTTTTCACTCGATTGAGAGGGTTTGTTTTCGCCTCCACAAAATGCTGCCGGAGTTTGTCTGGGACGCCTCAGTGCTTGAGGGAAATCCCTTTACCTTTCCCGAAGTCAAGACTCTGCTGGATGGTGTGACCATAGGCGGGCACAAGATTTCCGATCAAGAGCAGGTTTTGAACCTCGCTGAAAGCGCCAAGCGGCTTTTGGCAATGGTCAAAAGCGACCAGTTTGAGCTGTCCAAACCGGTGTTTACTGAACTCAATGGCATTGTTGTTCGCGGGGAATCCTTGGAATGGGGCGTGTTTCGCGGTGAAGGCCAGGAGCAGAGCTACACCCCGGATGTTAGCCTGGGCGAGCTTGGGTACTATACCCCGTTGCCGACGCTACCCGGCGCACCGACCCTGAACCGAGTATTTAGTGAGGGCGTGGCCGCTTTGCAGGAGTGCGAGCCGTTCGAGCGGGCGACCGCCTTCTTCCTGTTTGGCGCCTTGCAGCAGTTCTTCTTCGACGGCAACAAGCGCACGTCACGCCTCGTGATGAACGGCGTCCTTATGTCACACGGCATTGACGCAATCAGCGTACCCGCGGCCAAGGCGCAGGAGTTCAACGAGAAGATGGCGCGCTTCTATCGGTCGAAGGACGCCACCGAAATGATCGCCTTTCTTGTGAGTTGCCACCCGGAGGCGAAGACCATTTTGCCGCCATGAGGAAGGCCACAATCTCAATGACAAAATGGAGTCGTCATCATAGGTCCCTGAATGCCGCATCGCTGTGTTCTCCAGAATAAAGCCTGCGACTTCAGTCGCGGGTTGGTTTACACAAAGGATCAAGCGAACCGCCAGGACACCCAACCCGGATAAGCCTGACGGGCTTGATCGGCTTTAAGGCACTGAATGCCTCTTGCGACCGAAGCTCAAGTTCTGGCGGCGGCCGTAGAGATCCTTTCAGTCTCTCGCCACTATAAAAGGAGCGCGTCTGCAACAACCTTCTGGCGGGCTCTGCCGTATAGATCAGCAGCGGCGCCAGCGCCACCGGTGTCCCGACCTTCCGCTGTAAGATGACTTTTTGGGTCCAAGGCCACCGACTCAAGGGCCGGCCCGACGTCGCGACAATGACCGCCACGCAAAAAACGCCACCCACGCCTCCCAACCAGCCCAAGGGGCGGCGAGCGCGCGCGCGTCGGTTTCGGTCAGAGGTACGCTTGCGCCCAGCGCATAGGCCAAGGCCCGGCGCAGGCCCAGGTCCGCCGCGGGCCATATGGACCGAACCCCGAGGCCACGCATCAAAACCATGCCCGCCGTCCACGGCCCGATCCCTGGAAACCGAGTCAGCGCGGCCATGGCTTCGGCGGGCGGCATGACGACCAATGACCGCCAATCGAGGGCTTGGGTCGTTACGGCCTGGGCCGCGATATGCAGGGCACGGATCTTGGCGCGACTGAAATGCGCTGCGCGCAAAGGCTCCTCCTCGATATCCGCAAGCGTGCGCGCATCGGGCATGACCGGAAACCGAGACGACCCAAAGACCGCCTCATGGCCTGCGATCTGCACGAGCGCGCTACGCAAAGTCCGCGCAAAGCCCACCCCTACCTGCTGGCCGATGATGGCCCATACAAGAGACTCGAACGGGTCGGCAATAAGGACCGGTCGCGCATGAAGCCCATCGCACACGAGACGCATGATGATCGGATCCATTTCCGCCAAT
>JAKARW010000001.1:0-38793 GCA_021819125.1 Pseudomonadota bacterium | reverse complement strand
GCCCACCCCTACCTGCTGGCCGATGATGGCCCATACAAGAGACTCGAACGGGTCGGCAATAAGGACCGGTCGCGCATGAAGCCCATCGCACACGAGACGCATGATGATCGGATCCATTTCCGCCAATTCCTGGAAGCCCGCGGCATCGACATTAAGCGAGAATGTGTGGCGCACCTTGTCAACGGCCTCACCGAGCGCACGGGCATCGACGCGCGGACCCTCTACACGCACACGCAGCTGCGGCCTTGCCCGCGAGGCGCTCCAAGCCACGCTCACGAGCTCGGCGCCACGCTCCGTCTGCCAGGCGCGGCGATAGGTCTCGCCTTCGATAGATTCGAGAACCGCCGACGGTGACGCCCGCAAAAAAGCGAGCGCCGCACCGAAATCATAGTCGGGGGGAACGGTGATCCGAGTCTCGCGGCTACGCATTTACCCAGGATAACGCCGTTTTGCCTTCGTATCAGTACGAAGCGTGAATATTGTTTCATGACGCGCGCGTATCGCCGCGGCCAGCGGAGCCTTCCGGTCAGACCACGCCCATGCGCCCACATGGCGCCCAACGAACAAGCCCACGATGGGGCCGGTAGTAAGCGGCATCATGCCCTCGATGAGCGGCCAGATGACGAGGATCCGGTCGAGAGAAGAGTGAGGAAAACCAATAGCCGCATCTTTCCTGACTCGCGCGGCATACGCTGACCGACTCCTGCGAATTGTTTCCATCCCGGCGGATGGTAGATTAGGACGGGACCACAAACGCCCAGTCTTCAACGCAAGGATGCGACATCCACACCCTCGCCTGCGAGCAGCCGGCGTTTCATCTCCGGCCCGCCGTCTGAATAAAACCCAAGCCGCCGACCTGCGCCCACGACCCGATGGCAAGGGATCAAAAGGGGCAGGGGGTTGGCGGCGAGCGCACTGCCAACCGCCCGCGCCGCCCGCGGATGGCCGATGGCGGTAGCTATCTCGCCATACGTGCGTGTCTCGCCGCAAGGGATGGCGCGGGTCGCGGTCAGCACCGCCCGCCGGAAAGAGGTCTCGCGCACGAAGCCGACCGGTCCCGCATATTGCAGGCCATAATCGACGGCGGCTCGCAGCGCGGCGCACAAGATGCGAGGGGCTCGGGAGTCCCGCACCGGAGGTGGAATCGCAAGCCCTTGAGCCCAGGCGCCGACCTCCCCGGGGGCCGCCAGTGACACAAAAAACGGGCACAGGTCGACGTAAGCGATGAGGACTGCGCCTAGTCGCCGCGTCGTGACCGAAGACCACCGCAGCTGCCCTTCTCCCGTGGCGAGCTGTCTTGCAATATTATGATCGTCAGTCATCGTCTCGCGCAAACAAGAGGTTGACCGCCGGCGCGTCCGGGCGTCGTTGCCAACTCCAGTAAAGCCAGGCACCGACCGCGACGTAAAAAAGAAAGCCATAAGCCGCCGCCAAGGGCACGCCGCTCGCCTTCCAGAAGTTCTCGCCGAAAACATACAACAAAAGCGGGCCGGCGAGGACCAGCGCCGCCTGCGCCTGCCATGGGGGGCGCCGGCCACGACGCCGGTGCAGCACCGGAACCGCGATCAGGGCAAACACATAGATAACGATGAACCCGAGCGCGGTGAACACGCCAAAAAGATCGACGATGACAAGCGGCGACCAATCGAACCACCCGGCCAGGACCGCGAATCCGCACGTCAAGGCGCCAAGCCCATGCAAGGCCACAGCCGGGGTGCCATGCGCCCCGATCTCGCCCAGGGCCGCCGGAAGCACCCGGTGCCGGCCCATCGAATACAAAACGCGCCCCAGGCTGTTTAAGGTGGCGATGGTGGCGCTAAAAGCGGCGATGGCCATGGCGATATCCGAGAAGAAGGCAAGCACCGGCAGGCCCTGGCGAAGCGCCAGCAGACTAAGCGGTGCCGGCGTGCGGGCCAACGCGCGCACGTGGCCCCCGAAACCCGCGACCTCGACGTAGGCCATGAAGACGTAAAAGCCGAGACTTACCAGTACCGCGGCAAAGATGGCCCGGGGGATATCGCGATTCGGGGCATGGGCCTCGCGCCCAAAATTGGCGGCGGTCTCGAAACCGCCATAGGCGAGAATGCTCAAGGTCATCGCCTGAAAGAACGATCCGGCGTTGAACGCGCCTAGCGGCAGGAATGGTCCGGTCGCCGGGAGATGCCCGAGCGTCCACACCCCGATCACCAGGATGATCAGCAATGACAAGGCCTCGACAAAAAGGCTGTAGCGCGTCGCAAGACCCACGTCACGGACCGTGAGCGCCCACGAGATACCGGCGAACACCAAAGCCGCCCACGGCCAGGGACATCCCACGCCCGTGATGCGTAGCGCCTTGGCGACAAACAGTCCCCCGACGATGGGGGCCGCGAGCAACGCCCCGAGATAGCCCCCGGTCATGATCCAGCCACTCAACACCCCGGCCGCCGGGTGGAGGCCGCGGCTTACCGAGACGAACAGGGAGCCTGCGGCCGGGACCTCGTGTGCAAGCGCCGCCACTTGCGCGGCCACGAGCAGCATGATGAGACCCACCGCGAGATAAACCGCCCAGGTCAGGAGCCCGCCTTGCGCGACCACCAAGGAGATCGTCACGGTCGCCATCGCCGACGGCGTAATATTGGCGAGCGCATGACCGAGGATCTCGATAAAAGATACGCGGTCGGCGGCTAGTCGCGGCTGGGGCATAAGACATTGTGCCGGGGATCGGTGCCAGGTGCCAGGGCTGCGCTTTTTACCGACCGAGAAACCGGGCCACCGTCAGGATCGGACCTTGAGCAAGGCCACGAGCGCCTCCTTCATGGCGGCCCGCTGACTTTGCGGCAACTCCATCCACAAACGCGCCACGGCCACCGCCTCGTCACTCAAGGTGACATTTCCTTCATATCCGGCGCGCGGCTCGCGGATCGCGACGTCGACTTCCCCCTCACCGAGCAGCAGCCATTCAGCATTGACCCCGAGGACACGGGCAATCTCGACTACGCTGCGCGGTCTGCGCACATGACCGGCTTCGATAAACTGAATGGCCTGCGGCCGCACCTTCACACGCCTTGCGAGCTCGGATTGTGTAAGACCCATCCGCTCCCGAGCGTAGCGCAGGCGCTTGGCCAGTGTATCCATGGCGAGAGTCTACAAAAAGACGCCCGGGCCGACCTTGCCAATACGCTTGTATCTACAATAAACTTTGGTGCATGACGCACAATATCGAGCGGGACTATCTTGCCATCAACCTGAGACGGGCACGACATGCTCGCGGGCTTACGCAAGACGATATCGCCACCATGAGCGGCGTCAATCGCGCCTATGTCAGCGATTTGGAGCGTAGTCGGCGAAATATTGGAATCGACTGTATCGGGCGGATCGCGGCGGCCCTCAACGTCCCGGCCGCGTCACTACTGCTGCCAACCGAAAAGGCACAGGCCTACCGCAATCGCCTGATCTAGGCCCGTGCCGCGCGGGATTGCGCGGCACGAGGGCGCCTCGATCGAGGCTTGAAAGGATCAGCGCACCGGTTTGGCGGCAATCTCCTCGAGCCTGTGGGCGCGGATGATCTGGCCATTCAGACCCGCATCCTTCGCGCTGCCGCCATAGGCCACGGCCATCAACTGACTGTAATAAGTCACGGGAATGTTGAACTTCGTCCCGTAGCGCTTGTTGATCTGGCCCTGATAGACCTCGACATTCATCTGGCACACGGGACAGGGGGTAACAATCATCTCGGCGCCATGGTCGTAGGCCGACTCGATGATCTTCTTGATCTGGGCCTGACTCTTCTCGGGCTCGGAGAACGCCAGCGCCCCGCCACAGCACGTCACCTTTTGGTCATACTTCTCGACCGGTTCTCCGCCCACGATCTCCACCAGCCGGTCGAGATACTTCGGGTTCTCAAACGACTCGCCTGCGATCCCGAACGGACGATTCGTCTGGCAGCCCACATAGCCCGCGAACTTGATGCCCTCAAGCGATTTTACGACCGGCTTTTTCAGCTCATCGTAGCCCAGGTCCTCGATCAGGACCTCAACCATGTGCCGGACCTCCTGCTCACCCTTGTACTGGAGGTTCATGCCGGCCTCACGCAAGGCCTCGTTGGTCTCGGCCAGCAGATCGCTATCCTCGGCAAGCCGGTCCTTGGTCTCCTTTGCCCCGAGCCAGCAGGCAGCGCAGGTGGCGACGACGTCCTGGCCCTTGTTAACCTGCTCGGAGATGGCGAGATTGCGCGCGTTCATCACATGCCGCGGCAGTTCACCGCCCTCGGCGTAACCGATGGAGGCGCCACAGCAATTCCAGTCGGGGATTTCGTTTAGCTTGACATCGAGCTTTTTGCACATCGCCTCCACCGACACCATGTAGTTGGAGGCGGACGTAAGCCGCTCCGACGAGCAGCCCGGATAGAACGAATACTCTTTTCTGGCCATACGAATACCCCTTAGGCGGCAAAGCCCTTGCGCCGATCCTCGATCTCTTGTGCCTTCTTCAGCATCTTTTGAATGCCCTTCTTGTCCTTACAGCCCTTATGGGTCACGAACCCGAAGGGATTCAGGCGGCGGGTCTTTAGCATGCCAAGGCCGATATCCTTCATGGCCCACGCCCGTGCCACTCCGGTCTTGAACCCGTCCATGAAATAAAGGCCCACGGACAGCTCGATCTCGTTCACGCGCCCCGACTTCGTCAAGTTCTTCCAGAACATCTTGGCGAAACGCCGAGTGGGATTCATTTTCGGGGCAAGCCCAAGCCTGTGGGCATAGTTGGCAAGCCCATGCATGATATGCGTGATCGGCAGCTCACGCGGGCAGCGTACGATGCAGTTGTAGCACGACGTGCACATCCACATCGATTCGCTTTTCAGCACTTCATCCCGGCGCCCGGCCCGGATCATCATGAAGATTTCCTGGGGCGGATGCTCCCAGGCGGGACCGAGCGGGCAAGAGCCGGAGCATACCCCGCACTGCATGCACATCTTGACCCACTGGCCTTCCTCGACGTTCGCTTCCACTTCCTTCAGGAAGTCGTTGCGATATTGCTCCGTCATCGCCGTATTGATATCGCCCATTAGTGCCTCCTAGAACCCCTTGAACGGACTCATGCCGATTTCCTGGATTTTGGCGGCGTATTCGTTGATGAGCTCCGGCACTCTCGCGATATCGGCAATGGCGACCTCGAGCACTCGGACGCGATCCTTCTCCAGGTTCAAATTCTTCAGGGTATCGTCGATCTTGCTCATCCGGTAATTCGCGAGCTCCGATCCTTTCACGAAGTGGCACTGATACTCGTCGCCGTGTCGGCACCCCATCAGCATCACCCCGTCATAGCCACTGTTTAGGGCGTCGGTGATCCATATCATATTGACCGAACCCAAGCAGCGGACTGGTATGGTCCGAATGAACGCGCTCGACGTATGCCCCGAGACTCCGGCCATGTCGAGCGCGGGATAGGCATCGTTCTCACAGGCCAGCAGCAGGATGCGGGGCTTTTCCGAAAACTCGTCCGGGACATCCACGGCCTTGATCTGCGAGCCGACGCTGTCAACCGAATAGTTCTCAAACGAGATGACGCGTACCGGACACGCCCCCATGCATGTGCCGCACCGCCGGCAGCGCCCTTCATTGAACTGCGGGTAGCGCTGCTCATCTTCGTCGATCGCCCCGAACGGGCACTCGACCGTGCAGCGCTTGCACTGCGTACACCCTTCACGGCGGAAGGTGGGATAGCTCAAGTCGCCCGAGCGCGGATGCGCGGCGCGCCCGAGACCGGCGTTCTCGACCGCCTGTATCGCCTTCAGGGCCGCGCCGGTGGCATCCTCCACCGCCTGCGCGATATCCATCGGTCGGCGCACCGGTCCGGCGGTGTAAATGCCGGTTCGGCGAGTCTCATACGGGAAGCAGATGAAATGCGAATCCGTGAAGCCGTATCTGAGCTGCGGCACATCCGGACCCTGACGGTACGTGAGATTCAGGACCGAGACCGCCTGCTCGGTGGGCTTGGCCCCGTCGATATCTTCGGCACCGGCCGGAATATCGATATTGATTCCGGAATTCGGGACCTGGCCTGTGGCCAACACGACCAGATCGACGTCCTTCATGGTCGCCGCCTTGTCGTCTAGGATCAGATCGTGGAAATGAACGGTCGCCGGACCGCTTGCGCCGACATCCACGGACGCCACCTTGCCCTTGGTGAAGATCACACCCTTCCTTTGGGCGCTGCGGTAGAAATCCTCGCCGTTACCGGGCGTCCGCAGGTCGGTGTAGATAATGGCGGTGTCGATATCGGGGTTCTGCTCTTTGAAATACATCGCCTGCTTTATGCTGGTATTGCAGCAATGCCCGGAGCAGTACTTAAGATGCGTGCCGGTCGCATCGCGCTGACCCGCGCACTGGATGAAGGCCACGCTCTTGATGTCCTTCCCGTCGGAAGGCCTGCGCATCGGCTCGCCCTTGGCGGCGGCCGCGCGCGCCAATGCCTCAAGACCGGCCTGGTCTACGATGTTTGGGCTTTTGCCGTAACCAAACTCCGGCAGCTTGGTCGCATCGTAAGGCGTAAAGCCGCTCGCCATGACGATGGCGCCTATATTCTCGGTCTTCGTCTGGCCGCTCTCGGTCGTGATATCGACACTAAACCGCCCGGGGGCGCCGCTCGTGCGCGTGGTCGTGGAGTTGAGAAACACCGTGATGCGGGGGTCCTTCGTCACCATCGCGGCCAAATCTTCCACGCCGGTCACCTGCGGATCGGCGAACGGCTCGCGGTACGGGACGCGCTTGTGGAGCTTTCCCATAAAACCGCCCAAGACGCCGGTCTTTTCCACCAGCAGGACGTCATAACCCGCGCGTGAGGCCTCGAGCGCCGCCGTCATACCGGTAATACCTCCGCCGACCACCAGCAGGCGCCGGTTGGTGCCGTGCTCGGGATTCGGGGTCGGGGCCACGACCTTCTTTGCCTCGGCGCACCCCATACGCATGTAATCGGCGGCCATCTCCTGGGTCAGTTCGCGCGCCTCCTCGGTGGCCGGCTGCGACCATATGACCTGCTCGCGCAGATTCACGCGCGCCACCGCGACATTCTCGAAGCTGAAGGCCTCGGCCTTGGCGCGGCGCGAGCACGCGCCGATCACAACGCGGTTTACGCCCTCGTCGATGTCCTGCTGGATCATCGCCACGCCCTGGCTGTTGCACAGAAATTCGTGCTCGCGCACCACCTGCGCCTTGCCTTCCTTTTGCGCGACCAAGGTGAGGGCCTTGGTATCCAGGCGCTCGCCCAAGCCGCAGCCCTGGCACACATAAGCGCCGATCTTCATATCCGCCATGTCCTAACCCTCCGCCTTCGCCACGCGGTTCACGACCTGCACCGCGCGCAAGACACTTGCCGTGGCACTCTGCACCGACCGGTTCACATCGAGCGCGTTGGCCGCGCATCCGGCGCCGAACACACCGCCATCAGTCGCGCCCATCTGGATAAAGCCGCTGGCATCGACCGCGACATCGGCGATTGCTTTGATATCCACGCTCGGCTCCATGCCAACCGCCAACACGCACAAATCGTGACGATTGTCGTAGCGGTGATAGCCTTCGGTGTCGACCCCATGCAATATGACGTCGCCCGTCGATTGGTCTTCGGTGATATTGGCCACCTTGGATTTCACGAAACGCACCGTCGAATCGGCTTGCACCTTCTGATAAAAGTCCTCGAATCGGTCGATGGCGCGGATATCGATGTAATAAACAGTGGAACGTGCCTCGTCGCCGAAGCGCTCGCGCACGTAGGTCGTCTGTTTCAGCGACGCCATGCAGCAGATGCGCGAGCAATGCTTGAGGTGATTGCGGTCGCGGGACCCCGCGCACTGAATAAAGGCCACGTTCTTGGCTTCTTTGCCGTCCGACGGGCGGACGATACGTCCCCCCGTGGGACCACGCGGGTCCGACAGGCGCTCGAACTCGACGCTCGTAATGACGTTGTCGAAGCGATCATAGCCGTAAGGCTGAATCTTGGCGGCGTCATAGGGGCGCCAACCGGTTGCCCACACCACCGCCCCGGCGCTCAAGGTGATCGCCTCGGCCTTCATATCGAGATCTACGGCGCCATACTTGCACGCCTCCCGGGCCTTCTCGGCGTCGGGGGTTCCCAGTATGGACGGGTCTATGACATAGCGCTGGGGATAGGCCATGAGCGAAGGCAGGTAGGCGGCCTTCATGCGACTCATGCCGTAGTTAAAGGGGTTTGGGATCTCGGCGGCAACGGCCACGCCGCACGCGCCGCACGCGGTGCAATGCTCATTCACGTAGCGCGGATGCAGCGTAACCGAGATTTTATAATCACCGGCTCGTCCCTCCACCTTGGAGACCTCGGCCAGCGTCAGGACCTTGATGCGCTTGTTGGCGCGCAGGCGACGGAGGTTGATCTCCATGCCACACGTCGGATGGCATAATTTCGGGAAATATTTATAGAGCTGATTGACGCGGCCCCCGAGCGAGGGCGTTCGTTCGAGCAAAATGACGTTCTTGCCGGTTTCGGCGGCCTCGACGGCTGCGGTCATCCCGCTGATACCGCCACCGACCACCACGATGGTTTCATGTGTTGCGACTACATCCGCCATTAAGCGATCTCCTCAGGGGTGGCGTTCGCTAAAGCCAACCGCGGCTCGCCCCGGTAGGGGCCGTCCACTTTATACGCTCAAGAGGCCCGCAAGGGCCAGCGCCGCCGTTAGAAACTTTCTATGGCGCCATAAGATGTCGCATAGACGGGAGCCGGTTCGATCGGCTGTGCTGCCCGCGCGGGTGGGACCCCACGCTCTCAATGATTCGCGAATATGATTGATCGCATTGTGGAGACAGACGGCGTGGTCGTCAATCGCTTTTTGGATTGTCGGCAATTTGGCATACTGTAACCGGATCAGTGTCGCAGAGAATGAGGGGCATGTGGAAAAAGGTGTGGGGAAAGCCGAAACGCTTCTTGTGACGAAGGAGCCGTATTACGAGCCGCAAGGCGATGAAATTCTCTTATTCGAGAGCGCCTATCGCAATCAGATCCCTGTTCTCCTGAAGGGCCCCACGGGCTGCGGGAAGACCCGCTTCATGGAACATATGGCTTGGCGCTTGAAGCGTCCGCTCGTGACCGTCTCCTGCCATGACGACCTCACCGCTTCCGACCTCGTGGGGCGCTATTTGATCACCGCCGGAGACACGGTATGGGTCGACGGGCCGCTCGCACGCGCGGTGCGCATGGGAGGTCTGTGCTATCTGGATGAAATCGTCGAGGCGCGCAAAGACACGACGGTGGTCATCCACCCCCTCGCCGATGACCGGCGGGTCCTGCCGATCGAGAAGACGGGAGAGGTGTTGTACGCGCCCGCGGAATTCGCCTTGGCGATCTCCTACAATCCGGGCTACCAGAGCGTTCTCAAGGACTTAAAGCAGAGCACTCGTCAGCGCTTCGTGGCGCTCGAGTTCGATTATCCATCGACCGACCTTGAAAGACGCATAGTCGATCACGAGAGCGGGGTGGGAGATGACGTTGCCGGCAAACTCGTCAAGTTTGCCGCGATGACGCGCAACCTCAAGGGTTCCGGCCTTGAAGAGGGCGCGAGCACACGCCTGCTCGTGCATGCCGCCAAACTCATGGTGTCTGGCGTAAGCCCGGTGGCGGCGTGCCGGGGCGCCATCGCCCAGGCCCTGACCGATGATCCGGAGATGCTCGCCGCCATCCATGAGCTCAGCGCCTCGCTTTTTTAGCGGCCACCGCTTGGCGCACGGCGCCCTCATCAAGACGATAGCAACAGATCTCGGTGCCGTCGTGGGCCAATACCGGGACCTTGAGGCCATAGCGCGCCTCGAGGTCCGGGTCGCTTTCAATATCGACCGCGCGGATAGCCAAACCAAGCTCGGCTGCAAGCGGCGCCAGGGCACGCGCCATGTCCTCGCAGAGGTGACAATCGGGACGATGGTAAAAAACGATATCCATGGCCGAAAGAGTAGCAGAAACGGGCGTGCAACGCCGGTGGATCCCGCCTGGGGAGATGACCACGATGACCGCTCTTAAGCCCCTCACCGCCGCAGAGCTCGAGGACTGGCTGGATGAGGAGCTCGACGCCGTGTTGTCGTTGCGCCGCACGAGTCAGGCGGCCGCGGCCGCGCTGGCATCGGTACCCCGCGATCAGCAGGATTTTGCCTGCCATTGGATCGCGATCATCGCCAAGACCAATCCCGAACTCGCCTTTCATTTTGCCAACCACGCGGCCGAAGGCCTCACGCGCATGACCAAGGATGATGCCGAGGCCTGGATCATCCAGACTATGGACGCCTATGACAAGATGGGGCTTTATCCGGCCATCGCCGCCTTAAACGAGATCGAGGCATTCGCGGCCGCGCGCGCGCAACGCGCCCGCGCCGTGACACTCGAGGAGGTCGGTCCAGTCCTTGAGCTTTTCCTACACGCCCTTTCCGGCAGACGACTCAAGCTCGAAACCGGGGAAACCGCCTTTACCGACACCGCGCGCATCCATCTCCCCGCGACGATCGCGCTTTTGCCGACGCGTGCCGAGAATCTGCGCCTCTACAAGGTCTTGGCCGCCCATCTCTGGGCGCAGACGTGGTTTGGGACCTTTCCGGGCACCCATCCCGGCCGCCTCCTGGAACGTTGCCAGTCCTTGCCGGACGCAACCTACGCGCGTGAACTCTTTCATGCCCTGGAGACCTTTCGCCTCGACGCGTGTTTCGCGCGCGAGCTTCCCGGGCTTTACCGGGAGCTTTGCACCCTTGGCGATCGCCCCAGGGCGCCCGCTTCATGGGCGCCCTGGATCGCCCGGCTTGAGGCCGCAAGCGCCACGGTTGATGACACTTACGAGGCCTTGACCGCCCTCTATGGCGAACCCCTGCCAAAGCCGCGCCTCTACCAGGGAGTGCTCGATCCCGCGGCGGTGGCTACGGCGCTTGCCGAACGCCTGGAGCAAGAACGCGTAGCGCTGCACAACGCCTTAAAAGCGATGGTGCAGGGCAAAAAACCCGCTTTAGACGAACGACGATTCGTGGTCCGCAAAGACGAGACCGGCCGCCGCGACCCGACTTTGCTTTTCGATGGCCAACCCCTGATCCCGCCGCCGGATGTGCGCACATTGATGCAATCAATCGTCCAAGACCTGGGCGACATTCCAGACGAGTATCTGGTGGCCGCCGGTGATGGCCCCTACGCCATGGAAAACCCCCGAAAACCAGAAAACGTCTGGAAGGGGACCTACCATGAAGAAGGCGCGTTTCATTACAATGAATGGGACTATAAGCGCCAACATTACCGTAAGGAATGGTGCGTTTTGCGCGAGCTCGACGTTCACCCGGTAGACGAACCATTCGTGGCGGAGACCTTGCGGAAATATGCCGGGCTTGCCGCGCGCCTGCGCAAGACATTCGAGGCGCTGCGCGGGGAAAACGCGACCCAGAGACGCCAGAAGCATGGCGATGACATCGATTTCGACGCCTTGGTCCAGGGCTTCGCGGAGCTCCGTTCGGGTCGGGAGCTTTCCGACGAGCTGTTTGTGCGTAATCGACGTTTCGCGCGCAACATCGCTGTCATGTTCATGGTCGACATGAGCGGGTCGACCAAGGGTTGGATCAATGACGCCGAACGCGAGTCGCTGGTATTGCTGTGCGAGGCCCTCGAGATTCTGGGAGACCGTTATGCCATTTACGGCTTCTCGGGGATCACGCGCAAGCGCTGCGAGATGTATCGCGTAAAGCGGTTTGACGACCCCTACGACCATGCCGTCCGCGCCCGCATCACCGGCATCAAGCCCCAGGACTATACGCGCATGGGGGTTGCGATCCGTCATCTCTGCGGGCTGCTAAACGGCGTGGAGGCACGCACCAAGCTCCTGATCACCCTGTCCGATGGTAAACCCGACGACTATGACGGCTACCGGGGCGAATATGGGATCGAGGATACGCGCCACGCGCTTCTCGAGGCCAAACGCGACGGTATCCATGCCTTTTGCATCACCATCGACACCGACGCCCGTGACTATCTGCCGCACATGTACGGTGCCGCCAACTATGTGCAGATAGACGACGTACGTAAACTCCCCCTCAAGATATCGGACATCTATCGCCACCTCACGAGCTGAGGCGAGGTGGCGGGTGCCTGAGGCCTCACGAAACGCCGATATCGGAGAAGAGGTCCCGTCGGGTCATGCAAGAGGCGTTTGCGCAAACCCTGTAGCGGCGTCTTCCTTCGCGACCCTGACGGCATGATCGAACGACAGGACGTCAAGGGCAGGACCTGCAGGAATAAACAGACCAAAAGCTGCGGCGGGCGGCTTAAAGCGGCGCTCTCGAAGCTTCCAGTAATGCCCCCACCGGCAAAAAGGCTCCTCGGCCCTCATCATGGATCGAATCAACACCTGGTTGCAGAGTATCATCGGAGGCGGGGGCCGATACGCGCGGCCCGCCAGTCCGCCGCCCGGCGGGGCGCGAGATTTTGAGGGACCGGGGCCTTGATCGTGGATGCTGCTTCTTATAATGCCTGGTATGACACCCCGCGCGGGCGGTGGATCGGTACAACCGAGTTCGACCGGTTGGCTGCGGCACTGGACATGCGTGCCGGTGAGACGCTGCTGGACGTCGGCTGCGGCACCGGATGGTTCACCCGACAATTCGCGCGCCGGGGCCTTGCGGTAACGGGCCTCGACCTCCGCGCCGACTGGCTGTCCTTCGCGCGTGCACAGCCGGGCCCTACCTCGCAATGGGTGGCGGGGGATGCCCGCGCCCTGCCATTCGCAGACGAGTGCTTCGACGGCGTGGTGTCGGTCGCCGCATTATGCTTCGTTCATGATGAACGGCAGGCCGTGGCGGAAATCGTGCGCGTCACGCGCCGGCGCTTTGCCATCGGGTGGCTCAATCGCGCAAGCCTGCTTTTTGGGGCGAAGGGGCGGGATGGCGGACGTGGCGCCTACCAGGGGGCCCGGTGGCACGATGCGGGCGAAGTAAAGGCCTTGTTTTCGGGGATGGCGGTGCATGAACTTACCGTACATTCCGCGGTATTTCTGCCATCGGGCGGGCCTGTGGCGCGGCTTGCCGAGCGCATGCTTCCCCGAACGCTGCCGCTCGGCGCCCTGATTGTGGTGTCTGGTGAAAAGAGGCGATAGCGCGCACCGCTCGCGCCGCCGACGGCACCCTATATCTCACAAAAGGCCGGCATGAGAGGGTGCGAACGTTAAGGCAAGGGCGGGGTGGGCGCCTTAAGGCCCGCCGACATCCTCACCGAGGGGTGGCGTCGCCCAAGGATCGAGGCCGGCGGACATGCGAATACCCGACCCATGCCATGGCAAATCCTTGATTGTTGCCGCAGATTCCTAGGAAGGCACGCCTCTTCCCGGGCCCGTTTCGAAACCGCCGGCCGTACCTTGCGCGGGATAGCCGAGGAATGCCCGGATCGGCCCGGCCTTGCGAATGGCATCGGCGTAGCCCAAGGCCATGAGATGACGGCAATAACCCTGCTCGAAGAGGAGATAGCTGGCCAATGCGGCATCCGCGCGACCATGGGGCGCAAGCGCCCCCAGAAAGAACCGCAGGGCGCGCGGCAGGGTCGCGTAATAGGCGGAGGCTATGGAAGCCAGGTCTTCGCTGGGGTAAATGGTAAAGCATGAGATTTCCGAGAGGCCGGCCGGGGCCGGCAGACCGCGCCGCGCAAGGGCCCGCACGGTCTGGTTGACACGTTCCAGCCGCTCGATATCGGCATCGAGGCCCTCGAGAAAGAGGCTGTTCAAGACATGGGCGGCAATACGCGCAAGCGACGGCTGACCGTAAGGCCGGGGCCCCTGTGCGACCGGGCTTTGCGCGCCGATCACGAAAAGACGCCGCGCCCCGAGATGCAATGCCGCGCTCAAGGGCGCGGTCTGGCGCATCGCGCCATCGCCGTAATAATCCCCATCAATGATCACGGGCTCGAACACAAAAGGGATGGCCGAGGACGCGAGCAGGTGGGCGATCGAAAGGCGTGCGGCCATGCCGATACGATCGGCGCGCTGCCAAGGCCTCTGCCCGGGCGCCCCCTCGTAGAATGTCACGGACTGGCCGGTCCCATAGGACGACGCCGTGATGCTCACGGCGTGCAGGTGGCCGCCTTGAATATGGTGGGCGATATCGGCGAAAGGGAGGTGGGTCGCGAGCAGATCCTCGAGCGGCCCGCGATCGAGGAGTGCAAGCGGCGGGGATCGGCCGAGCCGTCCCAACACCAGACCCGAAAGCCATCGGGACGCGGTATTCGCAAGTGTCTTCCAATCGACGGCGAAGACCTGCTCCACCGTGAATCGACCCCACACCCGCGTAAGCCGCTCCACCCCTTCGCGGAGATCGTCGGCGTGGGCGGCCAAGACCGTGCCGTTGATGGCGCCCGCCGAGGTCCCGCAATACACGCTGAAGGGGCAAGCCGCGTGACGCGGCAGCAGGCGCGTGATGGCACGCAGCACACCGACCTGATAGGCGGCATGGGCGCCGCCGCCCGACATCACAAGCGCGGATCGCGATTCGTGGTCCATGGAGGAAGTGTAGCCGTTGGCGGGCCGGGGGCTCAGACGAGATGAAGGGGGCCCCTTGCATGAGCCCGGTACTTGGGCGCCGGAGGCGCTCAAGGCGCAGCAGGGGAAGCCTAGGGGGCCAGGAGTCGCTTCAGGATCTCGTTGACCTTGGCGGGATTGGCCTTGCCGCGACTGGCCTTCATGGTCTGACCCACGAAAAAGGTGAACACCTTCTCCTCGCCACTTCGGTACTGAGCCAATTGTTTCGGGTTGGCCGCAATCACCTGCCTTACGACCTCCTCGATCGCAAAGTCGTCCGAGATCTGGCGCAGGCCGCGCGCGGCGATGACGGCATCGGCATCGCCCTCGCCCGCCCACATGGCCTCGAACACATCCTTCGCCGCCTTCCCCGACACCGTACCGTCGGCGATTCGGCGCAGAAGGCCCGCGAGGGCCGGGGCCATGACGCGCGAATTTGTGATGTCGAGCCCATCCTCATTGAGGCGCGCGGCGAGCTCGCCGGTCACCCAGTTGGCGACAAGCTTGGGATCGACCCCGGCCGCCGCGACCGCGTCTTCGTAATACTGGGCCAGTTCCCGGCTCGCCGTCAGCACGCCGGCATCGTAGGCGGACAGACCGTACTCTGCACCCAACCGCCGCCGCTTGGCGTCCGGCAGCTCCGGCATGGCGTCTTTCACCTCGGCCAGAAAGGCCTCGGTCAGGACCAGCGCCGGCAGGTCCGGATCGGGAAAGTACCGGTAATCATTGGCCTCTTCCTTGCTGCGCATCGAGCGCGTCTCGTCGCGTGCTGAATCGTAGAGGCGGGTCTCCTGGCGCACCTGGCCTCCCGCGGAGAGCAGGGCGATCTGGCGGCGCACCTCATAGTCGATGGCGCGCTCCACGAAGCGAAAGGAGTTGATGTTCTTCAATTCGGCACGCGTACCGAACCGGGCCTGTCCGAAGGGACGCACCGACACGTTCGCGTCGCAGCGAAACGAGCCCTCCTGCATGTTGCCATCGCAGATATCGAGGTAGCGGACCAAGGTGTGAAGGGTCTTCAGATAGGCCACCGCCTCGGTCGCCGACCGCATATCCGGCTCGGAGACGATCTCCAAAAGCGGGGTGCCGGCGCGATTGAGGTCGATGCCGGTAAAACCATCCATGTCCTCGTGCAGCGACTTGCCGGCATCCTCCTCGAGATGGGCACGGGTGATGCCGATGGTCTTCTCGCCGGCGGGCGTCGTGATCACAAGCCGCCCGCGCTCGACGATCGGATGTTCGTACTGACTGATTTGATAGCCTTTGGGCAGATCCGGATAGAAGTAATTCTTGCGCGCAAAGACCGAACGTGTGTGCACAGTCGCGCCGATCGCCAACCCAAACCGGGCGGCCATGCGCACCACCTCGCCATTCAAGACCGGCAGGACCCCGGGGAACGCCGCATCCACGACATTGGCCTGGGTGTTCGGCGCCGCGCCGTAAGCAGTCGGCGACGCCGAAAAGATCTTGCTCCGGGTCTTTAGCTGGGCATGCACCTCGAGCCCGATGACCGTCTCCCACTCCATGGTCGTCCCCTAAAATCCGGCCGGCACGCGGGTGTGCCAGTCGGTGGCCTGTTGAAATCGGTGCGCGGCATTCAGGAGGCGCGCCTCGTCTAGATAGCGGCCTACGAGCTGCAGGCCGACCGGCAGGCCGCCTGCAAACCCCGCGGGCAGCGACAGCGCCGGCAATCCCGCGAGATTGATGGGGATGGTGAAGATGTCATTTAAGTACATCGACACAGGGTCGGTGTTCTTGGCCCCCAGGGGGAAGGCCGTGGACGGGGACACCGGACCTGCCAGGATATCGCAGCGCTCGAAGGCGCGGGCGAAATCGTCGGCGATGAGGCGCCGCAACCTCAAGGCCTTCACATAATAGGCGTCATAGTAGCCAGCCGACAGCGCGTAGGTGCCGACCATGATGCGCCGCTTGACCTCGGGCCCGAACCCCTGGCTGCGGGTCTTCTTGTACATGTCCTCGATATCCTGGTATTCAGGGGCGCGAAACCCGTATCGGACCCCATCGTAACGCGCGAGATTCGAGGAGGCCTCGGCGGGCGCCAATACGTAATAGCAGGGTACGGCATGGGCGCTGTTGGGAAGACTCACGTCAACCAGGCGCGCGCCTTGGCGCTCATACTC
Source organism: Pseudomonadota bacterium (assembly GCA_021819125.1). GTDB lineage: Bacteria > Pseudomonadota > Gammaproteobacteria > Acidiferrobacterales > Acidiferrobacteraceae > Acidiferrobacter. The sequence continues at coordinate 22,125 of JAKARW010000001.1, read as the reverse complement.
GCGCAGCGCCTCGCGCAAGGCCTCCGCGACCTTAGGCTCCACACCATCCGCGAAGTGCTCGGCCACAACCCCTATACGCAGACCCTTCAGATCACCCCCCAGTTGCGCGGCGTAGTCCGGCACCGGAACGTCGAGCGAGGTCGCATCGTGCTCATCGAAACCGGCCATCGCCGCCAGCAGATGGGCGCAATCCTCGGCGGTCTGGGCCATGGGGCCTGCCTGGTCGAGCGAGGACGCAAAGGCGACCAGACCATAACGTGAGACCCGGCCATAACTGGGCTTGAGACCGGTGATACCGCACAGGGCTGCGGGCTGGCGGATGGATCCGCCGGTGTCGGTCCCGGTGGCCGCCGGCACGAGCCGCCCCGCGACCGCCGCCGCCGACCCCCCTGAACTCCCGCCGGGCACGCGGTCACGATCCCAAGGGTTGCGGACCGGACCGAAATGCGAGGTTTCGTTGGACGAACCCATGGCGAACTCATCCATATTGGTCTTGCCGACCATGATGCAGCCGGCGGCCTTCATCTTCCGGACCACGGTCGCGTCGTAAGGCGGCACGAAATCGGCGAGCATCCGCGAGGCGCAGGTCGTCTTGACGCCGGCGGTACAAAAAATGTCTTTATGCGCGATCGGCACACCGGCAAGAATCCCCGCGCCCCCGGCGCGCCGCGCGCGGTCGGCGGCCTCGGCGTGGCGCCGCGCCGCCTCCTCATCCAGGGTGATAAAGGCGTTGAGCACGGCGTGGGTCTTGATGCGTGCCAGGACATCGTCCACGAGCTCGCGGCTGGAACAACGGCCGGCGGCGAGATTCTCGGCAATCTTTGTGATCGTGAGCGTCAACGGGGGTCCTTGAAGAGTGGTCCTGGGGCTATGGATCCTTAAAATTACGGATAGGGGCGGACCCTAAAAGAACGGGCCGCCCGCGCGTTCTTCACTCGATGACCCTGGGTACGAGATAGAGGCCATCACGGGTCTGGGGGGCCACTGCCAGCAGCCGCTCGCGATCGATTTCGTCGGCCACCGCATCGCTACGGAGTCTAAGACCGGCCGCATCCGGGTGGGTCATGGGCTCCACCCCATCCGTCGCGACGGCGTTCATCTGCGAGACCAGATCGAGTATTCGGGATAATTCCTGCGCATAGGCCTCCCGTTCCGGCCCGCTTAGGCCTAAGCGGGCGAGATGGGCCACCTTTTCGATGTCTTTCGCGTCCAAAGCCGTCAACCCGATCGCAACGTTGATCCGTCGCACGCTACCACATTTCGGTCGCCGGTTGAACCCGCGGGGACTGGTTGATAGAGTATCGCGATTTTAACCTTCTCCCACCCTAAAGCTTAAAGGGCAGAAACCCCATGTTTGGACGGATCCGATCCTACTTCTCCAACGACCTTGCCATAGACCTCGGCACCGCCAACACCCTCATCTATGTACGCGACAAGGGCATCATCCTAAACGAGCCGTCGGTGGTCGCGATCAGGCAGGAGTTCGGATCGCGGGGCGGGCGCAATATTCTCGCGGTCGGCATGGAGGCCAAACGCATGCTGGGCCGTACACCCGGCAGCATCCAGGCCATTCGCCCCATGAAAGACGGCGTCATCGCCGATTTTACTGTAACGGGCGAAATGCTTAAATACTTCATACGCAAGGTCCACGAGCGGCGTATCTTCCAGCCAAGCCCCCGTATCGTGATCTGCGTCCCTTGCGGGTCCACCCAGGTCGAGCGGCGGGCCATTCGCGAATCGGCGCAAAAGGCCGGGGCAAGCGAGGTCTACCTGATCGAGGAACCGATGGCGGCGGCCATAGGCGCGGACCTGCCGATCGCCGAACCGACCGGCTCCATGGTGCTCGACATAGGAGGGGGGACGAGCGAGGTCGGCGTCATATCACTCGGCGGGCTCGTCTATTCGACATCGCTACGTATCGCAGGCGACAAGATGGACGAGGCGATCATAAGCTATGTGCGCCGCAAATACGGCCTGCTGATCGGCGAAGCGACCGCCGAGAAGATCAAAAAGGACATAGGGACCGCCTGGCAAAATAGCGAGGTCCGGCAGATGGAGGTCAAGGGACGCCATATCGCCGACGGCGTGCCCCGGAGCCTGGTCTTAAACAGCAAGGAGGTCCATCTCGCGTTGAGCGAGAGTCTGGCGGGCATCGTCGCCGCGATCCGGCTCGCGCTGGAGCAGACCCCGCCGGAACTGGGCGCGGACATTGCCGAAAAGGGCCTCGTGGTCACGGGCGGTGGCGCCCTGCTTCGCGACATCGACCGTATGTTGATGGAGGAGACCGGGCTACCCATCGTGATCACTGATGATCCCTTGACATGCGTCGCCCGCGGCTGTGGCCGCGCGTTGCAGGAAATGGAGGTCCTGGGAGACGTATTCGCTTACGAGTAATCCCGCCCCGGCGGCGCCGGCACAGGCAGGCCGTCGCCGCCTTGTTGCAACACTTGTGGTAAACGCATGGGCACATTTTTAGGTTGGTCTTTCAAGCGGCCGTCCAATCTCGCCAAGCTGATTGTGTTTGCCTGCGCGTCCGTAATCCTCATGGTCGCGGACGCGCACCACAACCGGGATGCGCGCCTGGTGCGCGGGACCCTCCTGCGCGCCGACCATCCCCTTCAAGAGCTCGCGGCGCTTCCCTTGGCGCTCGTGCACGACGCAAGCCGGGATCTGCGTCTCAACGGCCGGCTGCGCCAGGAAAACGCGCGCCTCAGGGCCCGTGAACGACGCCTGGAGATCAAGGTGTCCCGACTGGCCACCCTGCGCCTCGAGGTGGCGCACCTGAGAGCCCTGCTCCACGGATCCGCGATCCCCGGCTACCGCGCGGGCCTCGCCCGCATCCTGGATGTGGGTTCCGGGCCCTTCAAGCAGCGCCTGACCTTGAACGAGGGAAAAAACGATCATGTATTCATCGGCCAAGCCGTCATTGACGCCCACGGCATAGTGGGCCAGGTGGTGTCCGTGAACCGCGACACGAGCCGGGTCATGCTCATAACCGATCCTGACAGCGGGGTACCCGTGATCTCCGAGCGTAACGGCCTGCGCGCGATCGTCTTTGGAACCGGATCGCCGGACGGCGTGAAGATTCCTTACCTGACGGTGACCGCCGACATCCGCCCAGGCGACATCTTTGTAAGCTCAGGGCTCGGCGGGATCTATCCGCCAGGCTATCCGGTGGCGCGCGTCACAAAGATCACGAGCAACCCGAATCTCGCCTTCCTGAAGATCCGGGCCGTGCCACTCGCGCACCTGAGCTACCACACGCACGTGTTGCTGTTGTGGCCGCGCGCTCATGCAAGGACGCAAGGCACGCATCATGGATAATCCGCTCACGCCGGAACAACGCCTGATCATATTGGCGAGCTTCATCTCGGCGATGGTGCTCGCGGTGATCCCGCTGCCCGACTCCGTGCAATTGTTGCGGCCCGACTGGGTGGCCCTGGTGCTGGTCTACTGGTGCATGGCAATACCCGAACGCATCGGGGTCGGCACCGGCTTTGTCGCGGGACTCTTTCTGGACGTGCTTTACGGCTCTCTGCTCGGGGAACAGGCCCTTGCCAAGGCGCTGCTTGCGTTTCTTGCGCTGCACTTTACACTGCGACTGCGCATGTTTCCCCGCCTCCAGCAGGCGCTCGCCGTGGGAACTTTGATTGCGATAAGCGACCTTATGGTTATCATGATAAAATCGCTGGTTCACGGCATGCCACCGCTCTGGAGCGACACCGCACCCATGGTCGCCAATATCGTCGTATGGCCGGTTGTGTTCACCATACTCCGGGAGGTGCGCCGGCGCGCCAAGATCAGTTGAGTCATGCCCATCATCCCTCTTAAAGATCACTCCCAGGAACTGCGGCTGTTCGAATCGCGGGTGCTGGTCGCCACGGTTTTCGGGGTACTGCTCATCCTCGGCCTCATCACGCGCCTTGGCTATCTGCAGGTTGTGAAGCACCGCTACTATGCGACCCTCGCCCAGGACAACCGCGTAAGCCCCGTGCCGATCACCCCGGCCCGCGGGCTCATCCTCGATCGCAACGGGGTGGTGCTCGCAGACGACTTCCCGGTCTTTACCCTTCAGGTGACGCCCGACCAGGTCCCCAACATGAAGCGGCTTTTGGCCAAACTGAGGAGGCTCGTCGCCCTGAATGCGCAGGATATCCGGGATTTTCAGAGGCGCCTGGCGCAACATAAACCGTTTCAAAGCGTGACGTTGCGCGCGCACTTGAGCGAGGCCGAGGCCGCGCGTGTGGCGGTGAACCTCACCCGCCTGACAGGCGCCACTTTGCATGCGCAGCTGCGCCGCTATTATCCCCTCGGCGGCCTGGCGACCGCCGCCATAGGATATGTGAGCCGCATCACCCAGACCGAACTGCAGGGTCATAATGCCGACCGCTATGTCGGCTATCGCGAGATCGGTCAAATGGGAATCGAGAAGAGCTACCAGAACGAGTTGATGGGGCGCATAGGATACAAAGACGTCGAGATGGATGCGCGCGGGCGGGCGGTCAAGGTCCTAAAGCGCATACTGCCGCATGCCGGCCACAACCTGTACCTGAACATAGACGCCCAGATGCAGGCGATCGGCGAACAAATGCTGAATAACAGGCCGGGCACCGTGGTCGCCCTGAACCCCCGCACCGGCGCCGTCCTGACATTCATCAGCAGCCCCATCTATGATCCCAACCCGTTCGTCGAGGGCATACGCGAGAAGGCTTACGAGGCGCTCGCGACCAACCCCGATGGCCCCCTGGACAACCGCGCGCTCAATGGCTTGTACCCGCCGGGCTCCACCATAAAGCCGTTTTATGCGTACGCGGCCTTGCAGGCACCGTGGTTCCATCCGCACAAGCACATCATCTGCCCCGGCTACTATCACCTACCGCATAGCACACACCTCTTCCATTGCTGGAGACCGCTTGGCATGGGGCGCGTGGACTTGAAGAGTGCCATAGAGCGGTCCTGCGACGTGTATTTTTACCGTCTGGCCGTAAAGCAGGGCATCAACCGCATGACCCGCTATCTCGCCGATTTCGGTTTCGGACACCGGACCGGCATCGATCTCCCAGGCGAATACCGCGGGCTCGTGCCCACCCAGGCGTGGATCAAGGCGAGCGGCAGGCCCTGGTATCCGGGACAGACGGTCATCACGGGTATCGGTCAGGGTCCTTTGCTGGTCACGCCATTGCAACTCGCAGACGCGGTGGCGACTATCGCCAATCACGGCATCCGCATGCGCCCAGAGGTCGTGCGCGGTATCGTGAACCCGGTCACCCACCATGTGCGCTTTCGCAAACCCCATGCCTATCCGGCGCTGCCGCGGCGGCGCAAGAACAGCCTGAAGCGGCTGATCCGAGACATGACGCAAGTGGTCGAAGGACCGCGCGGAACCGCGCGGGGTATTGCCTACGACCTTCCGTACAAGGTCGCCGGCAAGACCGGGACCGCGCAGCTTTGGAGTATGGTGCCAGGCTACAAGGGGCAACATATCCGCTCCGACGCCTTGTTCATCGCCTTTGCGCCGGTGAACCATCCGCGCATAGCGATCGCGGTCGTCGTCGAGCATGCGGGCTTTGGAGCGCTGGCCGCCGCCCCGATTGCGCGCGCCCTCATGAACTTCTATCTTCTAGGCCATGTTCATGTGCGACCACAGAATCAATCGCGACCCGAGATCGCGCAAGCGAGAACGACTCCATGACGCTCTTTGAACGCTGGCATATCGACAAGTCGCTCTTTACCGCGCTCGCGATTCTGGCGGCCGTAAGCCTCGTGGTTTTGTATAGCGCGAGCGGGGAAAGCCTAGGCTTCGCGTTGGGCGATGCCGCGCGTCTTGCCATCGGATTTGTGGTCATGATAGCTATAGCCCAGATCCCTCCGGAGACCTATCGGCGCTGGTCGGTTCCGGCGTTTGTCATAGGCGTAGTCGGCTTGGCCGCGGTGTTGGGGATTGGGGTCGTGCGCTTTGGGGCGCGCCGCTGGGTTGCCCTGGGGCCGTTGTCCATACAACCATCGGAGTTCATGAAACTGCTCGTGCCCATGGTCTTGTCGTGGTTTTTTTCGCGCAGCCATCTGCCGCCACGCCTCGGCCGCATCATCGCGGCGGCACTCATCCTGCTTGTCCCCGTCCTATTGATTGCCAAGGAGCCGGATCTTGGAACCGCGCTTGTCGTGCTGCTGTCGGGCGTTATCGTTTTATTCCTGGCGGGCATCGGTTGGCGAACCATTGCCACGGTCCTGATGATGGGCGCGGCCGCGGCCCCGGTGCTGTGGGCCCACATGCATCACTACCAGCGCCAGCGGATCTACATCCTGTTCCACCCGCAGGCCGACCCCCTGGGGGCAGGTTACCACGCCATCCAGGCGATGATCGCCGTCGGCTCCGGTGGCCTATTTGGGCAAGGCTGGTTGAACAGCAGTCAAGCGCACCTTCATTTTCTGCCAGACAGCACCACCGACTTCGCTTTCGCGGTTTTCTGCCAGGAGTTCGGGCTTTTCGGTAACCTCGCACTCCTTGGCCTGTATCTCTTTATCGTCTACCGTGGCCTGCGCATCGCCTTTGCCGCGCAGGATAGCTACTCCCGGCTGCTCGCCGGATCGTTGTCGATTCTGTTTTTCTTTGATGTCTTCATCAACATGGGCATGGTGGCGGGAATCTTGCCGGTCGTCGGCGTGCCATTGCCGCTGTTAAGTTACGGCGGCACCTCGCTTATCATCATCATGGCCGGTCTCGGAGTGCTCATGAGCATCTACAGCCACCGCCGTCTGGTGAACTGACGCGATGTCCACGGAATCCGCGACCAGGATTTCGGTGGAGGCCGCACATGTTGTACCCTGGGTTCCCCAGGTCACGGGGGCTCGACCCATGGGCAGTCGTTACGGGGCCGGCTATGGACGCTTCGCGGTCGGTCTATGTCTCGCATTCATGCTCGCCGGTTGCGGTTTTTTGCCGAGCACCGGTTACCGTAATCCCGCGGACCTTTCGACGCGCAACATCGTGCCGCACAAGCTTACCTTGAGCCCCTATGGCAATAGTCCCTATACGGTCGACGGGCGGACGTACTATCCTCTGAAAACCGCAGCCGGCTACCGTAAGCGCGGTATCGCATCCTGGTATGGCCTGCCTTTCAATGGACAAAAGACCTCGGATGGCGAGACCTATAACATGTACGCCATGACCGCGGCCAGCAAGGTCCTGCCGTTGCCAAGCTATGCGCTCGTCCGTAACCTCAATAACAATAAGACCGTGATCGTGCGCGTGAACGATCGCGGGCCATTCTACCCTGGACGCATCATTGATCTGTCCTACGCCGCCGCCGCGCGCCTAGGAGTGCTTGCCACCGGAACCGCGCCGGTGGAGGTTGTGGGACTGGTGCCAGGCGAGACCCACCGCCGGCCGATCCCGGTCGACCGTCATGAGCCGGATGTCTTCGGACCGCACCCGGCGCAGCATGCCGCGCGCGCGGACTTTTTCGTCCAGGTGGGGGCGTTCGCGCGCCACCAGGACGCCGAGCGCCTGATACGCCGCCTCGATAAAAAGGGGCTCAAGGACCCGCGGATATTCCCTGATGTCGTGAACGGCCGCGCCCTCTATCTCGTGCGCCTGGGACCGGAGGCGGATAAGGATGCGGCCCTGGCGTTGTCGAGGCGACTAGACCGGGAAGGTATGGGACACGGCCTCATCATCGATCCTTGAAGATTGTGCCCGGGCTTTATCCCGCTTGCGACACGCGGACCGCGCCTTACGGCAACTGGCGCATACCCCGGGACCTCTTTATAATTCAGCCAGGGCTTTGCGCGATTCGGTAGGGCAAGTTGCAAGACGCGCCACTTATGGGGCGTTTTTGGCATCGCGATGACCACAGAAAGATCACCGACTGCGACGCGATTGCCGCACGGCTAGCCCAAAGGGGAAGTATCCCATGCTCGTATATCTGAACGGTGATTGGATACCCGCTGACAGCGCCCATGTATCGGTCTTCGATCGAGGCTTTATCTTCGGCGACAGCGTCTATGAGGTGATACCCGTCTATGGACATCGTCGGTTGCGGGAGGCGGCGCACCTCGCGCGGCTCAAGGCCAGTATGACCGCAGTCGGTATGGACGAGCGCCTGCGTCCCGTCCACTGGCCGACGGTGTGTGCGCGGCTGGCCGAAACCCTGCCGTCCGGCGATGGGACTTTGTATCTGCAGGTAACGCGCGGGGCGGCGCCCCGCCAGCATGCCTTCCCGGCGAATGCCCCGCTCACCCTGTTTGCCTATGCGCGGCCACGGGTATCGGAGCCGACGGGTAGCGCCGCCTGCGAGGTGACCGCCGTCTTGTGCGACGACATCCGCTGGGCCCGTTGCGACATCAAGACGACTTCGCTCATCGCCAATGTCTTGTTGGTTCAAGAGGCCTTAAGCCGAGGCGCTGACGAGGCCCTGCTGGTCCGGGACGACCGGGTCAACGAGGGCGCGGTCAGCAACGTATTCGCGATGTGCGGCGACCGGCTGCGCACCGCGCCGCGCAGCCATCTCATCCTAGGCGGCATCACCCGCGACGTGGTATTGGAGCTCGCCGCCGGGCTTGGCATCGCAGTCGAGGAGCGCGCACCATCCCGGACCGAGCTTTCGGGCGCCCGCGAAGTCTTCATCACAAGTTCCAGCCGTGAAGTGGCGGCGGTGACGCACATCGATGGCCGGCCGGTGGGCGATGGCGGCGTGCAAGGCCCTGTGTTTCGCCGTCTGCACTCGGCCTTTCAGACCTTCAAGGAAGAAGTACGCATGGGCCGGAGGATGTAGATGGCGACAAACGGGCACGACGGCAAGGCACGCGAGATCCTGACCTTCCCCTGTACGATCGATATCAAGGCGATGGGCGAGCGATCGCCGCGCTTCGAGGCCCTGGTCCACGAGATCGTCTCACGACACATCGGGCCCGAGGATCTGTTGTCTTGCACAAGCCGCGAGAGCCGTGGCGGGAAATATCTTGCCATCACGCTGACTATCCGCGCCACTGCAAGGGCACAGCTCGATGCCATCTATGAGGCCTTGAGTGCGTCGCCCGACGTTCTCGTGGCGCTATGATAGAGAACTTCAAGGTTCATCACTGGCACGGCTTGGTGGATTTTGAAGAGAGCTGGCGGGCCATGCGCGCATTCAGCGAGGCGCGCGCAGACGACACGCCAGATGAGATCTGGGTCTTGGAACACGCCCCTGTCTATACGCGTGGACGCAACGCCAAAGAGGCCGCGCCCGCGGGCGCGATCCCGACGGTGGACACCGATCGCGGGGGGGATCTTACCTATCACGGCCCGGGCCAACTCATCGTCTACACCCTGATCGACCTTACACGCCGCAGGATCGGGGTCCGGCACCTGGTGTCGGCCCTGGAATCCGCCGTTCAGGACACGCTCGCGGTTTTTCATATACGCGACGCACACACACGGCCCGGCGCGCCTGGCGTTTATGTCGGCGAGGCCAAGATCGCGTCTCTGGGATTGCGTATCCGAGGCGGGCGTAGCTATCATGGCTTGGCCTTGAACGTCGCCATGGACCTTAGGCCTTTCGCAGCCATTGCGCCCTGTGGTTACCGCGGGCTGCGTATGACGCAAATAGCCGATTGCGGAGTGCCGGCGGCCATGGACCAGGTGGCCCCGGTCCTGGTCTCGAAACTCATAACGCGCTTAACGCATCACCCGGAAGACCACGTGCATGACGCAGACATCGGACACACATCCCGGCAGTCCACGAGCCCTTAAGGGGCTTGAGAAGATCAAGGTGCGGGTCGCCGCGGCCGGACATCCGGCGCCTAAGCCCGCGTGGCTGCGCGTGCGCTCACCCCTGTCTCCCGACGTAGGGCGCCTCAAGGCGGTTTTACGCAACCACGCCCTCCACAGTGTTTGCGAAGAAGCGTCCTGCCCGAACATCGGCGAATGCTTCGGGCACGGTACCGCAACCTTTATGATCATGGGGCGCTTGTGCACGCGCCGATGCCCTTTTTGCGACGTCGCGCACGGCCGTCCCGATGCGCTCGACCCCGACGAACCGGCGCATCTCGCCCAGGCTATAGCGGCCATGGGGCTACGCTTCGTGGTGATTACCTCGGTCGACCGCGACGACTTGCGTGATGGAGGGGGGTCTCATTTCGCGGCCTGCGTCGGCGCGATACGTGCGCGTGCCCCCGCGGTCCGGATCGAAACCCTGGTACCCGATTTCCGGGGGCGGGTCGAGGCGGCACTGGATGCACTGGCGGTGGCGCCTCCGGATATCTTCAATCACAACATGGAGACCGTGCCGCGACTTTATAAGGTGGCACGCCCCGGCGCCGATTACGAGGGCTCGCTTGCGCTCCTGAAGGCCTTCAAGCATCGCTATCCGGATATCCCCACCAAATCCGGTCTCATGGTGGGCCTGGGCGAGAGTCACGCGGAGATCGAGCAGACACTCATGGACTTGCGCGCCCACGGCTGCGAATGGCTTACGGTGGGACAATATCTTCGCCCGAGCCTTGCGCATTTGGCCGTCGACCGTTATATGACCCCCGAGGAATTCGCTGAGATCGGAGCGCTCGCGCGCAAGCTCGGCTTTCGCAACGTCGCAAGCGGCCCGCTCGTGCGATCCTCCTATCATGCCGACCGCCAGGCCGCGGGGGAGACCGTGGGGACGTGATTGCCTGGCATGGCCTGATAAACGCCTGTCTCACCCCGCCCGGACTTTTTCTGGTGCCGATGGCCGTGGGCCTGATACTGCTCGCGGCCCGCCGACCGAAGACGGGCACGGCCATTGTGGTATTGTCGTGGGCCGGCCTTCTCGCTATGAGCCTGCCGGCCGTAAGTACCCCGCTTGCACGCGACTGGGAAAGTTATCCGGCCTTAAAGCGCCCCCTGCCGATCGGCCCGCGGGCGATCGTCGTGCTTGCCGCCGGACGCTACCACAATGCCCCGGAATACGGCGGGCACGATACCGTGGGTACTGACACCCTGGTGCGCCTACGCTACGCCGCGCGGCTTTTTCGCGAAACTCATCTTCCGATCCTGGTCTCGGGCGGCGCCCCCCTTGGCGGAACCGCCGCGGCATGGCTCATGCGCCGCGTCCTGAACCGGGACTTCGGGACCCCCGTCAAGTGGGTGGAGGCGAGTTCGAAGACCACGGCGCAAAATGCCAGCTACTCGTGGTTGGTCCTGCGATCCCAGAACATTCACTCGATCTTCCTTGTGACTCAAGCTTGGCACATGCCACGCGCCGTCGCGCTGTTTCGCGCTGCAGGCTTCAAGGTGGTGCCCGCCCCCACGGATTTCATCACGCGCTCGCGTCGTGACCAGACGATCCTCGCCTATCTCCCCAGCGCCCACGCGCTTGCCCTGTCGGCGTTGATCTTCCATGAGATGATCGGTCTTGCCTGGGTACGCACGCAGGCCCTGCTGCCCGCGCCCCTGGCACGCCTCATAAGCCGCGGCTGAAGGTGTCCCCGAAGGGGCCCGACCCCGCCGCGCTGTTCGGCTTTGGGTCGGCGGCGGTGATTGCGGCCCCGGCCCCGAGCCCATGAGCCTCTGATCTCGAAGGCGCCCATCGTGAGGGCCGTCGCGGCAAGACCGAAAAAGGACGGGTTGCGGGGGACTTTAAGGCGCTGGGCGCACCATGAAGCTTAACCGAGGCCCGAGGTGGGCGGACGTGATGGGGCAGATGACCTGGCGCCGCCTACGGGACCCGGGTAGTCCGATGTTATACTGGCCGTGAGGGATGGCATGTTGCACTCCGAACGATTCAATAGTCTCAGCCATATTGCAGGCGGCCTGCTCGCCATCGCAGGCACCGTCGTGTTAATCGTATTCGCGGCTCTACGCGCGGATCCCTGGCGCATCGTGAGCTTCAGCATCTATGGGCTCACGCTCGTATTTCTGTATACCATGTCGGGTCTCTACCACGGCCTTACGGGCCGGGCACGGAGCGTATTCAAGCGGCTCGACCATGTCGCCATCTATCTCCTGATCGCCGGGACCTATACCCCGTTCGTCCTGGGGCCTTTGCGTGGACCGTGGGGCTGGTCGCTGTTCGGGGTCCTGTGGGGCCTTGCGGTGCTTGGCATCGTCCAGGAATTCATCCCTCAGAGATCGCGGCGGCTGTCGATGATCTTCTACGGGGTCATGGGGTGGCTGATCGTCATCGCCCTGCAGCCCCTCATGCGCCACTTGGCGCCGGCGGGCTTTGCGTGGCTTGCCGCCGGTGGGCTCTTGTACACCGTGGGCGCGGTATTTTTTCTGCTTGACGAAAAATGGCCGTGGGCCCACGGGATCTGGCACCTGTTCGTGCTGGGGGGAAGCGTTGCGCAATACTGCGCGGTGTTGTTTTATATCGGCCTTGTGCCGGTACGCGCCGCATAAGGTCGCGGGGCCGCTTGCGGCTCGAGAACACGGGACGACAAGCGCCGGCGTACCTCGTCCAGAAGGCTTTTGTGCGCGCCGGCGGCCCGCTCCCAGGCACCGAATAAGAGCGTCTCTTCCCGAAACTCGTGCTTATTGAGGCTCGCGGCAAGGAGCCCAAGCCAGGTGTCCAGGTCTTGGCAGGACTGCTCGGGGGACAGGCAGACCTCCTGGATCGCATCCAGCTGGATCAGGATGTCGTCGTGCTCGCGGCGCATGAGCGATGTCGGCTCTTCCAGGTCGCGGGCGCCCACTGGCGCGAGAAGGTCGTTTTCGAGAAGGATGTGGGTGCGCAAGGCGCGGTCGAGGGCCGTCACCTCGAAGACCGCCTCTTGCCAGCGTCCGCCGCTGACCAAAGACAGCGATCGGACGAGATGGGCGTCCATATCGTCATGGTCGCGGCGCAAAGTGTCGGTGAGCGTAAGCGCCTCGCCGGGGCCGCGAATATGCAATGTGATCAGGTAACCCTGACCGTCGGTGACGGCCTGCCAGACAAGCGTATGGCGCATGTGATTCTGAAGCTGAGCCATGAGTAACGTGGGCCCCTCGGGGCTCCACAGGCGCAGGGATTCGCCGGGACCCATCTCACGCAGGACAGAGTAGGCGTAAGTGGATGGCGACACCCCTTGTGGCGTAAGCCGCAGATCAAGGACGTGACAGCACGACATGATGCGGCTTAGGCGGTCAGGGGGACCGCCACGGGCGGTACCAGGGCCGGCGCTACCCCGGTCAAGAGGTACTCGAGGAGATGGCGCACCGGCCGGATCTCATGGCCGAACGGCAACGGCGCATCCCCCCGGAAAAAGAGCCCTTGCTCGACATTGCCCTTGGCCGCCGCCGCAAGCTGAGTCTCGATACAGAATTGCCCGGCGTCGGGATTGCCATCCTTGAAGCCGCAATGGCTCAGGCACTCCAGCCGACTCGCACATCCCCCGCAACGATTTGAGGCACGGGCCTTCAAAAGGGTCTCGCGCGCCAGATAGCGCTTGAGCCAGGGTGTCAGGACCGCGCGCGCGGGAAGGCCCGCGGCGCTCATGAAGGTGACGATATCCTCGCCGCGCGCCTCGGCCAATACCCGCTTGAAGTTCGGGTGCGCATCGCACTCCTCGGTCACCGCGAACGCCGTCCCCAATTGCACCCCCGAGGCGCCATGATCGAGCAGTTCGCGAATGGCCCGGAACGAGCCAATGCCTCCGGCCGGAATGAGCGGGATACGCTCGGCGGCGACGCCGAGCTTCTTGAACAGCGCCAAGGCCTCCTTCAGGACATGGCGAAAATCAAAGCGCGGGGAGTCGACATCGGCCAGCCGCGAGGCGCCGAGATGGCCGCCGGCACGGCCCGGGTGTTCTATGATGACCGCATCGGGGAGTCGGCCCTTACGCATCCACTTACGCAGCAGAACCTCGACCCCGCGCTCCTCGGAGAGGATGGGAATCAGGGCGACGTCGTGCCCCTCGGTCAGTTCGGGGAGATCAAGCGGCAGCCCAGCCCCCATGACGATGGCGTTGGCGCCACTAAGGCAGGCCTGGCGGACGAAATCGGCGTAATGATTGAGCGCACGCATGACATTGACTGCGATGAAGCCCGTAGGTCCCGCAGCGGCGCGCGCCGCCTTGACCTCGCGGTCCAGGGCCTCGAGGTTCGCGTCGAGCATCTTGTGCGTGTCCCGGCAGCGGCGCAGGCGGCTCATGATGTCCGGGTGCAAATGCCGCAGATCGACGCTTGCGATGGTGCCGACCGCGCCCTCACGCGCCACCGCAGCGGCGAGCTTGTGGGCCGAGATGGCCACCCCCATGCCGCCCTGGAAGATGGGCAACAGATGGCGACCCCTCAGGTTTAGCTTCGGTAGGCACGACGCGATCATAGAAGTCATGGCATGAGCTTAGTCCGATGACCCCGCTATTCATTGATGCGGATCAAGGCTCGGCCCGGATTGGATGGCCGCGACCATGTAGCGGACCGCCGCACGCACCTCGCTGTCGGTCAGGGATTCATCGCCGCCCTTGGGGGGCATGAAGCTCTGCCCATAATAGCCATGAATGGCGTGTTCCTCAAGAACCTTGATCCCTTTTGCCAGATGTTTGCGCCAGGCGGCGCGATTGCCGAACTGGGGCGCACCGGCGACGCCGCGGGCGTGGCAGGTGTGGCAGGTGTGATCGAAGACCTGCCGACCGGTCAGGACACGGGCCAACGCCCTCCCGGAGAACGCCGCCAGGACCAAAATCGAAAGGGCTCGGGTATACGACATCGGTGAATGACTCCTAAACGACGCGGGAAAACCGCCGGCGATCGGCTTCGAGCAGGTAGCGGTCGAAGATCGCGCACACCGCGCGCACCAAAATCTGGCCGCGCGCAGTCACATGGATTTTGCCACCGTCCATCTCCACCAAACCATCGTGAATGAAGGGCTCGAGGCGCGCCAATTCGGACGCGAAATAGGTGGCAAAGCGCAGGCCATGACGCGCCTCGACGGCCGCGACGTCGCACTCCATGTGACACAGAAGGTCGTTGATCACCTCGCGGCGCAGTTGATCATCGGCGCTCAATTCAAAGCCGCGGCGCACGGGTAGCGTCCCTTGGTCGACAAGGGTCTCGTACTCCTTCAGGTCCCAGGCATTCTGGCTGTAGATCCCGCCTATGCGGCTGACCGCCGAGGCCCCGACGCCCAAGACATCGAGATGCCCGCGGGTCGAGTATCCTTGGAAATTGCGCGCAAGGGTGCGATCGCGTTGCGCCAAAGCCAGCTCATCGTCGGCTTTGGCGAAGTGGTCGAGCCCGATATAGACATAGCCTGCGCGGGCCAAGGCTTGCGCGGTACCGCTTAGGATGGCGATCTTGGTCAGGCCATCTGGAATCTCGGCGGCATTGATGCGCCGCTGAGGCTTGAAGCGCTCCGGGAGGTGTGCGTAGTTAAAGAGCGACACGCGATCCGGGGCGATTTCCAGCAGGCGATCGATCGTGCGCGCGAAGCTGTCGCGGGTCTGGCGCGGCAGGCCGTAGATGAGATCGACGCTTAAGGAGCGAAACCCGAGGGAGCGAGCGGTCTCGGCGACATGGCGCACCAGCGCGAAGGACTGCTCGCGGTTGATGGCGCGCTGCACTTGCGGATCGAAATCCTGAACACCGAGGCTTAGGCGGTTGAATCCGGCGGAGCGTAGGAGCGTAAGCGTGGCATCCGAGGCATGGCGCGGATCGATCTCGATCGAATACTCACCACCATCATCGGGGCGCAGCGCGAAACGTTCAGCGATCGCGCACATGAGCGCGCGCATCTCATCGTGACTGAGGAACGTGGGGGTCCCGCCGCCCCAATGGAGTTGATCGAGCGGCGCTCGCGCGCCAAGCAGCGACGATAGCAGCGCAAGCTCTCGGGCGACACGCGCCACATAAGACCCCGCGCGGTCATGATGCTTGGTGACCGTCTTATTGCACGCGCAGTAATAACATACGGACTCGCAGAACGGCACGTGCACATAGAGCGACCATGGGCGGCCCGCGGGCCGCTCGGTAAGCACGCGGGCCAGGTCATCAGGCCCGAACTGACTATGGAATTGGGTGGCCGGGGGGTATGACGTGTAGCGCGGCGCCGATTCCCCATAGCGAGCGACGAGTGAGGCATCAAAGTCGTCATTCATAAGATAATCCTAAAACACGACGGTAGCGCTAGGGTGCCTCGCGATGCTTTGACCTATATCAATGATGCTCACAGGCCCAGGGCCGCGCAGATCTCGGCCACGGCCGCCTGAGTCCGGGCGTCGGGCCGGATCGGTCGGCCCGGGGGTCGCGTGACCTCAGGGGGCCGCTTCAACGTGGCATCGAGCCCCATCTTGCCACCAAGACCCGCCTCCGGGCTCGCAAAATCCAGGTAATCGATGGGCGTATTGGTCAGGATGACCGCATCGCGCGCGGGATCGGCGCGGGTCACAAGGGCCCATATGACCTCCGACCAGTCACGAATGTTGATATCATCATCGGTCACGATCACGAATTTCGTATAGGTAAACTGCCTCAGATAAGACCACACGCCAAACATGATGCGACGCGCATGCCCGGGATAGCGTTTGCGAATGCTCACCACCGCAACCCGGTAGGAACAAGCCTCGGGAGGCAGATAAAAATCGGTGATCTCCGGGAATTGCTGTTGCAGCAATGGCACAAAGACCTCGTTCAGGGCGCCGGCCAATACCGAGGGCTCGTCGTGTGGTGAGCGCCCCATGTAGGTCGTTTGGTAGAGGGGCGCATGACGGTGGGTGACGCGCGTCACAGTCATCACCGGGAAATGATCCTGGGCGTTGTAATACCCGGTATGGTCGCCAAACGGCCCCTCTAGCGCCGTGTCGCCCGGGGCGATCACGCCCTCGAGAACGATCTCGGCGCGGGCCGGCACGAGCAGCCCGTTGCCGGCGTGCGTGAGTTCGGTGCGCGCCCCACGCAGAAGGCCGGCAAACTGATACTCAGACAAGGTGTCCGGAATGGGCGCGACCGCGGCTATGGTCAAGGCCGGGTCCGCGCCAATGGCCACCGCCACCGGAAACGGCTCGTCTGGGTGCGCCTCGCGAAACCGCGCATAGTCGCCGGCCCCGCCGCGATGCGCGAGCCAGCGCATGATGAGGCGGTTGCGGCCGATCAATTGCTGGCGATAGACCGCGACGTTGTGCCGCTCGTCGCGGCCCGGCCGGGTGATGACCAGGCCAAAAGTGAGCAGCCGACCCGCGTCCTCGGGCCAGCAGTGCGAAATCGGCAAGGCCTCGAGGTCGACGGCGTCACCCTCCTGAACACACTCGTGGACAGGCGCGCCGCCTTCTATGAGTCGTGTTCGCGCCGCCCACAGGCGACCGATGATGGGGAGATGACGCATGGCCTCGCCGGCACCACGCGGCCAGCGCGGCTCCTTGATCCGCCCAAGCAGCTCCCCGAGCGCGCGCAAGGCGGCGCTGTCTTCGAGGTCCATGGCCTGCAAGACGCGCTCACGGGTCCCAAACAGGTTGCCGACCACCGGCACCGTCCCGCCATCGACATGCTCGAACAGTAACGCCGGTCCGCCCGCCATAATCGCGCGCCGGCAGATCTCGGTAATCTCTAGATGGGCGCTGACGGGCGCGGCCACGCGCGCGAGCAGGTTTTGGCGCTCAAGGTGCGCAAGGAATTGACGCATATCGGTAAACATCGTGGTGGCATCCTAGAGCGGGGCCTGCCTTCGCCCTTTGATCCAACGCAAAAGCATTTGACGCGCATCAATCCATGGGCCGCGCGAACGGCGAACAATAGCCGCCATGACCCTTTTATCCGATATCGTCTCGCAGACCGCGCCGCGCGCCCTGGATATCGGCGCCAAGGTGCTGCCGCCACCGGCGATCGCCCTGGCAGGCGCCCTCGTGGCCAATGCCCTGTTGGCGTCGAATCACTCCCTCGATGCCCTGTCGGGGACGCGCGTCCGCCTGGAAGTCACGAATCCGCATCTTGCCATCGGCTTTGTGATCCGAGGCGGGCGCCTGTGGCCGGCCCCGCCCGCCCCGTGGACGACGTGCATACGCGGGGAATTGCGATCGTTTCTCGCGCTCCTTTTGCAGACCGAGGATGCCGACGCGCTGTTCTTTGACCGCCGGCTGTGCGTGGAGGGTGATACCGGCGTCGCCCTGCAATTGCGCCATGCCCTCGAAAGCGCCATCTATCGCCACAAAAAGCGCCTGCGCGCGCTGCTTCCGTAAGCGAAAATCGGCCTCCCGCTCGCTAGCTGTTGAACTTTCGTTGCAATTACAGGCTCATGCTATATGCTTGAGCGATTAACTGATAGTCGTGCCCGCCTTTTGGGGACGAACGGGGGAGTGCATGCACCGGACGACAATCGATTCCGGGACGCCAGAGGGCTCTACGCAAGGACCATCGTGGTGGAAAAAGACGTTGGGACGCGTGGCAAAGACGATGTTTCCAAGTGATCTTCGGCTTTTTGCCCGCGCCATCTGTTCCGGCCCGCAGGCCGTGGGTGCCGCCTGCCCGAGCTCAAGACGCCTCGCCGACTACATGGCCTCGCAGGCCGTGACCGCGTCCAAGGGCTACATCGTCGAACTGGGCGCGGGGACCGGGGTCGTGACCGCCTCATTGCTCAACCATGGCGTAGCGCCGGAACGTCTTATAGTTGTCGAAAAATCGGCGCTACTGGCCGCCCACCTCAAAGAGCGCTTCCCCGATGTCACCGTGCTGGAAGGGGACGCAGCTGACCTCGCGGACCTGCTTGGCTGGCGCGCGCGGCGGGTATCGGTGGTGGTGTCGAGCCTACCCTTGAAATCCCTGCCAAAGAGCACCGTCGATCAAATCGGCTTGGCGCTGGACGCGATCCTCCCCAAGGGCGCCACCTTCATACAGTTCACCTACAGCCTGCGCTGCCGCGCCATCGACTGGGCTCAGGAAATCACCTGTGTGCACTCGCGCACCATATGGCGCAACGTACCTCCGGCGCGGGTGAATGTCTTCGCGTGGGGAGACCGCTAAGGGAAACACCGCGCAACGGGCGCGTGCGGGCGACGAACCCGGTAGAAAAATGGACAAGACCCCCGATACTAAAAAGGCGCGGGGCCTTCCCGGGCGGCGTGGTTACATACGCCAAGGGTGGCAAGAAAAATCGCCGGGCAGGCGTAAAAATAGATAGCGAGACCGCGCGGCATCGAGAGGCCGGGGCCTGGATGGCGCGCGCAAGCGCTGCGGGCAGACCCGGTGGTAAGCTAACGATCAAGGCGTTCCTGCCCTAGCTATGCGGCAACCCCTGGCGCCGCGGCGGCTTGCCCCGGCGCCAGGCTATCTCAAAACAGGAAGCGCGCGCCGATGGCGTAGTTCGTGACCTCGGTCTGGCTGAAGGGTTCATTGCCCACGGACGGAACTACAGGCCCCGCCCCGTACTGGAACTCGGTGTACGTGGCGCTCACGAACACCGCCTCGTGGCGTCCGATGAGATAATCGACATCGACTCCGGCACGCCGCCAGGGTTTCGGGCCCAGCCCCTGGAGCCCATAGGCTGGCGCTGATATGCTCGGATGGATGGTGCGGCCATAAGCGAGATTCAGGCTCGTCACCAGCCGCCGGAAGAGTTCGACCTGCCATAGGAACCCGAAGGCCGCGTACTGATTGCGGTAACCTTCATAGCCGCGCGCCCAGTGATGGAAGCCATAGCCGATATAAGGTATCAACATCATCCTGTTGGCAACCATGAAGCCCTGGCCCAGGCGCAGGCCGATGTCCGTCATTTGGGTGTTCTGCGGCCCAACATACGACCCAGAGACATAGTTCAGAGTGCCGTCGGTCTGGCTGTAGGAGGCATGAAAGTAGACGTTGCGGACACCGGCCGTGCGCATGCCCGACACCGCAAAACGCCCGCCCTCAACAAACCCCGAGTCGGTGTCGGCATACACGCCATTGGGGGGTGAGTTCCGCTCGCCGTACCCGACATGGCTATGGATGAACGCGAGGCTTGCATTGTTGTTGTAGGCGGCAAGCGCGCTCTCCCCATGGATACGGGCCTGGGCGCCGGCCACCAGCATAAACCCGGACAGCGCGGCATAGACCGCACGTCGTCCGCTCGATCGACACGTCATGGATTTCCCCCTGTTGCGCAAACCACCATTTGGTTTATTGTTCCGCTCCCCGCCTGCCACATGCCGCCAAAGCGGCCATGATCGCCGACTGGCCCGCTTTGGAATGCCCTGCACCCCATAGCCCGCAAAGGCCCGAGATGATGCCCGCCCTCTCAGTGTAGAACATGTCAACGGCGCGTCCAGCCGTAGGCGCACCACGAGCCAGCATGGCCGGCCCAAGACACGATGGGTGACAGGCGCAATTATTTATGGCCCTGGCGGAGACGGGTCGTCCGCTCTTTGGAGCGGCGTACGGGACTCTTCTGGCGTCAGCACGCGCTCGGCGACCGTCAGCCGGTCGCGCCAATCCAGGAGGCGCCCCAAGAGCCGCGCATCCACGAACGCCTCGGCCTCGAAGCGCCCGGCATAGGCGGCCTCCTCCTGGCGTAGCGTATAGCAGGTGTCGCCACCGATATCCAGGAACACCGCGGGGACACCGGCCTCGATAAAGGCGTAGTCGCGTTTTAGAAAGAAATCCGTGCAACACACCCCCAGAAAGGCGCGCACCACGGCGTCGTTGATCCGCCCGAGGTGTTCCGGCGTGAAAAGGTGCAAGTTGTCCTTCAGTGTCTGCGGTTCGTAAGCGTGTTTATCGTACCGGTCGACGTGCCCCAGCATCTGCCACAGTGTACTGGCCAGTCCCCGGAGTCGGTCGGTGTCGGCATCGAGCCCCAAACGGACGACGCCCAATACCAAAATCTTTTACCGCTCCATACCCGGTCACCCCAGAGTGTGGCTCGCCTTTTTCCCGTCGACCGGAACACCTCGAAAGACGCCAGGCCGCCGCTCAATGGCGATGTCGCGCAGAAAATGGAATCAACCCTATTGAGTAAGCCAGGAGGCCGACATGGGCGTAACGTGCCTATGATAACACGCATACTTGGCAAGCCCCGCCCGCATCCCCGCATCTTAAGGGTGTGGCGCTTCTGGCACGGTTTTTCTTTATGGCCCCGGGATCGCCGACCACGCATTGTGGATCCATAAACCTCTTGTCAGGATCTCTCTCGCCCATACAGAAAGGCGTAGTATTTAGCTTCGTTAAAATTGTGATGCGCTGCACTAAAATCGTGCGGCTACGCCGACTGTGGCCAATGTCTGAGTGGTGGAGCTGTTGGGCTCATATGTATAATAACCAGTAAATACGCCATTTTGGTCGAAAATAGGACTAGCTGACGAGGCACCGTAGTGGAATATCGTCCGCCGGACGCGCAGATACACACGCCAAACCGGATCAATCATGTAGACAGCCTTCAACCCCACGTTTAGGTACGGACGATCGCCTAGCGCATGCGTGCCGGTAACGTAGCTCGCCTGGTTTGTGCTTGTATCGACAACCATGGGGAGCGTGGATTGGATTTGCGCGCCAAGCGTGTAACCCTCTAGGAGATGAACACCAAGCACCCAACGCCGACTCACCGCGACATCACCCAGAAGCCCGATGCCGATATGACCGTCAGCATACTGCTCAATTCCGCCGAGTCCGTTGCCGTTGCCGACATTCCGCGTCCAGTGATGAAATCCTAATCCGAGATAGGGGATGACGGCCGTGGGGGCGCCCAGCACGCGGCCGACCCCGAACGCGTCGCCCAGCCGGCCTCGGAATTCGCTTATCGCATTGGCGGTTGTCGTTTGAACGGAAGCACCCGAATAATTCGTGCTGCCGCTGGCACGCGTATAGGCAGCCCGCCAATAAAATCCGCCCTGAGGATTGGTTGTCATGCCGCTTGCGCCCACCGTGAAAGCCGGGATAGAACCAGTCTCAGCGTCGACCGTTGTTCCGTTGGACCCCGTTTCCGCGTATTGCTGATACAAGGCACCACCACCGAAGAAAAATCCTGTTTCCGCCTGCTGGATGATGTAGGACACGTCCGCTGCGCAAGCGGAGGAGACAAACAGCGATAAGAGGGCGCCCGCAAGAACGCTTTCGCACCTAAACACGGCACGCCTATAGCAAATGCGCATGATAGATCTCCTTTTATTGGCTCTTCAGCGGAATTCGTGGGTGAGATTTAGCTCTTAGTGCTGGTCAGGAACTGATAGAACCGCCGACACACCGCGTCGTAGACCGCATGTTCTTGTTCATCACGCGCATGGCGCCACAGGGGC